>NZ_CP136865.1:322249-644499 GCF_045689245.1 Congregibacter brevis | reverse complement strand
TTTCCCGCAAAGACCGATGCGGGAAGGGAAAAGCTGCTCAACGTTACGACCCCGGAGTTACAGGCCATAAGTCCCGAGTTCTACTCGGTGACTTATGGAGCCGGGGGCTCAACCCGGGATAACACCCGGGGTATCGTTGAGGGCCTCAATGCCCAGGGACTTTCGGTAGCTCCCCATCTAAGCTTTGGTTTGGATGATGAGGCGACCATCGCTGCGCTATTGGAAGACTACAAGGCCGCCGGCATTAATCGTCTGGTGGCTTTGCGAGGTGATTTACCATCGGGGGCCGGGGGCGGCGCCCGTTTGGTATACGCCAACGAGCTGGTGGAATTTATCCGTCAACGAACTGGCGACCATTTTCATATCGAGGTCGCGGCTTATCCGGAGATTCATCCGCAAGCCGAAAGCTACGAAGCTGACATCCAGTATCTCAAAGGCAAGTTCGATGCCGGTGCAGATAGCGGGATTACCCAGTATTTCTACAACGTAGAAGCGTATTTCTATTTTCTGGATCGCTGCGCAGCCATTGGTATCGATAAGCCAATTTACGCAGGCATCATGCCTATCACTAACTACGCCAATCTAGCGCGTTTCTCTAAAAACTGTGGTGCAGAGATCCCCCGTTGGATCAGTAAGCGCCTCGAAGGCTTTGCTGATGATCAGGAGAGCATTCGATCTTTCGGCATCGATGTAGTCACACAGCTCTGCCAGACGCTTCTGGAAAGTGGGGCGCCCGGCATACACTTTTACACCATGAATCAATCACAACCGACTCTGCAAATCTGCAGAAACCTCGGGCTCTAAGCGGACGCCATGCTGCGTCCGCGCTTTTTTACTGCGCAAACACTCAGGCCAGGCCTTAGCCTCGCGCTGGAGAAAGACCCCTCACGACACATTGCAAAAGCACTGCGTATGCGCGAAGGAGACTCCCTGTGTCTTTTCGATGGCAGTGGTATCGAAGCTCACGCTGAAGTCACATCGGTAGAGAAAGGTCAGGTGTTAGTGCAGGTTCAGGATGTCTCGGATCCAACACGGGAGTCCCCACTGTATTCGGTCTTGATTATTGCGCTGTCCCGCGGAGACCGTATGGATACCATCGTGCAAAAGGCCACAGAGCTGGGCGTTAACGAAATCTGGCCAATAATCAGCGAGCGAACCGGTGTACGTCTTGATTCGAAGCGCCTGGCGAAAAAGCGTGATCACTGGCAGCGCATTGCGGTGAGTGCCTGCGAACAGTGCGGGCGCAATCGTTTACCGACCGTCGCGATACCGATGTCTTATTCAGAGGCTCTTCAAGGTGCCATGGAACAAGACGATAGCCTTCGCCTTATCTTGCATCCTGATGGGAATAGCCAACCCTTACCCGAAAGCTGCGGGAGATTAACTCTCCTTGTCGGGCCAGAGGGTGGGTTTAGTAGTGCTGAAGTCAGCGCAGCAACGGAAGCAGGCTTTGACGCCTTGCAACTTGGACCGCGTATTCTTCGCACAGAAACCGCTCCGATTGCTGGGCTTGCCGCAGCGCAGGCACGCTGGGGCGATCTCAGCCTTTGATGCTTGCGGCCGTCAAAGGCTTTTCGTAGGGTGGCGCTTTAATCATCGAGATCACGGCATGAGCATTAAACTAGGCGTAGTGATGGATCCCATCTCGGCCATTAGCTACAAAAAAGACAGCACCATGGCCATGCTTTGGGCCGCCGCAGACCGTGGTTGGTCGCTGTTTTACATGGAACCGGGAGATCTCTCTCTGGATCAGGGCGCGCCTCTGGGTCGCATGGCCGAATTACAGGTCTTTCGCGACCCCGACCGTTGGTACTCCCTCGGAGAGGCAAGTCATCGTTCCTTGGCGGATCTCGATGTAATCCTGATGCGCAAAGATCCACCTTTTGACAACGAGTATGTGTATGCGACCTACATTCTTGAAGCCGCGGAGCGACAGGGCACACTCATCGTTAACCGCTGCCAGTCCCTGCGCGACTGTAACGAAAAGGTATTCGCGACGGAGTTTCCCGATTGCTGCCCACCGGTTTTAGTCAGTGGTGATACGGCTCAGCTGAAGGCATTTCATAAAACTCACGGCGACGTCATCTTTAAGCCTTTGGATGGCATGGGCGGGACCTCGATCTTTCGTGTAAAGGAAGATGATCCCAACCTGAACGTGATTCTTGAAACGCTCACCGAACTGAACACCCAAACCATTATGGCGCAGCGGTATCTCCCCGAAATCAAGGACGGAGACAAGCGCATACTAATGATCGAGGGTAAGCCCATTCCTTACGGCCTGGCCCGCTTACCCACTAAAGGCGAGACTCGCGGGAACCTTGCTGCAGGAGGCTCGGGCCGCGCCCAAGCTCTGTCTGAACGCGATCTTTGGATCGCCGCACAAGTAGGACCCGCGCTCGTGGAAAAGGGTCTTATTTTTGTGGGCCTGGACGTGATTGGGGATTACCTCACGGAAATTAACGTCACCAGTCCCACCTGCATTCGAGAGATTGACGCCGCCTACGACACAGATATAGCCGGGCAACTCATGACGGCGATAGAAAATCGCGTGGGAAGTCGCAACTAAGAAATGAACGCAGCGGTAGCCGATGGCAACGACCGACTTATGCTGGCAGTGCTTATTGCCAGCACGCTGCATATATTTCTGATCTTCGGCGTGAGCTTTGATGTTTGGCGTGGGCAAACGGCTCGCCATCAGGTTGAAGTGACTCTGGTGCAAACCCCGGGTCTGCGGCCGGTAACCGCTGACCACATTGCGCAGGCGGATCAAAAGGGGAGCGGCTCCGAAGCATTGAGAGATCGCGCCTCGGGCGCGCAAAGTGCCTTACCGCAACCCATCGCCGAAAGTGCCCAGCGCCAAACCACTATCACCTCCGGACGCGAAAGACTTGCGGCACCCGCGGTAACGTCTACGAACTCCCAACGCAAAGTCGTTGATCGCAGTGGTGAGCAGCAAAACCTTGAAGATTTGCCGGAAGCGGAACAAGAGCTTGCGCGTCTCGCTCAAAAGCTCGCGCAATTGCAGGCAGATCTCAATGTACAACGCCAGCAATATTCCAATCAGCCCCGGGTCCGCAGACTTACGGCGGTCTCTGCCCGCGCAGCGGTAGACGCAGCCTATCTCGCGGACTGGCGGTCCCGCGTTGAAAGTGTCGGCAACCAGTACTACCCCGAAGCGTCGCTACGCTACGGAATCTATGGCAGCCTCGAGATGCTGGTTACTGTGCGAAACGATGGCAGCCTCGAAGGCATCAAGATTTTAAGGTCTTCGGGTTATGCGGTACTGGACGAAGCGGCGATGCGAATCGTACGTTTGGCCGCTCCCTATTCTCCATTTTCGGAGGAATTACGGGCCACCACGGACAAGCTTGAAATTGTGCGAACGTGGCAATTCGAACAAAACCCGCTAAGCTCAAATTAGCAGCATGTTGTCGCCAGTTTTTCCTAACCGGAGAGCTCAGCATGATGCGCTTCGCAGGAGGTAACAGCTTGAAAATATCGAGCAGTGACAGCCTTCGAGACCATTTCCTCTTAGCTATGCCGGGGCTGGACTCGGGGCTTTTTAGTGGCAGCATCACCTATATCTGTGAACACGGCGAAGCCGGCGCCATGGGTATCGTGATCAATCAACCACTGGATCTGTCCCTCGGAGAGATATTCGACCATCTGGATATCGACTGTGATCCCAGGTTTCACGATCAGCCTGTACTAGCAGGCGGTCCGGTGCAAATTGACCACGGTTTTGTGCTGCACCCCAAAGGCGAAGATTCCTGGGACTCTTCCTTGGGAGTGACACCGAAGGTGCAGCTTACAACCTCGCGGGACGTACTCAAGGCCATTGCCTGTGGAGAGGGTCCAAAAGACTTCGTCGTAGCCCTGGGCTACGCTGGCTGGTCTGCAGGACAACTGGAAGAAGAGATCGCCAACAACAGCTGGCTTACCTTACCTGCCGAGAACAACATCATTTTTCATACGGCCGTCGAAAACAGGGTAGCCGCAGCGGCATCTGCTTTGGGTATTGATATGAACCTTATGAGCGCCGAAGCGGGACACGCGTAGGGTGACCATGCATTCATCCGCGCAACGGGTACTCGCCTTTGACTATGGTACGCGCCAGATAGGCGTCGCCGTAGGTAACTCAGGCCTTGGGACAACCCAGCCCCTAACGATTCTCAAAGCGCGAGATGGCCAGCCAAATTGGGCTGAAGTCACTGCACTTTGCAAAGAGTGGGAGCCTGATCTGTTGCTCATCGGCGACCCCCTGAACATGGATGGAACGGTGAGTGAGTTTGCGCAGCGCGCGCGAAAGTTCGCGAGGCGCCTCGAGGGCCGTTTAGGTATAACAATTGAAATGGTGGATGAGCGCCTGAGTAGTTTTGAGGTCAAGCAGCAACAGAAGGATGCCGGGCATTCAGGCGACTACCACGAGAGCCCCGTGGACGATCTCGCCGCGGAATTGATTCTAAAAGACTGGCTCCGCAAGCAGTAAGCTAACGATCAACCTGCAAGTTCACGGTATTCGCGTGGCTGCTCCGACGCTTATCGAACATCTTGATACCCAAGCGCACTTCGTTTGCAGAGTCGGCACAGCGTATGGCCTCATCAGCGGTCACTTCGCCATCACAGTACTTCGCAAGCAGGGACTGATCGAGCGTCTGCATACCTAGCTCCGTGGACTTCGCCATGACTTCTTTGATCAGATGCACCTGACCATTTCGAATGTGATCAGCGATCAGAGGCGAATTGAGCAAAACTTCCATGACAGGTACCCGGCCATCGCCCTTTGCGGTGGGTAAGAGCTGCTGCGCGATCATGGCGTTCATATTCAGCGACAGATCCATAAGCACCTGGTGATGCCGCGCAACGGGGAAGAAGCTCAGAATACGGTCAATAGCCTGATTAGCGTTATTGGCGTGCAAAGTACATAAACACAAATGTCCGGTTTCAGCGAAAGTCAGGGCATGAGCCATGGTCTCCGCTGAGCGCACTTCACCGATGAGAATAACGTCGGGAGCCTGTCGCAACGCGTTTTGCAGGCCCGCTTCAAAGGTCTCTGTATCGATGCCCACTTCTCGCTGGGTGACGAGACAACCTGCGTGATCATGCACAAATTCGATGGGATCCTCGATAGACAGGATGTGTCCCCGACTATTGCGATTCCGGTGTCCTACCATCGCGGCGAGAGATGTCGACTTACCGGTTCCAGTACCTCCCACAAAAATAACCAGACCCCGTTTAGCCATCGCGAGTTCAGCGACGATGGGGGGTAAACCCAGCTCTGGAATTCGCGGAATCTCATCCTTAATACGACGCAGAACCAGACCGTGCTGGCCTCGCTGGATAAAGGCACTGGCTCGGAATCGGCCGTACTTGTCAGAGTGCACCGCGTAATTGCATTCCTGATTTTGTTCAAACTCTTTCTGCTGTGCAGGAGACATCGTCTCCAGAACCAACAGACGAGTTTGCTCAAGGCTCAAACCATCTTTGCCAATGGCGTGAATCTCACCGTCAACCTTAATAGAAGGGGCCGCGCGTGCGGTTATAAAACCATCGGAAGCGCCGGACTCCACCATCTTGGCTAACAGGTCATCAATTTGCATCAGTTACGCTCCAGCGGCTGGTGTTTGGCGATTTCGAATTTACACGCTTGCTAGAAATTCTCAGGCATGCGCGCTTTCTCTCGCGCAACGTCGCGGGAAATTACCCGCTTGTCGACCAGCTCCTTAAGACACTGGTCCATAGTCTGCATGCCCACGGCCTGGCCGGTCTGAATAGCAGAGTACATCTGCGCAACTTTGTCTTCGCGAATGAGGTTACGTATCGCCGAGGTAGCGCGCATGATTTCGTGCGCTGCCACACGCCCACCGGCAGTACGCTTCATCAGCGTTTGGGATACCACGGCCTGCAGGGACTCAGAGAGCATTGAACGCACCATGGACTTTTCAGCGGCGGGGAAAACGTCAATCACCCGGTCAATCGTCTTCGCTGCTGAAGTGGTGTGCAGGGTGCCAAACACGAGGTGACCGGTTTCCGCTGCTGTGAGGGCAAGACGAATGGTCTCCAGGTCACGCATCTCGCCCACCAGAATAATATCGGGGTCTTCTCGCAAAGCGCTGCGCAGTGCCTCGGCAAAGCCTAAGGTGTCACGATGAACTTCCCGTTGGTTCACCAGACACTTCCGGCTCTCGTGAACAAATTCGATAGGATCCTCAATGGTGAGAATATGCTCGTACTTGTGATCGTTAATAAAGTCGATCATCGCGGCAAGAGTTGTGGACTTTCCTGAGCCCGTTGGCCCCGTCACCAGGACCAGACCCCGAGGCATCATGCTGATGTCACGAAACACCTGGCCCATGCCCAGGTCTTCCATGGTGAGAACCTTGGAGGGAATGGTTCGAAAAACGCCACCCGCACCACGATTCTGGTTAAAGGCATTGACCCGGAAGCGTGCCACGCCGGGAACCTCGAAAGAAAAGTCTGTCTCCAGAAATTCCTCAAAGTCCTTTCGCTGCTTATCGTTCATGATGTCGTAGATAAGATCGTGCACCTGCTTGTGTTCAAGCGGCGGCAAGTTGATGCGACGTACATCGCCATCAACGCGGATCATGGGCGGCAGGCCTGCGGAAAGGTGCAAATCCGAAGCTCCCTGTTTGGCGCTGAACGCCAGCAGTTCAGTAATATCCATATGCCGCCCGTACACTCCCTTGTTGTTCTTTAAGGCACGCATCTACACACGTGTTCAATACGTTGTTCTTACCGTTTCATCTACCGCTTCCGCTATTGCTTCCACTACCATGGCGGTATGAACAACGATCTTATTGCAACCAATATAGCAAAGGTGCTCCAGCAGGTAAGTAGTGCGGTGGAAAAATACCAACGCGAGCCTGCAAGCGTTACGGTCATGGCTGTTAGCAAAACACAGCCCGCAGACGCCGTGCGCAGCGCTGCGGCCATTGGAATGACCGACTTTGGAGAGAACTACCTTCAAGAGGCGCTGGAAAAAATCGAGACCTGTAGTGACCTCGCAGTGACCTGGCACTTTATTGGCCCTATTCAATCCAACAAAACACGCCCCATCGCCGCGCACTTCGATTGGGTACACAGCGTAGACCGAGAGAAGTTACTCCGCAGACTGAGCGAACAAAGGGACCCGTCGCTAGCGCCGCTAAACGTGTGCATACAAGTCAATGTCTCACAGGAGCCCAGCAAATCTGGCGTAGCACCCGAAGAGCTTCCCAAGCTCCTAGACCTTGCCGCCGATCTCCCCAATCTTCGATTAAGAGGTTTGATGGCAATTCCGGCACCCGCCGAGGGCTTCACTGCTCAGAAACAGTCTTGCGATGCTCTGGCGTCGCTGTTTGCGGACGCACGGCAAAAACACCCCTCAATGGATACGCTATCCATGGGCATGTCTGCGGATATGGAAGCCGCCATCGCCGCAGGTAGTACGATACTGAGGATTGGCACCGCCATCTTTGGTGCACGACAAGTGTGAAGCTAGCCGTAGTCAGGATGTATACTGTTGCGCCTTGATTCATAGCTTTTTAGGGCATTTCCGTGAGCGGATTCACCACGGCATTTATTGGTGCCGGCAACATGTCGCGCAGCATCATCGGCGGGCTCGTTACTAGCGGCTTCGACGCCGACTCCATCCGTGCCAGCAATCCCGGTGATGGTCCTTTTGCAGAGCTGAGAAAAATCGGGCTCACTGATTTAGCGCACAGCAATGTAAGCGTTGCCGAAACGGCTGACGTGGTGGTGCTCGGCGTAAAGCCCAACTTGATCAGAGAAGTCTGTGAAGAACTTTCCCCGGTGCTCGGCGCCAATCATCTCGTCGTGTCGGTAGCGGCGGGTGTGGCCGCCGATAGCATCCACGACTGGCTGGGAGCAAAGTCGGAAGTTGTTCGCTGTATGCCCAATACGCCATCTCAGATTGGCGGAGGCGCCACTGGCCTGTTTGCTCGAAGCTCCGTCAGTGCCGAGAACCGGCAACGCGCTGAGGACATTATGCGCGCCGTGGGCATTGTCCGTTGGGTCGATGACGAGTCCTTACTGCACGCCGTGACTGCAGTAGCGGGATCCGCGCCGGCCTATTTCTTTCAGTTCATGGAAGCGATGATTGACGAAGCGCAGCGTATGGGTCTGGATGCGGAAAGTGCGCGTACACTCTGTGCTCAAACTTGTATCGGCGCGGGACGCATGGTCGCCGAGGGTGACGTCGAGGCCTCGGAGCTCAGGCGTCGGGTTTGTAGCCCCAATGGAACGACTGAGCGCGCAGTTATGGCATTTAGCACTGGCGGCCTCGATAAACTGGTCAGCAAAGCAATGCAAGACTGCTATGCGCGCTCCGAAGAGATGGGCAGGGAGCTTTCCTGAACCCAGCGCGAAGCGCAGTAAACGATGAGCAAGTGCAAGGCTGCTTGCAGAGTTTAGTTATAAACAGCGGAGAACTATGAACGCATTCAACGAAATCGCTATCTACCTGGTCCAGACCCTGTTGGGGATCTATCTGCTGATCATGTTGATGCGCTTTGTTTTGCAGCTGTCGCTGGCGGACTTTTACAATCCGGTTTGTCAGTTTCTGGTGCGGGCGACAAACCCGCTGGTAGTGCCTGTGCGCCGTATCATTCCGGCTCGGGGTCGGCTGGACTTTGCGTCATTTGTACTGGCGATCGTTATTCAGGTTTTAGGTATCATAGCGATGCTCCTGCTCAACGGTGTGGGTCTCCCGCCCGTGAGCCTGCTGCTCGCGTGGTCGGCTGTGAGCGTCGTAGGCTTGCTCGTCAAAATCTACTTCTTTGCCCTTCTCGGCATGATCATCCTGAGTTGGATAGCCCCGGGGACATCAAACCCCGCAGCCTACCTTATGTTTCAAATCACCGAGCCTGTCATGGCCCCGTTCCGACGGATGCTTCCCTCTATGGGCGGGATGGACTTTTCGCCCATACTGGTTTTTATCATCATTAACATTGTTCAAATCGCCCTGCGGAATTTTGCCGCGGGACTGGGTCTTCATCCGGCGCTGGTGATGGGCATTTAAGGTCAGGATG
This sequence comes from Congregibacter brevis, assembly GCF_045689245.1. Classification (GTDB taxonomy): domain Bacteria; phylum Pseudomonadota; class Gammaproteobacteria; order Pseudomonadales; family Halieaceae; genus Congregibacter; species Congregibacter brevis. Next base: position 635,449 of record NZ_CP136865.1, on the reverse strand, counting down.
CCCCGTGCGCGAAAACTCCGTTGGCATAGTTAGCCCCCGTAGCGAACACTTCGATGAGCCGCTGAACTTCGCCTGTGGGCAAAGCTTATCGACCTACGAGTTGATTTTCGAAACCTACGGCGAGCTTAACGCGACCGCGAGCAATGCCATTCTGATTTGCCATGCGCTCTCCGGTCACCATCATGCGGCGGGTTATCACAGGGAGGAAGACCGCAAGCCGGGTTGGTGGGACGCCTGCATCGGTCCCGGCAAACCCATCGATACTCAACGTTTTTTTGTTGTTTCACTCAATAACCTTGGCGGCTGTCACGGCTCAACGGGCCCGACGAGCGAGAACCCGCAGACTGGGGAAACCTTTGGCCCGGACTTCCCTCAGCCACAGGTAGATGACTGGGTTGATGCTCAGGCGAGGTTGGCGGATCGGCTGGGAATCGATTGCTGGGCAGCCGTCGTGGGAGGCAGTTTAGGCGGCATGCAAGCCATGGCCTGGTCCCTACGCTATCCCGACCGCTTGCGTCATTGCATTGTGATCGCCGCGGCAACAAAGCTCAGCGCTCAGAACATTGCATTCAACGAGATCGCTCGCCGGGCCATCATGTCTGATCCTGGCTTTGCCGAAGGCTATTACCTACGTGAGGGTACGCAACCCACCCAAGGACTCGCACTCGCAAGAATGGTCGGCCACATCACCTATCTCTCTGACGATGCAATGGCCTCTCGATTCGGCAGGGAGTTGCAGCCGGGCGACGCCGGTGCCGAGGCACAGGAATTCCAGATCGAAAGCTATCTGCGGTATCAGGGGCAGCAATTCTCATCAGCATTCGACGCCAACAGCTACGTACTCATGACGCGTGCCCTCGATCAATTTGATCTGACTGCGCCCTATGAGGGAGATGCGGTAGCAGCGTTTACCCAGGCAAGCTGCAACTTTCTGGTGCTTTCTTTCTCCACGGATTGGCGATTTTCACCGGCGAGGTCTCGAGAGATTGTCGACGCATTACTGGCGGCAGAACGTCCGGTGAGCTACGCGGAAATCGAAGCGGACGAGGGGCACGATGCTTTCCTCCTGCCCATCCCGCGCTACCTGGCGGTATTAGATGCTTACCTTAAGCGGGTGCAGGGCTGATGCGTCAGGATCTCACTCACATACTACGCTGGATAAAATCAGGCGCCCGTGTTCTGGATTTGGGCTGCGCCGACGGCGAGTTCCTGGCCCTGATCGAGAAAGAGAGAGGCGCGCGAGTCATGGGTATCGAAATCGATCCCGATGCGATTACCGCCGCTATGGGTCGCGGGCTTAACATCATCGAGCAGAACCTCGATGGTGGCCTAGCGAACTTCCCGGACCACAGCTTCGACATGGTAGTTATGGCCCATGCATTACAAGCGGTGCAGTACCCAGATCAGGTATTGGAAGAAATGCTCCGCGTCGGAAGGGAATGTGTCGTTACTTTTCCTAACTTTGGTCAGTGGCGCAGCCGTTTACACCTGGCAACACGGGGACGCATGCCGGTCTCTCGCTTCATGCCCTACAGCTGGTATGACACGCCAAATATCCATTTCTGTACCGTCAGGGACTTCGAAACACTATGCAAGCAGCGAGGCATACGTATTTTGGGTCGCGACATGATCGGTGGAGATGACCGTGGTACCAGTCTTGCGCGACGCTGGCCCAATCTCTTTGCCACAACCGCGATTTATCACATCAGCAAATGACCATCAGGAGTGCTTTACCCATGAACAAGCAACGGCGGCCACACCTTGGCTGGCTCAGCTCCTTTGTAATGCTGTGCTTGTTTGTTGTTGCGCCTGTACAAGCGCAACTCTCGGAACGATTCGGCGACTACGAGCTGCATTACAGTGTCGTCAACACCACGTTCATTGAGCCTGAAATCGCCGCTCAATATGGCCTTGCCCGAGGCAGCCGCAGAGCCATTATCAATCTGTCGCTGCGAGAGCATTTAGAGGACGGCAGTACCGTCGCTCGAGAAATGGATCTGGACGGTAGAAGCTGGGACCTTACGCAAGCGCAGGTAAACTTCGATTTTGTCGAGGTCAGGGAAGGACCTGCCATTTACTACATCGGCGAGTTCAAGTTTATCAATCGGGAATGGCGCTTCTTTGAGTTTGATTTCACGCCGTCGGGATCGGACGAAGTTCTGAATTTTGAGTTTAAGCAACAGATGTACATCAATGACTAACGCTTCCTCGATCGCATCAACTCCTTGGCTTTCTGGCGATATCGTCGTGGCCAGTGGCAATCAGGGAAAGGTCACAGAGCTCGCGCGCTTGTTTGGGCAAATGCCCGTGAACCTTCGCCCGCAATCTGAATTCAGCGTTATCCCTGCCGAAGAAACGGGACTCACATTTGTGGAAAACGCGATCCTCAAAGCGCGGGCCGTTTCCGAACAAACGGGTTTACCTGCGCTGTCCGATGACTCGGGTCTGGAAGTGGACGCCTTGAACGGGGCTCCGGGGGTTCGCTCGGCCCGCTACGCAGACGGCAGCGACGGTGATGATGAAGCAAACAAGAGCAAGCTGATACTCGCCATGAAGGACGTTCCCGATGGCGCCCGTGCTGCGCGGTTTCATTGTGTACTCGTCCTCCTGAAGCACCCTGAAGATCCTGTCCCCCTTATTGCCCAGGGTCGCTGGGAAGGACTGATACTCCACGAACCCCATGGTGATGGTGGCTTTGGCTACGATCCACTGTTTTTTGTACCCAGTCATGGCGTCAGCGCCGCCCAGCTTGATTCCGCGGAGAAAAACGCTATCAGCCACCGTGGCCTTGCGGCGGCAGAAATGCTCGCGTTGCTCGGTCAGTCCTAAGACGAGCTGCGCGAATGCGGGCGCCCCAACTTGGCCTCTACGTGCACCTGCCCTGGTGCGAGCGCAAATGCCCCTACTGTGATTTCAACTCCCATGAAGCGCAGGAAATACCAGAGGTCGCATATATCGATGCGCTCATTGCTGACTTAAGGGAAGAAGCAAAAGATCAGCGGTGCGACATACAAACCGTGTTTATTGGCGGAGGAACGCCCAGCCTATTTAGCGTAAACGGCATAAAGCGCCTGATGGATGCGGTAAGGAACATAGGACTAGCGGCCGATGCCGAGGTCACCATAGAGGCCAATCCCGGTAGCACGGAGGCCGCGCGTCTTGAAGGCTATGCTGACGCGGGGGTCACGCGTTTCTCCCTTGGCATACAGAGTTTCGATGATGCTTGCCTGAGTGCACTGGGTAGGATCCACGACTGCAAGATAGCCCGTGAAGCCGCGTCCGCGGCCAGGAATTCTGGCGCAAAAAGCTACAACATCGATCTCATGCATGGTCTACCAGAGCAGAGTCTGGAGCTTGGACTGAATGACATTCGCAGCGCGCTATCCCTGAGTCCACACCATCTATCGTGGTACCAGCTGACTATTGAACCGAATACCCGGTTCTACTCCAATCCGCCGCGGCTTCCCGCCGAGTCGATTCTAGGGAGCCTTGAAGAAGAAGGAGCCCGTGTTCTCCGCGCTGCGGGATTTCACCGCTACGAAATTTCGGCTTGGGCGCAGCCAGGTCAAGAGTGCCAGCACAACCTCAACTACTGGCGTTTCGGAGACTATATGGCCATTGGCGCGGGAGCCCACGGCAAACTAAGCACCGAGAGTGGTGAAATTTTCCGCTATGCCAAAACGCGACAACCCGAAGATTACCTTGCAGCAGGCGGCATCAAACGCAAAGCTCTTCGCGGGCTGGATGACGCGGATCGCCAGGGAGAATTCGTGCTGAATGCCCTAAGGCTTAGGGAAGGCTTTAGTCTCGCCTTGTTCGAAGCCCGAACCGGTCTCGATGCCAATCGCTTGGAAACCACACTGAGAAAGCTCGTCGACCGCGGACTGCTCCAGCAAAATCAAGAACACATCCGCACGACGGATCTCGGGCAGCGCTTCCTTGACGATGTAGTCTCTGCGTTTTTCCCCGAAGGTTCTTCTTAGGGCGTAGTGTCGCTACCGCGTCGATAGAGCAAGTCCCATACCCCATGGCCCAGACGCTGGCCGCGAAGTTCGAACTTCGTTAACGGACGTTCTTTGGGCCGCGGCACATAGTCCCCATCAGGACTACAGTTTTCCAGCGAGGGGTTGGCATTGAGCACTTCTAGCATGTGCTCGGCATAGGGCTCCCAATCGGTGGCAAGATGAAGAACGCCGCTAGGAGCTAAACGACTAACCAAGAGTTCGGTAAACACCGGTTGAATCAAGCGGCGTTTATTGTGTCGCTTCTTGTGCCACGGATCGGGAAAGTAAATCTGTATGCGCTGCAAGGACCCCGGAGCAATACAGTTCTCGAGAACCTCCACTGCGTCATGGCAAATTGCCCGGATGTTACTGAGTCCTCGCTCCTGCACCCCATGAAGGAGTCTGCCAACACCCGGCCGATGAACTTCTACTCCCAGATACTGCGCAGTGGGTCGGGCGGCGGCCATATCCAGAAGTGATTGGCCCATGCCAAACCCGATTTCCAGGACTCGTTCGCCAGTACCCCCAAAGAGCTCATCGAAATCCAATAGCTCTGGGCGATACTCAACACCCCAGAGCGTCCAGCCCTCATCGAAGCCCCGCTGCTGAGCTTCGGTCATGCGACCGGCACGCAATACAAAGCTCTTGATGCGTCTCGGATTCTGCGCGCTATCCGTCATAGAATCACTGGCCTAGAAGCTGCCAACCTGCAGCGGCCAAGCAGGTCCAGCCCGCAATAAATGCAAGTCCACCAAGAGGGGTGATTGCGCCCAACCAACGTATCCCGGTAAAACTCAGAACATAGAGACTTCCGGAAAAAAGAAACATGCCCAAGACAAAGAGCACCACGCTGGACTTCAGAAGACTGGAAGCCGGGAATTGAACAAGAAGAAGGCCCGCTATAAGAAGCGCGAGGCTATGATAAAACTGGTACTGAACAGCGGTCTCGAAAACCCCTAGCGAATAAGCATCCAGACGATCACGAAGCCCATGGGCACCAAAGGCGCCAAAAGCAACGCTTAACAAACCACCCAGTGACCCTAAGAAAAATCCAAGCTGTGCCATGAAAAACTCGGCGCTATCGCGCCCTGGTATTGCCGAAGAGGCGACTAGGCTATCAGTACCTGACGAATTTTCTTCATCGCTGCCTGTTCGAGTTGTCGGATACGCTCTGCCGACACGCCGTACTCTGCAGCCAATTCGTGCAGTGTGGCCTTGTCGTCCGTGAGCCAACGTTGGGCAAGAATGTTACGGCTGCGCTCATCGAGCTCTGCAATCGCTGAATGCAGCTGCGCCTGACTATCGGCCTGCCACTCAGTTTCTTCCACATCGATCGCAGGATCTGCAGTGTGATCTTCGAGATAGTACTGCGGAGCCTGCCAACCCTCTTCGTCGTCAGCGCCTACGGGTGCGTCAAAAGCCACGTCATGGCTGCTCAATCGACCCTCCATACGGTGGACCTCCTGAACATCAACGCCCAAGTCATTCGCGACGGCTTTAGCCTCGTCAGCGCTCAGCCAGGCCAAAGTCTTCTTTTGACCACGAAGATTAAAGAACAACTTGCGCTGTGCTTTGGTGGTGGCCACTTTGACAATCCGCCAGTTACGCAAAATGTATTCGTGTATCTCGGCCTTGATCCAGTGCACCGCAAAGGACACCAAACGCACGCCTTTAGTGGGATCAAAGCGCTTTACCGCCTTCATCAAACCGACATTGCCTTCCTGTATGAGGTCCGCTTCCGCCAGACCATATCCGCGATAACTCCGCGCAATGTGCGCCACAAAGCGTAGGTGAGACATAACCAGTTCGCGGGCAGCTTGTACGTCACCATCATAAAACAGCTTCTCGGCCAACTCGTGCTCGCGCTCGGCACTGAGAACAGGAACCCGAGCCACCGCCTGTACATAAGCGGCGAGATTCGCTCCGGGTACCATCTGGTCGACGGCCAACATTTGCGTGCCCGACGACGCCGATGAATTATCATCGGTACCAAGCAAGCCATCGTAAGCTGCTGCTACTGGTGTCGCGATTGATGTCGTTAGTGATGAAGTCATCAGTTCTGTCACGGTCTACTCCACAACGGGGGACGGATTCTAGCACTCTCAGTATTAGAGTGCTAAATCTGAGAAAGTTCCCTTTACGGAGTTATCTATACTATTTTGTTATAAGAACGGATCACCTGATCACCCCTCATCACCGGGGCTCTATAGCTTTTAGGTGCCTCGCAACGGCCAGCCAAGCTCCCGCAAGGCCTAAAAAGGCGCCGAGTAAGACCAACTGCAAGCTGTCTACGAGTCCGAGGCCCTGGAGTGTAAAACTGCTTTGATAAGCGGCAGACAGGGCATTAACAGGCGATGCGAGCAAAAATGTACCCAGAGCGACCAAAATAGCACCTACCGCGCCACCACCAAGACCGAACCATAAGCCCGTATAGAGCAAAGGTCTCCGCACAAAGGCATCGCTACCGCCCACGAGTTTTACGATAATTATTTCATCCCGGCGGCTCTCGATGGCCAGGCGAATGGTGTTTCCCAGTACCAAGACCACTGCGGCCAGCAGTAGGACTGCCAGCAGCTGGACAGCTCTACGTCCCAGCGTCATAAGCGATTGAAGACGCTGCAGCCACAAAGTGTCCAGCAGCGCTTCCTCTACTTCAGGAAGAGACTCCAGATTCTGGCGGAGTTCACTCAAAGCTTCCGGAGATGCGGGTACCGGCACCACCAACAGCAGGTGCGGTAAGGGGTTCTGTGGCAACCCTTTGGCGAGTTCACCCATGCCAGAGCGTTCCACAAACTCAGCCAGAGCATCGTCGCGATCGACAAACTCTGTGCTTTGGATATTCTCTCGCTGCGACAGAGCCAGCGCCAGACTCCGAGCCTCATCGACCGGCTGTTCCGCCTGAAGAAACAACGACAGCTGTGCCGGACGCTCGAGCTGCTCTCCAAGCTGCGATACATTGCCAAGCACCACCCAAAGTCCCGTTGGCAAAGCGATCGCTATGCCAATCACCAACCATGTCATGCAACTCGAAACCGGCTGGCTCACGACTTTTGCCAGACTGTCGGCAGCCGATTGGCTGTGATGACGCCGCCAGCCGCGCCAACGCGCAACCCATCGTATCGTTCGAGGCCGTGCATTGCCCCCTGTCGACTTGGCCGTCTTACGGGACATCGATGTTGACTCCGGGAGAGACGAGACGACCGTCGTTCAGCGTGATAATCCGATGACGCAAGCGCGATATCAATGCCAGGTCGTGACTCGCTATGAGTACGGTGACTCCTACCTGACTGAAGTCCACAAACAGTTGCATGATCTCTGCAGACAATTCGGGATCCAGATTACCCGTCGGCTCATCGGCGAGAAGAATAGAAGGCCGGCCCACCACGGCTCGGGCGATTCCTACGCGTTGCTGTTCGCCACCCGAGAGGCTCATGGGCATGGACTGCACACGATCGAGGAGCCCAACCTTATCGAGCGCCGCATTCACCCGCCGGTCAATATCGCGATACTCAAAGCCCGCGATCTGCAGAGGTAATGCGACGTTATCGTAAACCGGGCGATCCATGAGCAATTTATGATTTTGAAACACAACGCCAATAGATTGTCGGTGTCGGGGAATACTGCGCCGGCTGAACTTACTCAGATCGGATCCCCCGACCGTAACCCGACCACGGCTAGGACGCTCCATGAGCATTATCAAGCGCAGGAGTGTGCTTTTACCGGCACCAGAATGCCCGGTCAGAAAGACCAGCTCTTCCGGATCTATAGAGAAACTTACTTCGCGCAGCGCATCGTGGCTGTTGTCATAGCGTTTACTGACGCGCTCAAACTCGATCATGGCTCAGTCAATCACGATCAAACAAAGCCTGAATAAATTCCTCGGCAACAAACGGCCGAAGATCTAAGGCTGACTCGCCCACCCCGATAAATCGAATAGGTAGGCCTAAGCGCTTTGCGATGGCAAAAATAACGCCGCCTTTAGCAGTGCCATCCAGCTTGGTAAGGGTCAAACCAGTAACGCCCACGGCATCTCGAAACTGCGCTGCCTGTGCGAGCGCATTTTGTCCCGTACCCGCATCCAGAACGAGCATAACCTCATGAGGCGCGTCTGGATTGAGCTTGCCCATCACCCGCACCACCTTACTGAGTTCATCCATAAGATGACTTTTGTTCGACAGTCGTCCCGCCGTATCGGCGATAAGCACATCGACTCCCCGTGCGGTTGCCGCCTGCAGTGCGTCGTAAATCACCGAAGCGCTATCAGCACCCGTGTGCTGAGCAATAACCGGTACGTTATGACGCTCACCCCAGTGCTGCAACTGCTCCACTGCCGCGGCGCGAAACGTGTCTCCTGCCGCAAGCATGACGGAGCGACCTTCTTCCTGAAAACGCCGGGCCAACTTGCCAATAGTCGTCGTTTTACCCACGCCGTTAACGCCGACCATCAGAATCACAAAAGGTGCACCGGTGCTTACATCAAGGTTCTTTTCACAGGGCAACAAGATACTTTGAAGCTCATCGCGAAGACTCTGCATCAACGCTTCGGGGTCAGCCAGCTCCTTGCGCGATACACGGTCGGTTAAACGCGAGATGATCTCGCTGGTCGCCTCAATGCCGACATCCGCAATAAGAAGTTGGGACTCCAGCTCTTCAAGCAACTGCGCATCGATGGTTTTGCGGCCCAAAAATAGATTACCGAAACCCGACGCAAGACTGTCGCTGGTGCGCCCCAGACCGCGCTTCAGGCGACCAAAAAATCCAGGCTCTTTAGGCTTAGTATCATCAAGCTTCGGCTCCGCGACCACCGCTGCAGGCTCTTGCGTGATTGCCTCGGAAACATCGTCCGCCTGCACATCAAGAGTCGCACCAGACGTGACGTCAGGAAGAGCGTCAGGAATCGCTTCAGAAGTTTCGTCAGGAGTGACTTTAGGCTTGGATTTAAAAAACTTCATCTAAAAAACGTTTGGCTCAGGCGTGTGTTGTCGTGAGATCTCTATCGTATCATCGCGGGGATTCATGCTGCGACGGGAGTAGCGTCTTGGGAGAAAGAAAAGGTACGGGCAAGCTTCGAATAATCGCCGGGGAATGGCGAGGCCGAAAACTGCCTGTGGCAGATCTCCCCGGGCTCCGTCCCTCCACGGATCGGATTCGCGAGACAGTGTTTAACTGGCTCGCACCAGAGATCATTGGAGCCCAATGTCTCGATCTGTTCGCAGGCACAGGCGCACTAGGCCTTGAGGCCTTGTCGCGAGGTGCGGCGCACTGTCAATTCGTGGAGCAACAGCCACAAGCTGCGCGCTTGCTGGATCAGGCGCTTGATGTATTGGCCGCAAAAAACCGGGGGGCCGTTTATCGGGGTGATGCGCTGCAGTTTCTAAACACTACTAGTGCTAGCAGCTTTGACTTATTGTTTCTCGACCCACCCTTTGCGAGTGATCTCCTGGACAGTACTCTGAATCAGCTACATGGCCATAGTATGTTCAACCCGAACGCCCTTGTTTATGTGGAGTACGCGCCCTCGCAAAGCCCGAAGCTCCCAGACAATTGGGAACAATACCGAAGCAAAAAAAGTGCTGGTGTGATTTACGAACTCTATCGGCTTCCCACACATTGATTGAGAGGGCGAAGTCGATTGTTTAGTATCCCTCTCTTTGGAGGCTCGGGAACACACTGTGAACAATCGAACCGTTATCTACCCTGGGACCTTTGATCCCATTACCAACGGCCACGTGGACCTGGTCCAGCGCGCATCGCAACTGTTTGAAAGAGTCGTGGTCGCCATCGCTTTCAGCGAGAAAAAAACGCCGCTCTTCAGCCTGGAAGAGCGCGTGGAGCTCTGCTCGGAAGCTTTGTCAGATATAGATAATGTTGAGGTAAAAGGCTTCAGTAATCTGCTGACAGATTTTGCCATCAGCGAAAATGCCCGGTGCGTGCTGCGCGGATTGCGGGCAGTCGCAGATTTTGAATACGAGTTTCAGCTGGCAAACATGAACCGAGCGCTCTATCCCGAGTTTGAAAGCATTTTTCTTACCCCGAGCGAGCACCTGTCTTACATATCGTCTTCGCTAGTGCGAGAGATAGCAGCTCTGCAGGGGGATATCACGCCCTTCGTGCCCACGAACGTGAGAGCAGCACTAGCGCAAAAGTTTCCTGGCTGAACGCCGAAGGATTTGCTGCTTTTCGCGGGCGAACCCGCAAGCGATCGACCCAGCAAGCTTACTAGCCGCGCTGAACCGCGGCTCGGACTATCGTGAAGCGCTACTGTTGCTCAGCAGCTTCCAACGCTGCCTGCTCAGCTTCTTGTTCTTTGCGATCACGGCGTCGCTCTACATCTTTGTAGCTGTAACCAGATACGCGACATCCGAGGCATCGCACAAAGGTTTCTTTTGCCGGACCCAGCACCAAACTCTCGGCTGACTCGGACACTGAACCGGCGAGCGCAGTGAAGGGCAACGAGACAATGAAAGCTGCACCGCCTACCGCGGTCATTACCAGACCAATTGGCCGAGCCACCACCAAGTCGCCGGCCATGGCAAAGCCATTCGGTTTTTCATCGATAGAGCTCTGGGCAAATCCTGACGGCGCTATGATTAAGGCGATAAGGATTAAACCTATGTGACGTTTTACCTGCGATAGTTGAGCTAACACGTTGTTTCCTCCGCAATAGGGACTAGCTGAGCCCACAGCAAGTGTACCCAGATCAACGCTGGCAGGCTATGCAATAAACACTGGCACGCTGACCAATAACTTGGTCCCTGAGAGGCGTTCCACAAGCCTTACAGGGCTCCCCAGAACGGCCATAAACGTGCAGCTGTTGGGCAAAGTAACCCGGCTTGCCATCACCCCCCACAAAATCTCTAAGAGTAGTGCCACCTTGCTCGATAGCGTTAGTAAGCACTTGCTTTATGTGTTCTGAAAGAAGCTCATAGCGCGCCTCGGATACACGACCCGCGGCACGGTCCGGACGAATCCCGGCAAGATAAAGTGCTTCAGTGGCGTAAATATTACCGACACCGACAACCGTTGCTCCATCCATGATGAAGGGTTTTACGGCCAACTTTCGACCACGAGAAAGCTCAAAAAGACGCTTACTATTAAAATCCAGCGAGAGTGGTTCAGGCCCCAGACGGCCCAAGGGCGTGATCTCCTCACCCGATTTAAACCATTGAAAGCTACCAAAACGCCGGGGGTCGTTGTAGCGAAGCACAGCTCCGCTATCCAGCTCTATATCGATGTGATCGTGCTTAGCTGGCTTTTGTGGCTCCAAAAGCACGCGCAGAGATCCCGACATCCCCAAATGCACCAAAAGGGTTCCATGATCCATACGGAAGAGGAGATATTTAGCTCGGCGATCCAAAGAACGAACAGCTTGTCCCTGGAGAATCTCGGGAAGTATAGGAGGCACCGGCCAGCGTAATCGACCTTCGCGAAGTGCTACCGACACGACTCGACGCCCCTCAGCGTGGGCACGAAGGCCACGCCGGGTGGTTTCTACCTCAGGTAATTCAGGCATTCGCTGAGCACTCTACGTTGACTTCATCGCATACGGGTTGCGCTAGTACTCTCATCGCTGTCAATCCTTCAGGCACAAAAAACCCCGGCTATTGCCAGGGTTGCTATGCGACGCGCGCTGCATTCAGCGGGCTAACAAATCAAGAATTACTTGATTTTGCCTTCCTTGTACATCACGTGCTTACGAGCAACGGGATCGTACTTCTTCATTTCCAGCTTATCTGGAGTAGTGCGCTTGTTCTTGTCCGTGGTGTAAAAATGCCCGGTGCCTGCGCTAGAGTTCATGCGAACTTTTTCTCTCATGATGCTACCTCTTCCAATCTCTTATCAGTGAGCCGCGTGGCGTACTCAGACTTTTTCGCCCCGTGCGCGGATTTCACCCAGCACGGTATCGATACCTTTTTTGTCAATGATGCGCATACCCTTGCTAGAAACGCGTAAACGTACGAAACGCTTCTCCGACTCGACCCAAAAGCGGTGCTGGTGCAAATTCGGCAGGAACCTACGACGGGTACGGTTCTTTGCGTGCGATACGTTGTTACCGGTTACCGGACGCTTACCGGTGACCTGACAGACTCTGGCCATGATTTCCTCGCTGGACCTGAGCAATGCGTACCATCTATTGGTCGCTTACTCAGGCAAAAGCTCTAAATTTCAATAAGTTACGCGGTTTGGAGCATTTCAATGGTGGCTCCCCACTTCGCGGAGCGCGACTTTATACCAGAAGCGCCCCAATCCAGCAAGCAAAAGGTCGAGCGTATACCAATGGTTCGAGCGGACTTTACAGCAGCCCAGACTCTACAAAAGAGTAACAACGGCCCCTGCCAACAATCACGTGATCCAGCACCCTGACGTCCACAAGCTTTAGGGCGTCGCGCAAACGTTCAGTAATGCGACGATCTGCGCTGGACGGCCGGGTAAGCCCCGAAGGGTGATTATGTGCGAGCACCACAGCCGCGGCGCGATAATGCAAAGCACGAACTACCACCTCTCTGGGATAGACCGCGGCGCCATCAATGGTTCCCAAGAACACATCTTCGCAACACAGGAGCCGGTGCTGAGAATCGAGAAACAAACAACAAAACACTTCCCGGGAACGCATGCCCAAATGGTGCTGTAAAAAGAGACGAGTTTTCTCAGGACTACTCATCACGTCACGCTGCGTGAGCGGCTGCTTGGCACAGCGCGCGGCAAGCTCCAAGGCCGCTAACAAACGCGAGACCGAAGCAGGCCCAAGCCCCGGCATAGCAAGAAGAGCCTGCTGACTGCTACTCACAAGGCCTGCGAGCCCGTCCGGGCCGCCGAGTAACGTCGTAGCGAACTCAGTGGCCCCTGTCCTGGCACTCCGGCAATGTAGAACAAGGGCCAGTAGCTCTGCATCTGACAGAGCCTGAGTTCCCCGGCCAAGCAGCTTTTCCCGAGGTGACTCTCCCTCGATCCCTTTGCAATACGTCATGGCTCAGCCCTCCCTGGGTGCACTACCCGTACTTGCTTACCGTGCCATCCACAGGCGCAAGTGTTATCTTCTGGACCGCCGTATTTTCCCAAGGTACCCAAGCTAATGGGACATCTAAACAATCGCCGGGTGCTTCTGGCGGTTTGCGGGGGCATCGCCGCCTATAAATCAGCCGAACTCGTGCGCAAACTTCAGGATGCTGGAGCCGAAGTCCGCGTCATCATGACCCGTGGTGCGCAGGAGTTTATTACGCCCCTGACACTGCAGGCGCTCTCGGGACACCCCGTGCATCACAGTCTGCTGGACGAAGAAGCGGAGCGCGGCATGGGGCATATTGAGCTCGCGCGCTGGGCTGACCTAGTGGTTGTCGCACCCGCGACGGCGGACTGCATGGCTCGACTCGCAGCAGGTCGCGCGGACGATCTGCTAACCACGGTGGCACTGGCGACCGCCGCACCGATGCTCCTGGCACCAGCCATGAACCAGCAAATGTGGAAAGACTCCGCAACCCAAAGCAATTTAGCCACCCTCACAGAACGGGGTATCAACATTGCGGGCCCGGATAGCGGTGAACAGGCCTGTGGAGATATAGGACCCGGGCGTATGCTCGATCCAGAGCTCATCGCCGAGGAGGCCGCATCTTTGTTTGAGAGTGGTGTCCTCGCCGGGCAACGCGTGGTCATCACCGCAGGCCCCACCCAAGAGCCGCTGGACCCTGTGCGCTACATTTCAAACCACTCTTCAGGAAAAATGGGATACGCCCTTGCTCGCGCAGCTATAGAAGCAGGAGCCCACGTTGATTTAGTCTCTGGGCCGGTAGCGCTTACAGCACCAGATCGAGTGCAGCTCCACAGGGTAACGACTGCCAAAGAAATGCTTGATGCCTGTATGAACTTGGTCAATGACTGCGACATATTTATCGGCTGCGCAGCCGTAGCTGATTACCGGCCCGTCACTGCTGCAGAGCAAAAAATCAAAAAGTCCGAAGAAGAAATGTCTTTGCAGCTGGTGCGCAATCCTGACGTGCTTGCCCAGATCACAAACTGCTCCCCGAAACCATTTAGCGTTGGTTTTGCCGCTGAGACAGAGAAGCTTCGAGAGCACGCGATCGGCAAACTTGAACGGAAAAATCTCGACATGATTGTGGCCAACGATGTGAGTGACAGCAGTATTGGCTTTAACAGCGAGAACAATGCCGCCTTGCTCCTTTGGCAAAATGCCGACGGGGATGGCGAGCTCAATATCGAACAGTGCTCGAAAGATGTACTTGCAAGCATGGTGGTAGCGCAAATTAGCGCAATCCAGCAACGCAAACGCTGAGTCGACCACGGGAGTGGGAGATTCCAAGTGGACGTGCGAGAGTTTATGATGCTTTCAACAATAAAATGCGCCCCGCGCAGCAGACGCTAGGGACGACTAGATATGCTTAAACTTCCCGGGAAGAAAAAACCCCAGCCGGGCAAAGCCTCAACGGACGAACAGCGAAATACCCACGGCGTTAACGCCAAAGGGAATCTGCTTCGCTCCGCCTCGATGTTTGGGTTTGCCATTGTTCTGGTGCCCCTTATTCTAGCCACAGCGTATCTGGCACTGCTTCATGCTCCTGCTCAAAAAGATGCCCTTATCAAGAGCGTCTCAGACAACTATGCCGCGCAACAAGCTCGCTACATCGGGGATTCCATCGCATCGCTGCGCGCGCGCGTTGCATCTGCGGTGCGCTCACCGCTCGCCCTACAGGCGATTGCCGAGCAGAGTCCTGCAGATATCCGCCTGGTTGAACAAGCCATGCTGGACTACTTTCCCGAAGCGGTAAGCCTGCGCTTATTGCCTCTTAGCGATATGGGCACTGCTGATCTCGCGGGCGGATTTCAGGGTCTGCGGAATCATATTGAAGTCGACCTGGTCAGACGCGTCAGCAATAACGAGCCGGCTGAACCCGAGGCCTATCAATTCGAAGGGCAGTGGCTTGCGTCTTTAACGCAGGTCACAACGCATCCCCGTCTGCCGTCGAAACGCGCAGTGGTGTTACTTACGGTCGATGCGGACACGCTTGAGGCCATGCTGAGTTACCCAACTGGTATGGTGGGTGAATTCGTCCTAGAGCAACGCATCTACAGTGAAGGTGCTGACCGGGACGTGCGTATTGCGAGCCAAGGAAACGGCGCAAAAGTGGCCGCAAGTAAAGCCGATATCGACGACACGCCTTGGCGCATATTATTTGTGCCTTCGCCAGCAATCGTCGAGGAAGCTAGCAGCCATGTGAGGCCTCCCTACGGCATTTTGGGTGGCCTTATGCTGTGCTGCATCGTGGGGTTTCTCGTTTCCATGCAGCGTAGCAATAAAGCGTTAGACGGCGAACTGACCCGCATCATAGATGGAGCAGAGCATCGCACCCCCTTAGACGTACACATACCGCAGCTCGTGCCCCTGGCAAAAGACTTACGAAAACTGACCCTCCGCCGAGCCCGAATGGGCAATACCAGTAACATTGTTCCGGCGGTAGATACACACTCTGCGGCGCCCACAAACACCGCCATGACATCCGTTGACGGACCCGCGGAACACGGCTTATCACCCAACATTTTTAGGGCCTATGATATCCGGGGTGTTGCAGACTCCGACCTGGACGATGAAACGGTCTACCGCATTGGCAGTGCCATAGGAACTATCGCCGGCGAAATGGGTGAGCAGACCCTGTGTATCGGCTATGACGGTCGAGCAAGTAGCAGCCGCATTAAAGGCGTTCTCGAAAAAGCCATATTGCAGGCCGGTCGCGATGTTATCGATATTGGTTTGGTCCCAACGCCGCTTCTATATTTTGCGACGTCACTACTGGAAGCCAAATCTGGCGTCATGATTACCGGCAGCCATAACCCAGCTGAGTACAACGGCATGAAGATCGTGCTCAAAGGGCAGACCATCGCCGAGGGTACCATCGAGAAGATTCGCAACATCGCGCAGACGGGCCGCTTCAGCAAAGGTACGGGGCATGTCATTCAGCGCGATGTAGTAGGGGAATATCTCGATGAAGTAGTCAGCGACATCGCTATTGCAGTGCCTCTGAAAGTAGTCGTCGATGCCGGTAACGGTGCCACCGGTCATATCGCACCCGCTCTCCTTGAGGAGCTGGGTTGCGAAGTCATTCCCCTGTTCTGCGAAGTGGATGGACGCTTCCCCAACCGGTCGCCTGACACCAGCAATGAAGACAATCTTGGGGCACTGGTGCGCGAAGTTATCTCCAACGACGCGGATTTTGGCGTTGCCTATGATGGCGACGGAGATCGCGTCGTGGTTGTCACGGGCAGCGGCCAAATCATCCGCAGTGACACCCTTATGATGATCTTTGCCCGCGATGTAGTAACGCGTAACCCGGGCGCTGACGTTGTTTACGACGTCAAGTGCAGCCGCAATCTTGCGCAGCTAATCACGGGCCTCGGCGGTCGCCCGGTTCTCTGGAAGACCGGCCACGCGCTTATGAAAGAGAAGATGGTGGAAACTGGCGCGTTACTTGGCGGGGAGTTTTCCGGACATATCTTTTTCGGTGAACGCTGGTACGGATTTGATGACGGCATGTACGCTACGGGGCGACTGGCAGAGATACTGTCGTCTCAGGATCAGAACATAGACGACTTCATCGCAGACCTACCCGTCGCCGTGAGCACTCCTGAGATTTTGGTTCCTGTTCCCGATGCCGAAAAGTTCGCGCTTATGAAAAAGTTCGTGGAATCAGCCCGTTTTGTCGATGGAAAACCCAACGACCTGGATGGCCTGCGAGTGGACTTTCAGGACGGCTGGGGCCTACTTCGGGCATCCAACACCGGCCCAGCATTGACGGCTCGCTTTGAAGCCAGTGACGAGGCGGGCCTCGAAAAGATTCAGGGACTGTTTCGGGAACAGCTCGCTGCAGTAGCGCCGGATCTCACAATCCCGTTTTAAGAGCGCTTTTTGACACTCACCTAGCGCTCTCACCCAAGGAAATCACATGTCGCTTACACCGGACTCCGCTATGAACGCCGCACGCGTTCTCACCGAAGCACTGCCTTACATTCAGCGCTTTACAGGGCGCACCATCGTCGTCAAATTTGGCGGTAACGCCATGGTAGATCCGACTCTTCACGAGAGCTTTGCCCGAGATATTGTGCTGATGAAGCTCGTGGGAATGAACCCCGTCGTGGTGCATGGCGGGGGACCACAGATTGGTAAGCTGCTCGAAAAGCTGAATATTGAGAGCGAATTTGTCGAAGGCATGCGCGTAACAGATTCACAGACCATGGACGTGGTTGAAATGGTCCTCGGTGGCAGCGTTAACAAGGAGATAGTCTCTTCGATCAGTCGTAACGGCGGTAAGGCCATTGGGGTATCCGGCAAGGACGGTCGGCTCATTCGCGCCAAGCCTATGAAAGTGACCCGTCAAACACCGGGGATGGATGCGGCGGAGATTATCGACATCGGGCAGGTCGGAGAAGTTAGCCAAATCGATCGAGAAATTCTTGATGTTATTTTGGACAGTAACTTTATCCCTGTTATTGCTCCCGTCGGCTCAGACGACGAGGGGAATACGTTCAATATCAATGCTGACCTCGTTGCCGGAAAAATCGCTCAAGTCATGCAAGCAGAGAAACTCATGTTGTTAACTAACGTGGAAGGTCTCCTCGATGCTACGGGCTCGGTGCTGACCGGCTTGTCTACCGAAAAAGTCGATGAACTGATTGCCGACGGAACAGTGCATGGAGGAATGCTGCCAAAGATTGGTTGTGCCCTGGACGCGGTAAAGTCAGGCGTTGCTTCGGCCCACATCGTCGATGGACGAGTGCCCCATGCCGTATTGTTGGAAATTTTTACGGACGAGGGTATGGGCACCAAAATCACACCCCGTGGAGAAGATTAGGCCGCACCTTCACCGCAGTAAAAAGCACGAGTTTTAGTCCAGCGTATTGCCCCGATGAAGGGCAGTCGCTAGGATGTTTGTTCTAACTGTCCTATGAGCATCCCATGCCGAGAAACGTCCAGCGCCGTCAGCAGATACTTGAGGCCTTGGCGCAAATGCTGGAAGACAACCCCGGCGATCGCATAACCACAGCTCGACTTGCAGCCAAAGTCGGCGTGTCCGAAGCCGCTCTCTACAGGCACTTTCCCAGCAAAGCGAAGATGTTCGAAGAGCTGATTCAGTTCATCGAAGACACGCTCTTTCAGCGCATTGCCTTAATCATGCAGGAAGAAGAACAGGCTGTTGCTCGCTGCAATCACGTTCTTTACTTGCTCATCACCTTCGCAGAACGAAACCCCGGTATCAGTCGCCTTCTGACCGGTGAGGCCTTAACCGGAGAAACTGAGCGTCTTCGCCATCGGGTGAATCAGGTACTAGATCGTGTAGAAACGCAGCTTCGTCAGATTCTTAGAGAAGCAGAACTGCGGGAAGCCTTGCGGCCAGTGCTAGCCTTACCGGAGGCGGCAAACCTGCTATTTGCCTGCGCCGAGGGTCGGATTTCGCAATTTGTACGCAGTGAATTCAAGCGCAGTCCCAGCGAGGGCTGGAACCAGCAGTACGACTATCTGATGCACAGCTTTTTCCGTGAAGTGCCCACAGCTGGTGGAGTGCCAACAGCCGGCGGAGTGCCCACAGCCGGCGAGGTGCCGGCAGTGGCCAAAGTACCCACCGCTTCAGACGATTCACAATCGCTAAGCGCGGATGCCGAGGCTTCTAGCGGGCTTGATAGTTCTAGCGAAATTGATAGTTCCAGCGGTATACAAAACAACAGCGCCGGAAGCAGCCTCTAGCTTTCTGCGGACATCGTTTTACGCATTTCGACAATGTCTAGAAGGGTGGTGAATCGCTCGACATCCTGCTGGTAATCAGACTCCACAGATGCAATCTCTTCCTGTCGGTCCGTCACTGCACGCTCGGTAGCCGCGATTTCTGCCTGCAAATCATCGATAGCAGCCAGATGTTCGACATTCACAGAATTACCCAACCGCTCCTGATCAGCAGCCAGCGCTTGGTAGTTCTCCACTTGCTGCTTCAAGGACCGCAACTTTCCTTTGAGAATGCTCACACGAATACGCAAATCCCGCAGCTCTCTGTCCCGAGCCGCTTCGATATCTTCAATAGTGCTGTAACGCAGTAGCAGCGACTCATCCCAACGGCGCATGCGTTCCGCCTCTTCAGCGGCTTCGCGCGCCCGTTGGGCTTCGCTGTCCATACCCTCGCGCTCACCCGCATCAAGCGTTCTCGGGACAACCGCGACCAAGGCACCCGTGGGACTCAAAATGTCGTAGCCGTTGGCCACGAACTCCGGGGGCACCTGGTAGCCGACCACGGCATGCCCTTCCGCATTGGTATAGCGGTACATTTGACGCTCTTGGGCTGTCGCGGGATGTGCAAGCAAAGCAACAACAAACGCCAAACCGCCAACAGAGTATGTGCTACGGCTAATCTTCATATGGGTAATATAGGCTCGCAAGGCATGCACCACAAGTCAGACTCCGTACTGCTCACGATAGGCACGTAGAGCGTTCAATGCGCCTTCAGGGACGTCCATACCGCTCTCCCCGTCCTCTTCCAAATAAACAATCAAGTCCTGCATGGCGATGATGTTGTACACCGGCACACTCCATCGCTGCTCAATTTCCTGAATCGCAGATAGGTCTCCCTGGCCGCGCTCCTGACGATTAAGACCAATAACCACCCCTGCCAGTTCCGCACCCGCCGAATGAATCATTTCAATAACCTCTGAAACAGCCGTACCGGCAGTGATGACGTCATCGATAACCAAAACGCGCCCTTGCAACGCCGCGCCAACCAACACACCACCCTCACCGTGGCTCTTCGCTTCCTTGCGGTTGTAGGCAAAGGGCACATCGCGGCCATGGTGGTCTGCTAAGGCCACCGCGGTAGCCGTTGCCAGAGGGATGCCCTTATAGGCGGGGCCCAATAACACGTCGAACTCCACGCCGGAGTCGACAATGCACTGCGCGTAATAACGCCCCAGCGCTGCGAGCGCCGCACCGCTATCAAAGGCACCGGCATTGAAGAAATAGGGGCTTTGCCGTCCGGACTTCAGCGTAAAGTCGCCAAATCGGAGCACATCACAGCGTCGTGCGAGATCAATAAACTCGCGTTGGTAGGCTTGCATGTAAGGTCCAAACATTAGTGGAAAGATTTTGAGACAGTGTATTCTGTCATCTGGCGTTTCTGTATCATAGCGCCTCGAAACATTAGAGGTTTGCAATGAGAATCATCAGCTTCAGCGCAGATGGGCTGCGTGAAGCCGCCAAACGGGGTTTTTACGACTGGCTTTCACGCCAGGACGCCGATTTCATCTGTATTCAGGACATCCGCTGTTCTGAATACGACTTACAGGATGACGTCTTCTTCCCAAGCGACTACAACGCCTACTTTTTTGACGACGTTAACGGTAAAGATAATGGCGTTGCGATTTATTGCCGTGAACTCCCCAAGGCCATTATGACCGGCTTGGGTTTCGCGGACTTTGATATGCAAGGGCGCTACATTCAGGCAGATTACGGTGAGCTGTCTATCGGCTGCCTTTTAGCTCCGGTCGCGAGCGATGGCGACGCTGATCAGCAAGTTAATAAGAACGAGTTCTTTTCCTTGCTGGGTGCGCATCTCGAAAAAGTCCGCAACAAACGCCGTAAGTTTGTGATCTGCGGTAACTGGCGTATCGCCCATACCGCCTCCGACATGCAAAACAGCGCTGATAACAGCAGCCGTTCGGGCTTTCTACCCGAAGAGCGGCAGTGGATGGATGAGTTACTCGAAAACGGCTACCGCGATGCATTCCGCCAAGTGAGTACGGACAGTGATGCGTTTAGCTACTGGCCCGAAGAGCGTGGCGAAGATGGATGGCGCATCGATTTGCAAATCATTTCAGAGGATCTGCAGTATAGCGTCGAGCATGCCGCTATCTACACAGGCGACAGCTTTTCACGCCATGCGCCCGTGATCATCGATTACGATATCGACCTATAGCTTAGACCCCTACAAAAACACAGTGAAAATCAGGCGCTATTTAGCGCCTTAACGCCTCGCACAGCAGGCATCAGCCCGCCGCGAGTGCCTCACGCTGGCAGTCCATGAGTGTCGCAATACCACCGCTTGCCAGATCCAGCATTTGATCCAGCTCTGAGCGAGAGAAGGGCGCCGCTTCGGCAGTTCCCTGGACTTCAATGAATTCACCGCCCTCGGCCATAACCACATTGAGGTCTGTATCGGCCTTTGAATCTTCGATGTAGTCAAGATCGAGCACGGCCTCGCCCTTGTAAACACCGACAGATACCGAAGCCACGAAGTGTCGCAGGGGATCCGTGCTGATTTTTTTGTCGCGCTGTAAACCATTGATGGCATCCACCAAGGCAACAAAGGCACCGGTAATTGAGGCTGTACGCGTACCGCCATCCGCCTGAATGACATCACAATCCAGCGTAATGGTGTGTTCTCCCAGCTTGGACAGATCTACCGCCGCGCGCAAAGAGCGTCCGATCAAACGCTGAATTTCCTGAGTACGACCACTCTGCTTACCACGTGCTGCCTCTCGGCCCATACGGGAACCGGTAGAGCGGGGCAACATTCCGTATTCAGCTGTAATCCATCCGGAATTCTTACCGCGCAAAAATCTCGGAACGCTGTCTTCAACGCTCGCGGTACAAATCACGCGAGTATTACCGAAGCTCACCAACACCGAGCCCTCAGCATGGCAGGTAAATTGGCGCTCAATGGAAATGTCGCGCAGCTGGTCGGTGGCCCGGCCACTGGGTCTTGGCATTTAGGAAGTTCCTTGTCTTTGGGAAAGGGCGCAGTATACGCTGACGGACGAAAAGCTGAGACAAAAAGGATATCGATGACCCTGCACAGCATGACCGCTTTCGCCAGAGAGGCTACGCCATCGCCCGTAGCGCTAATCGTGGAATTACGCAGCGTTAATCACCGCTATCTCGACCTGCACTTCAAACTGCCGGACAGTCTTCGTGTCTTGGAACCCAAGCTTAGGGATGCCCTCGGCAAAGACCTAAAACGCGGAAAAGTCGACTGTCAGATAAAGCTCATAGACAACGACAATACGAATACCCTTGAGATCAACAAAGAACGATTGTCGGCAGTGCTTGAAGCCGTGAATAGCGTGAGCGCCCTATCAGACAAGATCGCCCCTACCGATGCGCTGGCGCTACTGCAGTTTCCGGGTGTATGTACCGCCGAGCAAACGGATGAGTCGAACATTCAAAGTGCTGCTTGGGGCCTCTTCGAAACAGCAATCAAAGCCTTGCAAGAAAACCGCGTGCGCGAGGGACAGCAGCTTGAGGCCTTCCTTCGCCGGAGGCTTAAGGGTATCGGTGATGAAGTTGCCACTCTGCGCGAGGCGCTTCCGGCACTTCGCAGTCGTCAGGAAGAGCGACTCCGCCGCCGATTGGAAGAGTTGGAACAGCCCCTTGATGAAGGTCGTTTCGAACAGGAATTAGTCATGCTCCTGCAAAAAGCCGATGTGGACGAGGAGCTCGACCGCTTAGCAGCACACATCGAAGAGACTACCCGAATACTGGACAAGGGCGGACCCTGTGGGCGACGTCTGGACTTCCTGATGCAAGAGCTCAACCGAGAGGCCAATACCCTGTCCTCGAAGGCTACTACGAGCAGTACGACGCAGAGCGCGGTGGAGTTAAAAGTTCTCATTGAGCAAATGCGTGAACAGGTACAGAACATAGAATGAAGCGGGGCAACACTGTCGCAATAAGTCGCGCGCTACCGTAACCTTCTCGCTCTTATCCAATCGTTGACGACGCCAGACCCATCCCGGGGACAAACAACCGTATGCATCCACAGTCAGGAACCTTATTCACCATATCCGCCCCCTCCGGTGCAGGTAAAACCAGCCTTGTACGGGCCTTAGTCGACGCGGAGCCCAGTCTTCAGGTTTCCGTGTCCCATACAACGCGGCCTATCCGACCTGGGGAGACCCATGGCGTGAACTATCATTTTTGTGATCATCACGCGTTTGAGGAAATGCTAAAACAGGATGCTTTTCTAGAACATGCCGAAGTTTTTGGGAATCTTTATGGAACTTCGCAGCATTTTGTAGAAAATCAGCTCGCGGCAGATGCGGATGTCATATTGGAAATTGATTGGCAGGGAGCCCGGCAAGTTAAACACTTGCTTCCGGCAACATGCTCAATATTTGTGCTCCCGCCATCCGAGGAGGCCCTTCGAGACAGGCTTAGCCAACGCGGGCAGGACGATGCCAGCACCATTGACCGGCGCATGGCTGCCGCGGTTTCAGAGATGTCTCACTATGTCGAAGCTGACTATCTGGTGATCAATGACGTTTTTGATGAAGCCCTCATTGAGCTCCAGGCCATCGTGCGCTCCCAACGGCTACAGACGCAAAAGCAGGCCCACCGTCATAGCGACCAGTTAAAAGCCCTCCTCAGCTAATTTACTATGAGCGGCTTCGGCCGAGCTTCGCGGGCAACCACCAATCCAAGTCTGAAAGATTACCGATTTACAACGCGCATCTTTTAGGGCCTTTGGGCTATAATATCCGGCTCTTCGGTGCGCACGTTGGTTCGTACCGGTCCAAACAGACCTTTTTTTGACGGCTCTTGAAGTCGGCTAACAAACGCATTTTAGCGATGTGTACGGGGTACACGGTTTAAAATGCCAAAGGGCTTGTTTTGGGGATTTACTGTCACCATACATGGGAAAAAATATGGCACGCGTAACTGTAGAAGACTGCCTTGAGTCCGTCGACAACCGCTTTGAACTGGTAATGGTTGCGAGCAAGCGAGCTCGTCAACTGGCTACCGGCGGCAAAGATCCGCTAGTTCAGGAAGAGTCTGACAAGCCCACCGTTGTCGCTCTTCGTGAAATCGCCGAAGGTTTGGTAACACCAGATATGCTCAACCGTGAGGACGAGCTGGACGCCGAGGAAGAACTCGCCGAAGTGATGGGTGCAAGCGAAAGCTTCTAAGCCCTTGCCCGAATGCAGCGGCTGCGCGAGCAGCGCGCTGCCGTCGGCCTCGCTCCGGACACCGTCTGGACGCACAACCCGACCTTACGTCTTTCACATCTCTCAGTTTCACCGATCGTTCTCTCATCTTGGCTCGTCGCCGCATCATCTCCACTCGTCATTCAAGCTGCAGCTGTCTACTTCAGGACCCGTGACAGAACCATGTGTAGGAATGAGTGCATAGCATGCAAACCATTGACTCTCTCGATGCCGATCTACGCTCCTATCTCGATGATCAGCAGAGCACTCTGGTCCGTCGCGCTTACTACTTTGCAGAGCAGGCGCACTTTGGTCAGCAACGACGCAGTGGCGAGCCCTATGTAACGCACCCCCTTGCCGTCGCGGGCATTCTTGCAGGCATGCACATGGACCATCAGAGCCTGATGGCTGCAATGCTCCATGATGTAATCGAAGATACCGGCATCGATAAAGATGCTATTGAATCGCAGTTTGGCGAGGCCGTAGCAGAACTCGTCGATGGTGTGAGTAAGTTAACCCAGATCGAATTCGACACTCTCGAAGAGAAACAGGCTGAGAATTTTCAAAAGATGGCCCTGGCAATGGCGCGAGACATTCGCGTCATCTTGGTCAAACTCGCCGACCGCCTTCACAATATGCGCACTCTCGGGGTGCTGCCCACGGCCAAAGCACGACGTATCGCCAAAGAAACTCTGGATATCTATGCCCCCATCGCCATGCGTCTGGGGATGAACTCTGTGCGTATGGAATTCGAGGATTTGGGGTTCACCGCGCTCTATCCCATGCGCGCGCGACGCATTGAGGCAGCACGCCGCTCGGCCAGAGGCAACCGCATCGAACTGGTAGACAAAATGCGCAGCCAGATAGAGAACGCGCTGGCTCAGGATGGCTATGAAGCGACGGTCATTGGCCGGGAAAAACACCTGTACAGCATTTACCAAAAAATGCGAGCCAAGAAGAAATCTTTCTCCGAGATTATGGATATTTACGCCTTTAGGGTCGTGGTGGACTCCGTCGACAGTTGCTACCGAGTTCTTGGCTGTATTCACTCGCTGTACAAGCCGGTCCCTGGAGAATTCAAAGACTATATCGCCATACCTAAAGCCAACGGGTACCAGTCATTGCACACGGTCACCATGGGGATGCACGGTGTTCCCATAGAAATCCAAATTCGCACGCGCGAAATGGAAGACATGGCGAATAACGGGATAGCCGCACATTGGCTGTACAAAACGGACTCCGACACCGTAAACGGGTCCCATGCCCGAGCCCGTCAATGGGTGCAGGGTTTGCTCGAAATGCAGCAACGTGCAGGCAACAGCCTTGAGTTCATTGAAAACGTTAAGATTGATCTGTTCCCGGATGAAATCTATATCTTCACACCCAAGGGCAACATCATGGAGCTGCCCCGGGGAGCAACCGCCGTAGACTTTGCCTATGCAGTGCATACCGAGCTGGGCAACACCTGTGTGGCCTGTCGAATCAATCGACGACTCGCGCCGCTGTCCGAGCCTCTCCAGAGCGGTCAAACCGTTGAGGTCATCACCGCGTCGGGAGCACGGCCAAATCCATCGTGGTTTAACTACGCCATAACCGCAAAAGCGCGCAGTAATATCCGCCACTACCTGAAGCACCAAACACAGGAAGACGCGGCAGCACTGGGTCGAAGACTCTTGGACAAGTCGCTCGCGAGCTTCGAGCTGAGCATCGCTGAATTGTCAGACGCGCGACTCAGCAGCTATCTCGATAGTGCGGGCCTTGCCAACGTGGATGAGCTTCTTGCGGAGCTAGCGCAGGGCAAACGACTGCCCGGTGTCGTTGCCAGCCAACTCGCCGGAGAAACGAATACCGAAGGGCCCACACCACAACCGGGCAGTGACTCTCCGCTGGCGATTCGGGGCACCGAGGGCTTTATGGTGAGTTACGCTCGCTGTTGTCGGCCATTACCAGGCGACCCAATCGCGGGCTACATTAGTTCTGAGCGCGGCGTAATCGTGCACCGAGAGAGATGCCGTAATCTGGCTGACATGCGTGAGAAGCCCGAGCAGTGGATCCCCTTACGATGGGACGATCAGGTCGACGGCGAGTTTCTTGCGGAGCTGAGAATCGAGACGGAAAACCGCCGCGGCGCCATCGCGACGATCGCAACACGCATTAACAGCATGAACGTAAACATCGATAAAATCAGCTCCACGGATAAAGACTACCAGTTCACCTATGTGGATCTGGATCTCCACGTGGAAAGCAGGGTGCACCTAGCACGCATTATGCGTCGTCTTCGCAGCATCGACAGCGTACGGCGCGTAAGCCGTGTGCGTAATTAAGCTTCGCCCCAAACAAACAGGAGTAACCCGTGAGTAACCGCGCCATCATTGCGACACCCAAGGCCCCCGCGGCCCTTGGCCCTTATTCTCAGGCAGTTAAAGTTGGGAATACCGTTTGGCTGTCAGGACAAATTCCACTGGTTCCCGAATCCATGACCGTGGTCGAAGGCGACGTTACCGCTCAGGCGACTCAGGCATTCACCAACCTCGCTGCTGTCGCAGAGGCCTCCGGTGGCAGCCTCAATGACGCGGTCAAAATCAATATCTCACTGATTGATATGCAGGACTTTGCGGCAGTGAATGCAGTGATGGAATCCTTCTGCAATGAGCCCTATCCAGCAAGAGCCTGTGTTCAGGTGGCGGCGCTACCAAAAGGTGTGTCAGTGGAGATCGAGGCCATCCTCGCGCTCTGAGTGTGCCATCCAGCGATGGAGCACCTCAGCATAGCCCTTTCGGTAATCCGGAAACTGCAGGGTATAACCACTGCTTCGCAGCCGCTCGTTACGAATACGTTTGTGCGATGGAGTTTCGCCTGGTGGCGCCGAGCGAGGCGGCTCGTAGGGCAAACCCAGCTGGGTACACAGCCAGGACTCCAAGTCCTGCAACGGAGCGGGGGCATCGTCAACAAGATTCACAATTCGCTGATCCAGCGTGACCTTCCCTGTGAGCGCCGCTGCCATGAAACCGGCCACATCATCACGATGAATCCGGTTAGCAAAGCGCGGTGGCTCTTCCGCCGTGAGCTTGCCCGCCGCGACTCGTTTAAGCAAAGGCCCGGGGCCGGATCCGTAGAGTCCCCCGGCGCGAAGCACCACAGCGCTATTAACGCCCTCAAGAAAAATCTGTTCGGCTGCGAGAATAGCCGCCACATGGGGGTCGCTGTCAGCGGTATCACTCTCTTCATCAATCCAGGCTCCAGAAGATTCGCGGTACACCCGGGTGCTCGAAACAAAAAACCCAGCACGGGGCCGGTGATCCCCAAGACCCGAAACAATATTCGCCATGGCTTCAGGAAAACCGGTTTGATAACCCTCGGCACTGCGATCCGCGGGACTAAGCGCAACCACCAGAGCGTCGGGCCGAAGCTTCTCAAGCACACTGAGACTGTGAGCGTTGCGAAGATCAATGGCAACGCTCTCAACCCCCTGAGGAACTGCATTAGCACTACGCCGCAGTCCAAAGCAGTGCCACTCAGGCCTGGGCAGAAGGCTGCTAAGCCGCTCACCAAGATCTCCAAAACCGACTATAGCGATGGTCTCTTGCCTCGTCCTGTCGTGCACGATTCTGTCTCCTTTGGGCTGATGCGCCTGCCCAGCTGCGAAACCGTTCAGGCTGGACTGTGAGCCAGATTGTCACACATAGCCTTGAGTCTCTGCGCGGGGTTGGACCAAAAATGGTTGAACGCCTTCAGCGCTACGGCATCACCAACGTCGAGGACTTGCTGTTTCATCTTCCACTGCGCTATCAGGACAGGACGCAGGTCACGCCTATTGGCGCACTTCAAGACGGGGCCGAAGTTGTCATCGAAGGTGATGTCGCTCTGGTCAGTGTCAGCGGCGGCGGGCGACGGCGATCACTCATGGTAAAGCTGCAGGACGGAACCGGCACTGCGACGCTGCGTTTCTTCCATTTCTCTCAAGCACAGAAGAATGCCCTACAAAAAGGCGATCGTTTACGATGCTTTGGATCGGTGCGCCGTGGTACCCAGCATGCAGAGATGATTCACCCCGAATATCGACGCAACATTAACGGCAATGAGAACGAAGACTCGCTGACGCCCATCTACCCAAGCACCGAAGGTATTAGTCAGGGCCAGTGGCGCAAGCTTTGTGAGCAGGCCTTGCTCGCACTGGAGAACAACCCACCAGACGAGCTGCTACCGGCTCAGGAAAACGACTACGGGCTTAGCTCCGCCCTGCGGTTTTTACATCGTCCTCCTCCGAGCGCTGATCAACAGGCGCTACGCGACGGCCGACACCCGGCGCAACTGCGCCTCGCTCTGGAAGAACTGACAGCGCACCAGCTCTCCATGCGTGAACTACGGGCCCGAAGCAGGGAACGTGCAGCTCCCGCCCTCAAAGACACGAAAGGGTTGAACCGGGGTTTTCTTGAGGCACTACCGTTTGAGCCTACGCCCGCGCAACACCGGGTTATGGGAGAAATCACCGACGATCTCGCAAGCGAAAAACCCATGCTTCGACTCGTGCAGGGTGATGTTGGATCAGGAAAGACCGTAGTAGCCGCTGCAGCTGCCCTCATTGCCATTGCCAGCGGTTATCAGGTCGCCGTCATGGCACCGACGGAGCTTCTTGCAGAGCAGCATCGACGTAACTTTGCGGGTTGGTTTGCCGAATTAGATATCTCGCAAATGTGGCTGGCAGGGAGCGTAAAAGGCAAAAATCGGGAGCAAGCACTAGCCGCCATTCAGAGTGGCGAGGCTTCACTGGTCATAGGTACCCACGCTCTCTTCCAGGATGGAGTTGAGTTTGCCCACCTCGGCCTTGTTGTTGTGGATGAGCAGCACCGCTTTGGCGTGCACCAACGCCTTGCCCTAAGTGAAAAGACAGGAGGGGCGTGGCGGGCCCACCAGCTAATCATGACGGCAACGCCCATACCGAGGACCCTGTCTATGGTGGCCTACGCGGACCTCGACTGTTCCGTTATCGATGAGCTTCCTCCAGGGCGGCAGCCTGTGGGTACCGTTCTTATAGACAACCAACGCCGTCAGGAAATTATCGAGCGGGTTGCTCACGCTTGCCAGGGTGGACGGCAGGTCTACTGGGTATGCACCTTGATTGAAGACAGCGATACGCTGCAGGCGCAAGCTGCAGAATCGAGCTACGCGGAACTTGCCGAAGCTTTGGATGGCATCGCAGTGGCCATGGTTCACGGTCGCATGAAGGCTAAGGAAAAAGACGCCGTGATGACTGCGTTCAAAGCAGGAGAGTATCAGTTGCTTGTCGCTACAACGGTTATTGAAGTCGGCGTGGACGTACCAAACGCGACTCTAATGATTATCGAAAACCCCGAGCGCCTGGGGCTGGCCCAGCTTCATCAGCTTCGGGGCCGTGTCGGGCGTGGCAGTGCTGCGAGCCACTGCGTTCTGCTCTACCAGTCACCCTTGGGGCAGCAAAGCAGGGCCCGCCTGCAAGTCATGCGCGAAAGCAATGATGGCTTCTACATCGCAGAAGAGGACCTTCGTCAGCGCGGACCCGGAGAAGTACTGGGTACGCGGCAAACCGGCCTTATGGAATTTAGGGTAGCGCGGCTACCCGAGCACGAGCACTTACTTGATGAAGTACAGAACATCGCTGAGGAGCTACAACAGCAGCGTCCTCAGTGGGTACAGCCTCTCATTCGCCGTTGGGCGGGAGACAGCCAGGCTTTCGCCAACGTCTAACCCCCGGGGCAAACCCTCAAGCGGATGTTCAGGCCATGATCGGTGGCAATAGCTTCTGCAGTGTCATCTTCTGCTTTGTTGCCTCACCAGTGAGGGCAAAACCCAATAGGTCTCCCGCCGCATTGCGATACTCACCCTGAGTACTCGTACCATCAACGGTAAACTGCCATTCGCCTTCCGCATCCGCAGCCGGTGGCGCTACAACGGTAGGACAGGCCGGTACCTTAATGGTTACGGGCATAGCGGGGTAGCTGACTTGTGTTGGTTCCCCGGCAAGGGTTTTGCCCAGTGCTCGAGCCGCTGCCATAAGAGGCGCTACGTAAACCAAGACATGGCCGTCAACTTCGGCGCAATCACCCAGAGCATAAACATCCTCGGCACTGGTCTTCAGGTGCCTGTCGGTAACGATGCCGCGGTTGACGGCTATACCTGAGCTTTTCGCCAGTTCGATATTGGGCCGGACGCCGACCGCAGAAACAACAATATCTGCCTCGAGCACGCCTCCATCGCTCAAAGATACCTCTACAGAATCCCTGGAGCCTGCCGGATGATTGACTTCCGTGACCAGGGGCCCAAAGTGAAAACGTGCCCCCTTAGCCTCCAGTCCGGTCTGCAGCGCTCGAGCGCAGGGCTCTGGCAACAACGTGGGTAAGCAGTGCTGTAATGGGTCGATCACATCGACCTCAAAACCGCCATTAAGCAAGTCATTAGCAAACTCACAGCCGATAAGTCCACCGCCAATAATGGCAATGCGTTTAGCTTCGAGACGCTCCATGGCAGTGCGGAAGTCATCGTAGTCCATGAGGTCGTTCACGGAGTAGACGCGTTCTAACGCGTTACCACCCAAAGGTGGCCGAATGACGCTCGCGCCCGTGGCAAACACGAGTGCCGCGTAATGAACTTCGGTTTCTCGATCAGCCAGACGTAGAACCTTACGCTGAGTATCAACAGCTTGAACGCGAGTCATCGTCCATACGCTCGCATCGAGATTTGCAGCCATCGTGCCCGCATCACTTTGAGTGAGCGCAGCTCCATCGGTATTTTTGGTATAGCCGGTGGACAACATAGGCTTGGAGTAAGCCCTGCCGTCATCTTCTGTGATCAACAGTAACGGCGTGTCGCTGTCATGCTTACGAAACTCCCTCGCAATTCCATAGCCGCCAAGTCCCGTACCGATAATGACTACCGGTGCAGGCTGGGTTTCCGTGCCTGGCACCTCATGGTGGGGGGCGTCCTCTTCCACAGCCTCTGCGAGGAGCTCAAAGTCTTCTTTACCAACACCGCAATCTGGGCACAGCCAATCTTCGGGAACATCCTCCCAGAGAGTACCTGGGGCAATACCATCATCAGGCCAGCCCTTGGCTTCGTCATAGATGAGTCCACAAACGATACATTCCCATTTACGCATGCCAGACTAACTCCTTGTGTGAGGCGCAGCTTTTTCAGAGGGCGGCAAGATTAACATGGCAGAGGATCGCCCTGAAAACGCCTTGGCCGGCTTGCAAGCAGGCTAAACATCACGCATTCTCGCCCTCCCCATCGACTAGATCTTTATGACTCTGCAAGCAAACCGCAGCGTAGGCGTCCCACACTGGCGACGTGAAGAGCAGATTCCCGGTCCAATACTGGCGCCGGTTCGTAGCTG
Source organism: Congregibacter brevis (assembly GCF_045689245.1). Taxonomy (GTDB): domain Bacteria; phylum Pseudomonadota; class Gammaproteobacteria; order Pseudomonadales; family Halieaceae; genus Congregibacter; species Congregibacter brevis. Next base: position 604,111 of record NZ_CP136865.1, on the reverse strand, counting down.
GTTGCTCGACGATGGCTCACTTACTCAGCACTTGGTAGATTCAGGGAAGCAATTTTCCCTGGAGCGCTGGCGTCAGTGCTGGGAAGCCCCAAATCAGGACGAACGCCGACTGCTAAATATGGGGCACAGAGAACTGGCGATGGTGCGCCAGATCGTGATGCATTTGGATGGTAAGGCCGTGGTCTACGCCCGCTCAGTATTTCCAGTGAGCACGTTGGACGGCCCGCTGCTAAGGCTGCGACGCCTGCAGAATCAAAGCCTGGGCAGTTTCTTGTTCTCTCGGCCAGATATGCGCCGAAGCCCTTTTCAAGTAGCGCTTCTCGCAGGCGATGATGCTTACCTACCCAAACCACTGCATCAACAGGAAAAAGCCTGGGCACGTCGCTCCTGTTTTCAGGTCGCCGCTAAGCCTATGCTGGTCAGCGAGGTTTTTCTTGAAGGATTTCCCCGCTGGAGTGCAGCAACACCTCTGCACCGCTCCCGGCGCGGCCAAGTCAGCGTTACAATTGGTTGCAAACGAGCCTGACGCTTACTTGATAAAGAGACAACAACCGATCCATGAGCACCACCACCTCTCCTGCCACTAAACAAGTGAGCAAGTTCTCGGCGTTGTTACAACTGATACGCTGGGACCGACCTATTGGCACCTTGTTACTACTGTGGCCCACCTTATGGGCGCTGTGGATTGCTGCTGAAGGGGTCCCGGACCTGAAGCTTCTAGTGATTTTCGGGCTGGGGACAATCCTCATGCGTTCCTCCGGGTGCATCATCAACGACTTGGCTGACAGAAACCTGGATGGAAGCGTCGAGCGCACTCGCAATCGACCCCTGGTTACGGGAGACGTCACTGTGGGTGAGGCGCTGGCCTTCTTTGCAGTGCTCTGTCTGATGGCCTTTGGTCTGGTACTCATGACCAACTTCATGACCATACTCCTGTCTATACCCGCTTTATTGCTTGCGTCCTGCTATCCCTTGATGAAGCGTTACACTCATCTACCGCAGGTAGTTTTGGGTCTGGCGTTTTCCTGGTCGATCCCCATGGCCTTTGCTGCGCAGCAGAGCAGCTTGCCGCCTGCGCTGTGGCTTCTTTTTACCGGCAGTGTGCTTTGGACTGTGGTGTATGACACCAAATACGCCATGGTGGATCGCAGAGACGATCTTGAGATCGGAATAAAAAGTACAGCTATTCTTTTCGGGGAATCCGACCGCAGTGTTATCGCCGTATTACAAGTACTGTGCCTCACAGCGCTGGTTCTGGCGGGAAGGGAGTTCGGTCTAGGCTGGCCCTACTATCTCGCTTTGCTGGTCACCGCTGGCTTGTTTGGCTATCACCTGTACTTGATTCGTGAACGCGAAGAGGCAGCATGTTTCCGCGCATTTTTGCACAACAACTGGGTAGGAATGACTATCTTCCTTGGGATCGCTGCCCACTACGCTCTGCACACCTGAGACTAAAAACGCGATGAGCCTCACCATCGAGGTCCTAGGCTCTGTCGCAGAAGTATCCGCGACGGAGTGGGATGCACTTTGCAGGTCTGACTATCCCTTTTTACGTCACAGTTTTCTCCTGGGACTAGAGCAAGCGGATTGCACTACGCCAGCAGCGGGTTGGACTCCCGCACACCTTCGCCTAAAAGATGGACAGCGTACCTTGGCGATACTGCCATCCTGGTTAAAGAGCCACTCCTACGGCGAGTATGTCTTCGACTGGGCCTGGGCAGACGCCTGGCGCCGTATGGGTCTGGAGTACTATCCAAAGCTAGTGACAGCGGTCCCCTTTACCCCCGCCACGGGACCTCGCTTACTCCATGCGGACGACCTTGATCCTGCAGTGATATGGGCCACTTTGAAACAACACATGCCTGAGCTTGCGATGAGCTTAGGGGCATCTTCCTGGCACGTGCTGTTTCCTCAAGAAAAAGATGCAGACGCTCTTGCTGCAGCAGGCTTACACACACGGCATCAGGTGCAGTTCCATTGGTATAACCGTGGCTACAGCGACTTCAACGACTTTCTCAGTACCTTCTCCAGCCGCAAGCGAAAGTCTTTGCGCAAAGAGCGCCGTCGCATTGAGGAGCAGGGACTAAGCCTGAGCATGCGAAACGGAACGGAGCTGAGTGAAGAAGACTGGTCGGTTTTCCACCGGTTTTATCAAATGACCTACGCCAAGCGCAGTGGTCATGGCGGCTATCTGACGCGGGAGTTTTTCCTGGACGTAGCGGCGAACATGGGCGAGCAAGTTCTTATGGCCCTCGCCGAAAAAGACGGCTCTCCGGTGGCAGGAGCACTGTATTTTTGCGATGGCGAAACTCTGTACGGACGCTATTGGGGCTGTAGCCGCGAGTACGACTGTCTGCACTTCGAGACCTGCTACTACCAAGGCATCGACTATTGCATTCGTCATGGGCTAAAGCGCTTTGATCCTGGCGCTCAAGGCGAGCATAAAATTCAGCGGGGGTTTGAACCAACGACAACACTGTCCTGTCACTGGGTAGCGCAGGCCGAGCTGGATGATGCTGTGGGTAGCTTCACCCGAGAGGAACAGGTGCATGTAGAGGGGTATCGCAAAGACGCCATGGGCCTTCTCCCCTTCAAAGAGACCCCGGATAACGAGACTCTTACTTAACTTCCGCGGGAAAAACGGTGCTCCAGTCCTGGGCCATATCTATAACGGTCCAGCCTTTTTCCGCAGCCACATCGAGACCTTTATCAAGCTTTCCAATACTTGATTCCCGATCGTAGGCCCACTCTCGCTCTGCATCGGTGTGGTGGAGGTAGAGCATCATTCGCGGGCCGTCACCCGCAGCCGTGTATTGCAACATCTGAAGGTCGCCATCGGAATTGCCTGAAGCAAAAATTGGCCGGCGGCCGATATGCGAATGAATCCCCACGGGCTTACCTTCTTTGTCATCGATGAAGTCGATCTCAGCCAAGCGTCTGAGAACAGGTCTACCGTCCTCCATCTCGAACTCAGTCTTGATACTGCTACCCACGACCTGCTCGGGAGGTATTCCGTACACTCGCTCAGTCCAGGGCCGCATAAATTCAATACCGCCCCCCGACACGATGAAAGTCTTGAAGTCGTTGGCGCGCAGATAGTCCAAAAGCTCGAGCATGGGCTGATACACCATTTCCGTGTACGGGCGCTTGGTCACGGGGTGCCGTGCGGTCTCCAACCACTCACTCACGATCACCTCGAACTCTTCAGTAGTCATTCCCGCGTGACTAGCCATGACAATCTTCAGAACCGATTCCAAGCCACCGGCGAGGGCCGCTTCCAGCTTACCCGCAAGAAGAGACGCAAAAGGCTCTTCGGTCCTCCACTCCGGGTGCTCTTCTGCCAAGGCTTTGACTCGATCGATGGCAAAGAAGAGCTGAAAGTACATCGGCTGCTCTGCCCAAAGGTTGCCGTCATTGTCAAAGGTTGCGATTCGCTCCGCTACGGGTACAAAGTCAGAAGAGTCACTGCGCGTAACGCTTTCTACAAATGCCATGATCGATTGCTTGGACTGGGAATCATTCCAAGAGGGCAAGGGGTCGGTGCTGTCTGCAAACACCGCGCCATTGCTCAATAGCAGCAAGCTTAGTGACAAGAAAAAGTTTCTTAGCATGCTCATTATCAATTCCTTCCCAGCAAAAGTTTAAAGGACAGGTCGCAGCGTAATGGATGGCTAAGCGCTGTCCATCTTCCATACTACTAAACGATTGTTAGCAGGCATCGAAATATCTTCCAGAAGTCGATAACCAGCTGCGCTTGCCAGAGAGTCCAACCATACAAAGTCACGAATACCACTGTTGGGGTCGCGGTCTTTTAACCAAAGGTCAAAGTTCGCATTGGACTCCGATGTAAATTCACCCCCGTAGTTAAGCGGCCCATAAACCAACACCAAGGAATCGGCTGTACCCTGAGCGTTACAAGCGGCAAAAAACGCCTCGACCAAAGCCTCCGACACAATATGCAGGGTATTCGCGGTGTAAATCGCATCTGGCCAGGGTTCAGGCCAGGGGGTTTCGCAAATGTCCACCGTGACCGGCGGCAGAAGGTTGTCCAGCGCTACCCACTCGCAACGGGGCCGAAGTGTAGCCAGGGACTGCGAATGTTCGCTGGGCTGCCAACGCAAATGCGGCATAGCCGCCGCGAACGCGCTGGCGTGCTGCCCCGTACCAGACCCGATTTCCAGCACTGACTGGGCATCGGCCAGTAAGCGCCGCAGCTCATGAAGGATAGGTTCGCGGTTGTTTTCCGCGGCCTGGGAAAACGGTAGGTCCAGCACTGTCAAACACGCATATCGAAATCGGCAAAGTCAGGGCTTCGCATATGCCATCGATAGGCGAGGGTGGAACGGGGCCAGTTGTTGGTCACTTTACCCGCCGCATTTTTATACCAGCTCTCACAGCTCGCCACCCATACCGTCTGCGCAAGTTCGCCCTGCATGCGCTCGCTATAGGCCATCTGAACGTTCTCGTTAACATCAATCGCGCGGAGCTCGTGGCTGAGCAACTTGTCTATGCAATCAACAACGTAGTCGACCTGTCGCTCCACCATAAAGATGATCGAGTTACTGCCCAGATTGGTGTTGGGGCCATAGAGCATAAAGAAATTCGGAAAACCGTGGGTACATACGCCGCGATAGGCCTCCGCACCATCGCGCCAGGCATCCTGCAACGACAATCCATTCACGCCCTTAAACTCAACGGCGCTGTGCATTTGTGAAGTATTAAATCCCGTCGCATAGATAATCGCGTCCACGGGGCGGTCCGTGCCGTCCTCGGCTCGCACTCCTTCTTCGTCCATACCGGTAATTGGTGAGGTAACCAGCTCTACGTTGTCTCTAACGAAAGCGCCAAAAAAATCATCTGAGATAAGAATGCGTTTACAGCCCAGACGGTAGTCCGGCGTGAGCTTGTCCCGTAGCTCCTGATCCTTCACTTCTTCTTCGCGATAGTCCTTGCACCACTTCTCCCATTGCTTAAGAAGCCAGGTAGAACTGTTGCGCAGTACCGGATAGAAAAGCCACTCTCCGCGCAGATAGATCATTGCGCGGACCGCTTTCTGAGCCAGTGGCACGTTCCGAAAGACCCACTTCTCCCAGTCTTGGTACGCGCGGTCATTGCGTTTGATCACATAGTTTGCACTGCGCTGGTACACATGAAGCTGCTCAACCTGCTTCGCTATGTGAGGGATAAACTGCAGGGCACTCGCCGCGTTTCCAATCACCGCCACTCGCTTACCGCTCAAATCATAATCATGGTCCCAGCGCGCGGAGTGAAAGCTATGTCCCGCAAAACTATCCCGTCCGGCAAAGTCAGGAATATTGGGTACGTTGAGCTGCCCCAAACCACTCACCAAACTCCGGGTAAGCAGCTTTTCACCATTAGCAAGTTTCACTTCCCAAAGCCCTGCGTCCTCTTGCCATTGAGCCTGATCAACTTCGGTACTCAAACGAAGGTGCGAGAGCAAACCAAACTCTTCGGCGCAGCGCTGGAAATAGGCCCTGATTTCATTGTGAGGCGAGAACTTGTGGGACCAATCGGGGTTGGGAGCAAAAGAGTAGCTGTAAAGGACCGACGCTACATCGCAACAGGCGCCTGGATAGGTGTTGTCATACCAGGTGCCTCCGACCTGGGGGGACTTCTCCAGGATCACAAAGTCCGTGATACCGCGCTCGCGAAGCTTTATGCCCATGCACAAGCCAGACATGCCCGCGCCAATAATGACCACCTGGTGGGTCGATGTTTGTGCGCTCATTCGGGAATACCTGTTTAACGTTTATGGGGGTTGCTAAGAGCTTTTAATAACGCGCGGTTAGGCAGCGGGCGCTTTATCGCGAGTGAACACGAGCTCGCGGGCAGAAGACTCCGCCGCGTTGTAGCGATAACCTCCTACGCGAAACTTTTTCAGCGCGGCCACGTCGTTCACTTCTTTATCAACGATGTAACGCGCCATTTGTCCCCGTGCCTTTTTCGCAAAGAAACTAATGATTTTGTATTTACCGTTTTTGAGATCTTTGAACACCGGCGTGATGACTTCGCCATCGAGAGCGCCGGGTTTTACCGCTTTGAAATATTCATTGGAGGCGAGGTTTAGAAGAACGGCAGTATCGGTCTTCTTCAGCTGCTTGTTCAGGCTGACAGTCAGAGCGTCACCCCAAAAATCATAAAGATTCTTGCCGCCGCTATTAGAAAAACGCAGCCCCATTTCGAGTCGGTAGGCTTGCATGAGATCGAGAGGGCGCAAGACCCCATAGAGGCCTGAGAGAATACGCAGGTGCTTCTGCGCGTAAGCCAACTGAGCTGCATTCATTGTCTCGGCTTCGAGTCCGGTGTAGACGTCACCTTTGAACGCCAGAATGGCTTGTCGGGCATTCGTCTTATCAAAGGGGCGATGCCAATCCATAAACCGCTGGTGATTGAGCGTCGCAATGTTCTCGGATACGCCCATGAGAGACCGGATATCCATAGGATCCAACCGCCGTGCATCTTCAACAAGTGCCTCGGAGCGTTCGAGAAACTCGGGCTGCGTCGCTTTGCGAGTGGTAACTGGCGACTCGTAATCCAGAGTTTTAGCGGGTGAAATAACGCTCAGCATTGTCGTTGTCCTTACTGCTTGTTGGAGTGTTTCTTAGTTCGCGTTTTAGCTGGGTTCTCAAGGTCTTGCGCAAAGAAGAGTGAACGCGGTGGGCTATGATACCCTCGCCTTCCGGCATTAAGAAAGGCAGTAAATCGGTGCTTAATTGGGCGTCTTTTATACAGGCGGTTGACCGTTTCACCCTGCTGTCCGGACGACTGCTCGCTTGGTGCGCGTTGGCCATGGCATTGCTTACCGCCGCGATCGTCATCCTGCGTTATGGGTTTTCTACTGGCTCCATCGCTATGCAGGAGACCGTAACCTACCTTCATGGCAGCCTCTTCATGCTGGGTGTCGCCTATGCCCTTAAGTCCGGCAGTCACGTGCGTGTCGATATCTTTTATCGCGGCTTTAGCGATCGAGGTAAGGCCTGGATTAACGCTTTGGGAGGCATTGTTTTCCTTCTCCCTCTTTGTGTGATGATTTTTGTAATCAGCTGGGGTTACGTCGCCGACTCTTGGGCAATTCGTGAAAGCTCGCCAGAGCCCGGAGGGATCCCCTACTTGTACCTACTTAAAACACTCTTGCCGCTTATGGCCATAAACCTTGGTCTGGCAGGTTTCGTAGACATATTACGAAACGCACAGATCCTTATTCTTCGCGAGAGTCGCTGATGGACGGATCTATTGCACTGTGGATGTTCGCCGCAGTCTGTGGACTGCTAATGCTCGGGTATCCGGTAGCGTTCACCCTCGCAGGCACAGCGCTGCTATTTGCCGCCGTGGGCACCATCGCGGGGGGCTTTGATCCGGCCTTCTTGGAGGCTCTCCCCGGACGACTGTTTGGCACCATCAGCAACGTCACGCTCATCGCAGTCCCGCTGTTTGTGATGATGGGCGTGATTCTCGAAAAATCGAAGGTCGCCGAAGAACTTCTCGAGAGTATGTCCGCTTTATTGGGTCGCCTGCCCGGCGGATTAGCTATTTCCGTCGTTCTGGTGGGAATGCTCCTGGCAGCAAGCACAGGCATTGTCGGCGCGACGGTGGTAACTATGGGCCTTCTATCCCTACCTACGATGTTACGGGCGGGCTACGGTCCCAGCATCGCCACGGGCACTATCTGCGCCACCGGCACCCTTGGTCAAATAATCCCACCGTCGATCGCGCTCGTGCTACTTGGCGACATCCTCTCTAGCTCTTACCAACAAGCACAGCTAAAACTGGAGGTCTTTAACCCCCAAACTGTCTCGGTAGGGGATTTATTTGTCGGCGCAATCATTCCCGGTCTTCTTTTGGTGGGCCTTTACTGTCTTTACATCCTTGGAATGGCATTGCTTCGGCCGGGAAGCGTTCCACCGGTTAAAACCCGAACTATGTCCTGGGGAAAACTACTTCATGGCCTGATACCCCCGCTGATTCTCATTGCCGTTGTGCTCGGCTCCATACTCGCAGGCGCGGCTACACCCACAGAAGCAGCCGGGGTCGGTGCTACCGGGGCATTGCTACTCGCGGCTTTGCGCGGCGAGGTGAATCAAAACAAGTTGCAAGAAATTGTTACCAGTACTTTGGAAACCACCGCCATGGTCTTCATGATCTTGATTGGCGCGGCGGTGTTCTCGCTCGTGTTTCGAGGTTTCGGTGGAGAAGAGCTGATTCAGGCTTTCTTTGCCGACCTACCGGGGGGCGTTTTCTCAGCGACCTTACTGGTGATGGTCGTAATCTTCGCTCTTGGTTTCGTTCTGGATTTCATCGAAATCACCTTCGTTGTGGTTCCGATTGTTGGCCCTATTTTGCTGCTCATGGGCGTTGATCCCATATGGCTAGGCATTATGATTGCGATCAATCTGCAAACCTCGTTCCTGACGCCGCCTTTTGGCTTTGCGCTCTTTTACCTGCGGGGAGTGGCGCCCGACTCAGTGCCCACATCTGCCATCTATCGCGGTGTAATACCTTTTATTTGTATTCAGCTTTTGGTCCTAGCGGCTCTCTGGGTCTGGCCCCAGCTCGCCACGTGGTTGTCAGCGCAGCTTTAATCGCTATACCTAGCCTATGGCTGGCGGCTACACTGCTGCAGATACTTTGGAATTCACCTTAACCTTTCACCCTAACGACAGAACCAGCGGATCATGAGCGACATAGACTCCACACCATTACCCCAAGGCGAACTCGCCATACAAACCATCGCGATGCCCAAGGATACCAACGCCTCCGGGGATATCTTTGGCGGATGGCTCCTCTCGCAAATGGATCTTGCCGGGGCAATCACCGCTGAAGAGGTCGCGAAGGGCAGGGTGGCGACAGTGGCCATCGACGGTATGGCATTTATTACGCCGGTTCACGTAGGGGCGGTTGTATCCTGCTTTTGTGATGTTATTGAGATCGGGCGCTCATCGATTCGCATCATGGTCGAGGTATGGATTAACTCGCCGCACGATGGAGATCCAATCAAGGTAACAGAAGGTGAGTTCGTCTTCGTTGCTATTGATGATCAGCGGCGCACCCGAACCATCACACATACATAGAGTAGCAGCCTAACGCTATGGAACCTCCTACGACCGGTGAGTCCTCTATAGCTCATTCGGCGTAGAGACTTGCCTAAAAGTGTGCGGCGTCTATTGCTTGATCACTCAGGGCTTGAACTGGTCTGGCGGTGGAAAACGCTCTCTGAAAGTAAAGGCGTCGATGCTTGGACCACGTTCCTCCAATAACTTTAGGCGCGCTTTCGCGTCGTCAATGCTGGGTATTTCCCCACCCGCAACCCACCAAAGAACCATATGCGGACCGCTGGGTCTCGTGAACCACTGCTTTCGGTGACGCATCAGTGCAATGTGCTCACCTAGATACACATAGCGCTCTAAGGCTTCGACGCTAGTCCACACAGACATGTTGATGAGCAAGGTAGGGTCTTCAAAAGCCAAAATATCTGTGGCATTGCCACTGTCGCTTTGCAGCCGCCAGACAAACCCCGGACTGCGCTCAGCAAGCGCATTGATCTCATCAAGTCGAGACGCGAAACCTTCCATAATCGGGTCGTTCATCTCGGCCAGGGCATGGGCGATATTTACCTGCACTAAATGGTAGTTTTCAGAGGCCACTCTTGCTCCAGATAAAAGAGTGCAGTGCGCTGATCATAGGGATGGGAACAGCGCTGGTCCTGCACTTACTCGTCTATTAATGGGCCCATAACGTCTCTGCGGACATTGATGTAAGACTGCTCTGATATTTCGTGATACGCACGTACATCTCTCATAAACGACTGAAACGACGCGTTCACCTTTGCAGCCAAAGGATCATCGGCAATCATTCTGGCCATGGCTTCTTCACCGCCACGATACAAGGCCGCAAGCACATCATCGGGTAAACGCCGGAGTTTAACGTCATGAACCTCGATCATTTCCCGAAGCGCCCGGTTATTCCGCGCGGTAAATTCGTCGAGCATATCCTGGTTAGCCGCTCGTGCTGCGTAGCGAACTATCGCCTTAAGATCATCAGGCAAAGCATTAAGCGCGTCTTCGTTCACGATAAACTCGAGCATCGAGCCAGGCTCATGCCATCCCGGGTAGTAGTAGTACTCGGCTATTTCGTGAAGCCCGAGGGCAAGGTCGTTGTAAGGTCCAACCCACTCGACCGCATCGATTACCCCGGTCTGTAAAGCGGTATACACCTCGCCTCCGGGAATACGTACTGCTTCACCTCCTGCTGCACTGAATACTTCACCAGCCAGGCCCGGAATTCGCATGCGCAAACCTTTGATGTCTTCGAGCGAATTGATCTCTCGGTTAAACCAACCCGCCATTTGCACGCCACTACTGCCACCGGCGAACGGCACCAGTCCCGCGGGAGCGTAAATCTCCTCCCACAACGCCATCCCACCACCGTAGTGCAGCCAACCATTCATTTCCTGCGCGGTCATGCCAAAAGGTACTGCAGTGAAGAACACAGAAGAGGGGATTTTTCCCTTCCAGTAATAACTAGCCCCGTGACCAATTTGAGCAACGCCGGAGGACACAGCGTCAAACACCTCAAAGGCCGGTACGATTTCACCCGCACCATAAACGCGAACATCCATGCGCCCCGCGCTCATCTCTCGGACCATTTGGGCGAAGACTTCGGGTGTGTGTCCCAGGCCCGGCAGATTCTTGGGCCATGTGGTCACCAACTTCCACTCGATGGTATCGCCACCCTGGCCCAGCTCACCAGCGTTACCGGGACCCGCAGCGCGATCGTAAGCAACGCGCTCAAAGGCCCACAAAGCCAGGAGTAAAACGAGCGCTGCTGCTAGTACCAGCACCGCCAAAGCTTCTTTGTTAATACCCGGTGACTTGCTCATGTGGTTCTTACCTCAGGCCCGTGCTCTGGCCTTTTATTGTTGTATTGCCCTAGGAGTCCAACTCTTACAGCGCCTGCAGTTTCGCATATTGCACGACCAGCCACTTGGTACCTTCCGAAGCAAAATTAACTTCGACGCGAGCGTTACTGCCCCGGCCTTCGAAGTTTAGTACCACCCCTTCACCAAACATCTGGTGGTATACCCGCTGCCCCAAAATCAGGCCTGTATCAGCGGCTGGAGTGCTTCCCGACAGCTGGCTTACCGGTCTGCTGATTTTGGTTTGCAGTCTCACTTCGTTCACGAGTTCTGATGGAATCTCCCGTACAAAGCGCGATGGAGGGTTGTAACTATCGCTACCATGCAGGCGGCGACTTTCAGCGTAAGTCATGATCAACCGCTCCATCGCCCGGGTAATGCCCACGTAGCAAAGTCGCCGTTCCTCTTCCAATCGACCAGGTTCTTCAATGGACATGCGATGGGGAAAGAGGTTTTCCTCCATACCCGCCAAAATCACCAATGGAAACTCAAGACCTTTCGCCGAGTGCAGCGTCATTAACTGCACACTGTCTTCGTGGGGGTCTGCCTGACCCTCCCCTGCATCCAAAGCCGCGCTGTCCACAAACTGCTGCAGCGGCGACAGCTCTTCACCTTCGGGTACAAAGGTTCGCGCTGCGCTGACGAGTTCCTCAAGGTTCTCCACACGCGCCAGCCCTTTCTCCCCCTTTTCTTTCTCGTGGTAGGCAATCAATCCTGAGCGACGCACCATCTGATCCACGAGCTCTTCAAGCGTCATGGGGTCGGTCAGCGTATCCAGCTCATCTACCAGAACTCGGAAGCCATCCATGGCGGTCAAAGCCCGGGCTGGCAATAACTTGTGCTCCTGACAGCTTTGTATCGCCTGCCACAATGAGCACTGTTGCTCTCGAGCAGTAGCGCGCAGTACATCCAAAGTCTTACTGCCAATACCCCGGGGCGGCGTGTTGATCACCCGCTCAAAGGCGGCATCGTCACCTCGGCTTACCAACAGGCGCAGGTAGGCCATGGCATTTCGAATCTCCAGGCGCTCATAGAACCGCTGGCCGCCGTAAATGCGGTAGGGCAAGCCAGTGCGTAGCAACGCCTCTTCCAATACCCGAGATTGAGCGTTGGAGCGATACAAAATGGCAACAGAGCGTCGCGCCTGACCATTGCTTACCCAGTTTTCTATCTGCTCAACGATGAAACGGGCTTCGTCCTGCTCGTTAAAACCTGCATAGAGCTGTAAAGGCTCACCGGTTTCTCCAGAGCTCCACAGCTCCTTACCGAGGCGACCACTGTTATTTGAGATAACCCCGTTGGCGGCCTGCAGAATCGTTTGGGTAGACCGATAGTTCTGCTCCAAGCGAACCACCTTAGTACCGCCAAAGTCCTCACCGAACCGCTGAATGTTCTCAATTTTCGCACCGCGCCAGCCATATATAGACTGATCATCATCACCCACAGCGACGACAGAGATTTTGTCACCAGCCAATACCCGTAGCCACGCATACTGGATGGTGTTTGTGTCCTGAAACTCGTCTACCAGTATCTGACGGAATCGACCTTGATAGTGCGCGAGTACTTCCGGCGCCTTGAGCCATAACTCATGGGCGCGCAGCAGTAACTCCGCGAAGTCGACCATACCTCCCCGTTCGCAGGCCTCTTCGTAAGCCGCGTACACGCGCAGCATAGTCTTTATGTAAAGGTCGCCCAAAGGCGGCTCGATGTGGGCAGCACGGAGCCCCTCATCTTTTTGGGCATTGATGTACCACTGGGCCTGTTTAGGGGGCCAACGAGACTCATCAAGCTGTAGCTCCCGGCAGACCCGTTTTACTAGCCGTAACTGATCGTCGCTATCGAGAATCTGAAAATTCTGCGGAAGTCGCGCTTCCTTCCAATGCGTTTTTAGTAAACGGTGCGCGAGGCCATGAAAGGTACCCACCCACATACTATGAGTCGGAATCTGCAGCATTTGTTCTATGCGCCCGCGCATCTCCCTCGCAGCTTTGTTGGTAAAGGTCACAGCCAACACAGCATGCGGCGATAGTCCCTCAGCACGAATCAACCAGGCGATACGGTGCACCAACACTCGAGTCTTGCCAGACCCAGCGCCAGCCAACACCAGCATATTGCCACTCTCCGCCGCCACAGCATCTCGCTGCGCGTCGTTTAAACCCGTCAAAATATCGCTTACATCCATAGACACATTCTAACCGCATCGCCGGCGTCACTCACGGAAAACGGCAATCGCGAGCGTGACTGCTTTCGCTCTGCTAATATCCATAGCGACCCATAGCCAGTAGCTAAAAGTAATGGCAGAAGAAGACGAAGATCGGGAAATCGGCAACTCGGCTGGAGATGACAGTCCGCGTCGCGGTGGGGACTCTGATGATCAACAAGACGATTATCCGAGCATGTTCGTTGATCGAGATGACGATAACAGTTCTCCGTTTGTTGACCGTGACTATGGCGATGATCTGCCAGATTCAAAAGACGATTGCGAAAGTGCGGACCCTGGTTACGCGGCGTTTGCCAGTGAGCTCGATGACCCGCTTGCGGATTGGCCTTCGCCCGACGTGCCGCTCGAAGAACTACCAGAGGTCCGTCAGCAAAAAGAGTCCGCAGAACTCCGAGCTGAAGTTCCTGAACCTGTCGCCCAAGCTCCTTTGATTAGCGATCTACCCGAGCCCCTCGAAACACCATCAGACGAAGCCTTCCTAAGCAGTTCTACGGAGCCTGTAAGCGGCGATGTTAACGGCGACATGTTGTTTGAAGCGGCGGCTGAAGAAGTCGCGAATAGTAATGCACCCGATGTGTCTGATGGAGACGACCTAGCCCCGGAAGAGGGCTTTAAAAATGGCCTAAGTGGAGTAGAGGATTACGGGGTGCCCGATTCAGTGCCAGGGGATGAAGAGCCTAATGTTCCTGAGGCGCCGTCCGTAGACGAAATGGCTGAAGAAGCACCCTTCTACGACGAAGAGCCCCTTGAACCCGAAGTTCCGGAGGTCGGTGACGATGAGGATTACATCGAGGAATCACTTGTTGGGCAAAAGGAGGCCTTTTCTGAAGAGCAGGAAGATTTTGAAGAAGAGTTTGTCGATGACTTTTTAAACGACCTCGACCCACCCGAGGAAGAAGAGCTACCCGTGGTAGATGCCTATGAAGACGATTTCGATACATCGATCGGAGTAGGTACAACGATGGCGGAAAGCAGTGTAGAAAAGGCTGGTCCTTTCGACACAGCTGAGGACACAAGTCTCAACACAACGACAATGCACGCAGATGATGAGGAAGCCCCCGTGCCGGCAATACCCGCCTCCGGAAACGTAGAGGAAAAAGAAGATCGCTCCCTTCCTTTGGGAATGCTCGCCGTTGTCGCAGTAGCGCTTCTTTTACTCGCTGTCGGTGGTTTTGGTGTCATGCAGCAGCGCAGCGAGATGCAGGCGGAGATTCGAGATCTTCAAGCCAAGCTTGCCACCACCGTCAGCCCAGAAGAGGCTGAAACCGAGCGAGAGCGGCAACGACAGATGCAACTGCAGAATGAATCGCTCAGTACAGAGTTAGAGGCTTTAACCGCAGAGAATGACGCCTTGTCGCAACGATTGGAGGAACTTGAATCACTCGAGGCTGCCAAAGCTAGTGCGGCTGCTGAAAAACTAGCCCAAGAAGCCGCGGCTAAAGCGGCAGCCGATCGCGCAGCTCAACTGGCTGCTGAACAAGCCGCCGCAAAGAAGAGTGCAGCAAGTCGTTCAGCGTCTTCGGGCAATGCCGTGGCGCCCAAAGGTCCTTGGTTTGTCAATTTTGGCTCCTATGCCGACCGAGGTATTGCTGAGCGTTGGGCAAACAAACTGACCGTGGAAAGCGGCAGTGTAGTGGTACAAACAGCCACGGCTGCAGGTAAGACTTTGTATCGCGTGCGGGTGATTGGACTCGCAGATCAGGACTCTGCCGAGCGGGTTGCAACGGCTCTGGAGAGACAATATCAACTCCCCAGGTTGTGGGTAGGGAAAAACTGAACAGCACAGGTAAAACATGATGAAAAGGAAAGTTATCGAATCTCACCGTCTTCAGTTTCCGATGCTCCGTGTTGCCGCATTGAGTGTTTGTCTTGGCGGTACTTTGGCGATTTCAACAGCAGCATTAGCACAAGACATGTGCCAACAACCCGCCCAGCCCGAAGCGCTGGATGGCTCGGCAGCGTCTATGGAAGCAATGCTTGCAGGTCAGAAGGCGGTGAAGGCATTTCAGGCAAGCAACATGGAGTACATGCAATGCCTGGAGGCCAAATCTGCCACAGCAGAGGCTGATGCGAAGAACCTGCAAGACAGTGATGCACAAGCTTTAGCCCGTGCAGACTATGCAAAGTCTATCGACGCTTACAATGCTGCCGTATCAGCTGAAGAAGAAGTAGCAGAAGCATTCAATGTTGCCCTGCGAGCGTACAAAGCGGCAAATAAGTAGAAACGCCCGCGGGCTCTTAATGCCTTAACAAGGTTGTTCAAGCGCTGCACGTCAGCGCTTTTTGCTAGTGGTTCTCGGATACCTACTCTTTGGACTTGTGCGCAAGCTTGTGGGCATTGGCTTCCCAGTCATCCCCATCGAACTCTACGATCGTCACGTACTCTGGCTTCTTGTCGAGACAGTTCACGTTCACGTCTACTCCGTCAGGATTGGAGCGTGGGATGTAGTACGGCTTAATGCCACAATGACTGCAAAAGTAATGCTTGGCGACGCCGGAATTGAAGGTATAGCAACTTAAACGTTCCTCACCCTTAAGCAGGCTAAAGCGCGATGCGGGCACGATGAGGTGTAGATAACCGCCTTTGCTACAAATAGAGCAATTGCATCGCTCCAGCTCAACCGCGTTTGGTGCCTGGACAGAAAAACGGACTTCTCCGCAATGGCAGCCCCCGGTGTACGTGAGCAGTTCACTCATCAATTGTTCGCCTTCAACACTTCAGACGAGTGTAAGTCCTGGTGCGTCCAGCATAAAGCGTGAACTGAAATTACCTCTCAAAGAGCCTGTTGCTCGATCTGTGGAATCCACAATAGACAGAAGCTCTTCCATGAAGACCTTCTCAGAAGCAGCAGCCAAAGCATCGAGATCGATGGGACAGTTTGCCTGAACAATCGCCAGATCTCGTTGCAAGCCATCGCGGTCCTGAAGACCAAGCACCCGAACAACGCGATTACAAATTGCAGACACGGTCGCCTGTTCCTGCTTACTAAAAGGCTGATCGCGGCACGCAGTGAAAGGCGCGTCTATCACCGTATATTTCACAGAATCTCCAATCACAACTATGGTGTTTTCGAAAAAACGCCATACAAATCAAACTAGTGCTCGTACCCTAACGAAGCGCTTCCCGTTGTGACTACTGTGAAGAAAGGAATTTGTGGGTCAGGTCGCAGAAAAACTCGCAGACACGCATGGCTAGGCGGGTTTGTCCTGATCACGGCTCAGAAGCGCGCCCAGCACGTAGGACCAAATCTCTGTGTTAAATCCCATACCCAGGTGGGATGCATCGACCTCGATATGTCTTACCTTTGGGCTTTTGTGATCATAAACAGCATTCCAATCCACGATGCCGTCTGTCTTACTAATGATCGCGGTAATGGGCTGGCTGATCGGCGGGGCGGTTTCTTCACGGCGAGCTATTTCCGCTTCAATCCAGTCGAGATCAGTTCCGCGGCGGCGAAAAACAGAAGCCGCTACGGTGTATTTGGGCCCTCCAATGAGGGGAGAACCCATCGTCACAACCTTATCCACGACGCCCGGCAACTCGCGGGCAACCTCTCGAGCCACAAAGCCACCGAGACTCCAACCAACCAAAGAAATTTTCTTGCCTGTTGCAGTGTGACGGGCCACAACCGCGTCGTAAAATCGATCAATCAAAAAGGGGACGGCGACTTCACCACGGTATTCCTCGCGATACTCAAAATCCCAGCGCGGTGATAAATCCTCCTGCGTGTGGCGTAGGTTACTGCCACCCAAGTTTGTTCCTAAGCCCCAACCCTCTGAACGCACGCCGTTTTGCTTCAGGAAGCGACGCAAAGGCAAGGTGTAAGCGTCTCCTGAACCAAAACCGGGAACCACTATCGTGAGGCTGTCTGTCTGCTGCGCCACAGATCGGCTCTCCCCTCTGATCAGCGGACGTAGCATCGTCGCAAAATCGACGGCGGCGCGGGCTTCTAGAAACAATAAGCTCTTGCTGGGCGCTGCTGGCACCCCCCCTAAATCTGTCATGAAAAAGCTTCCAAGTAGCGGTATAGCCTTTTATACGCCGCAGCTGTCTCAGCAGATGGGCGGCATCAAAGTGGCAGGGCTACTCGTTTTTAGGCCGGTCGGTGGCGAGATAAAGAAGTGGACCGAATGACCCCAAGGCGAGCGTCAGAACTACCCAAATCCAGGGGTTTCGTCCGCGGTCCCGAGCATGAGGAACAAGAAACGTGAGTAGCAACAGCAAGGCAATTACCAGATCGACAAATACCTGCAAACCACCAGGAGTTTTATGTGTGGCAAAGATCCCAGCAATTCCGCCATTCATTAGCGACCAAGTGGTCAGGGCAGCAAATGGGATAAGAATGATCAAGGCAAGATTACGTTGGTTCATAGTGGGTTCTCCGTTGGAAAAGCAAAAACTTTGTCAGCTGGAGCGTGTAGCTTGCGTCGTAGGTCGGAGCGACTCAATGACCTCAGAGGTTATTGAAACAATCCATGCCGTCACGGCAAACTGGTGCTCCGAGAAAGCTGCGGGCGCTTCCGTTTACGGTTACGCCAGTAACCAACGGAGTAGTGCATGGACACCTCACTAAGCACCTTCCCCAATCTGTGCAAGCAATGGCGGCAGCGACGGCATCTGTCACAGCTACATCTGGCAGAGACCGCAGCCATTTCCCAACGTCACCTTAGCTGGCTCGAAACAGGTCGTAGCCAGCCCAGCCGCGAAATGGTGCTCAGACTTGCTGACGCGATGGAAGTCCCTCTTAGAGAGCGTAATACGCTGCTCAATGCCGCAGGTTTTGCGCCACAGTATCTGGAGTCCCGCCTTGAAGAACCGCATATGGCTCCTGTTGGTGAAGCGCTGACAGCTATTCTTGAGCATCACATGCCGTTCCCGGCTGTTGTAGTTAACCGCAAGTGGGACAGGATGATGGCGAACGCGGCGGCGGATCTCATGTTTAGCCTGGTCGACACGAATTCGGGTCAAACCGAGACTAAAGAAACGTTCAATTTGGCTGAGGCCACGCTCGCACCCCATGGACTGCGGCGATACATCACCAACTGGGAGACTGCCCTGCCGATGTTCGTTAATCGTTTGCGCAGTGAAGCGCTTGCTTCGGGGGAAACGTCCACCATCGCGCATGTCGAAGCACTCATACGAAGTGCGGGGGAATTGCCCGACAATCCGCCTGCGCCCGAGCCGCTACTTCCGGTGATGCCCCTGGAACTCGATATAGACGGGCTGCAGCTATCCCTATTTACCGTAATGTCGACCTTCGGCACGCCCCAGGACATCACTACAGACGAACTGCGCATTGAGGCTTTTTACCCGGCCAACGACGCCACACGCAGTTTCTTTGCGGGTACAAAAGAATGATCGCTCTCTATGTTTTGTATTTAGTTGCATCGTTGGCATCGATGCCGCTGGACTTATCGCCTTTGTAACGGCGCTGGTACTCCATACAATGATTGCGAGAAACTAAGCTCCTACGCATCTAATAGGTAGCTTCATGGCCACGCTATACATTACCGGTGCCGGCGTTAGTGCTGAAAGTGGTATTCCCACCTTCCGAGGTGAAGACGGGTTTTGGACCATTGGAAGCCGAAACTACACCCCACAAGAAATGGCGACACGGGCGATGTACGAGCAGGATAGCCTGCAGTTTCTGCGCTGGTACTACCACCGCTTTGCCACATATAGGCATCACGGGCCTAACACGGTGCATCACTGGTTAGCCGACAAAAACCTCATAACGCAAAATATTGACGGCTTGGATGGCAAAGCAGGAAACAAAGACTTCATCGCTATCCATGGTCGTCTGGATCAGATGACCCTCTTCCACGATCAAGCGATGGCAGAACAAATTTCCCCGATAGCTACGCCGTGGGATGACGTCGATGAAAGTGCTTTGGATGCGAGCTTAAAGTCGGTTTTTCGTATCGAGGACAAGCCGGTTATTGGTGAGTCCTACAAACCCTACGTGCTGCTCTTTGACGAGTACTACACTGAGTTGTACAGAATATCAGAAGCAAGGGCACAAATGCTGGCGGCCGATCGCATCGTGTTCATGGGCACGTCTTTTAGCGTGAACATTACGATGATGGCTCTCGAAATTGCCATGGCTAGGGAAACGCCTATAGAAATAGTAGATCCGCAGCCAGTAAAGGTACCCTATGAGAACACCACCTATCATGCGATGACGGCATCGAGCTACATAGAGAAGTCTTGATTGATAGTGAGAGACTCATACTAACTGGAGTTAATCGGAGACTCGACTTGGCAAAACTCAAGCTATACGGCCTGCGGGTTTCTTACTACACGGGGAAAATGGAGGCCTACCTTCGATACAAGGGTATCGATCACGACTTCGTGGTGCTGGACGCTCCCTTAATGCAGATGCTCGGAGAAAAAACGGGCGCTCAACAAATGCCTGCGATTGAGCTAAGTGATGGTCGCTTTATGACCGACACCACACCCATGATTGCCTGGCTGGAGACGCAATACCCTGCATTCCCGGTAGTACCGGACAATCCTGTTACAGGGTTTGTGTCGCATCTTTTAGAAGACTACTTCGAGGAATGGTTGTGGCGCCCTGCCATGCACTACCGCTGGAGTTATCGGGTCTCTCGTTTGCATCTTGCAAGAAAAATCGTCGAAGAGTTCGATACCAAGATCCCCGGACCAGACTTCATTAAACGAGCTTACATTCGTTGGCGACAGCACGTTAACTACGTTAAGAAAGATGGTGTTGATGCCAACACCTGGGATCACGTTGAGTCTATTTACCTAAACACACTGGATCGACTCGAAGTGGTTTTTTCGAAACGCCCGTATCTGCTCGGCGACAAGCCAACTTTAGGAGACTTTGGTCTCTTTGCATCGATGTTTCGCCACTTCGCTCAGGATCCTACCGCTTCAGACATTATGCGGCTACGGGCTCCCAGCGTATTTGCTTGGCAGGCACGCTTGTGGAATGCGCAGGGCGAGCAAAACGCGCAAATCGTCGATGAAATTCCAGAAGACTTACATCCCATACTCGATGATATCGGTGAGGCCTACCTCCCGTACCTGAATGCAAATGCACTTGCGTGGCAGGCTAGAAAAGAGCGCTTCGATCCCGTCATTCAGGGTGTTCAGTATCGAAACGTACCAGTATCGCAGTACCGTGTTTGGTGCCTGGAAGAGCTTCAGCGTAAAGCGATAGCAATGAGTGCTGAAGATGAGGAAGCGCTGCAGAAGCTATTAACGGCACACAGCTGTTGGGGGTCGTTGTTTGAGATAAACAAGCCCGACTCCCGCTACAACGAAGCTCACAATCTACCCTTTAGTGGCCGTCGCGTGCACTACGACAACCTTGCTCGCAACTAGGCAACGCAAGCTTTACAACTAAACCATCGCATCGTCGATGTTCTACAATGGCGGAGCGTTCAACAATAAAACATAGGGGGTGATGCTCATGAAATTAACTAAAAAACTCGGAGCGGAGTTTATCGGTACTTTTTGGCTGGTACTCGGCGGCTGTGGCAGTGCTGTACTTGCTGCCGCTTTTCCTGATGTGGGAATCGGCCTTCTTGGCGTTTCTCTTGCCTTTGGTTTAACGGTGTTGACCATGGCCTATGCCATCGGGCACATCTCGGGATGCCACCTCAATCCAGCGGTGTCTCTCGGTTTGTGGTCTGGAGGTCGGTTCCCGTTGGCGGAACTGGGGCCCTACGTAGCGGCGCAAGTTGCAGGTGGCGTTGCCGGAGCGGCAATCCTGTATGTGATTGCGACAGGTCAGACAGGTTTTGATGTTACGGCAGGGTTCGCATCCAATGGCTTTGGAGAACACTCGCCCGGTGGATACAGTTTGACCGCAGCATTGGTCACAGAGCTTGTCATGACCTTTATGTTTCTAATGATTATTTTGGGAGCCACCGATCAGCGCGCGCCCACAGGATTTGCCCCCATTGCGATTGGGTTGGGACTGACGCTAATCCATCTAATCAGCATCCCCATCACAAACACGTCGGTAAACCCTGCTCGCAGTACCGGTGTTGCGTTGTTTCAGGGTAGCTGGGCAATCTCACAGTTGTGGTTGTTCTGGCTTGCCCCGCTAGGAGGCGCATTGTTAGCAGGTCTTTGTTACCGTTGGTTTGAAGCTGAAGATTAGTCCCGCCTCAGTAGCGACAACAACGCGTTATGCAAACAACTAATGCGTTTTAAGGGAAGGGGGCTTGCGCCCCCTTTTTCTCACCTTGCAAAAGTGTTTGCTAGAAATCGCCCCACTTTCTTTTAGTAGCGCACGATCACAACGCTGTGGGTGCTTTATTCCACAGTCACGGACTTTGCCAGGTTCCGAGGCTTATCTACGTCTGTCCCTTTTTGTAATGCGACATGATAGGACAACAACTGTAACGCCACGGTGTAGATCACCGGCTGCAGTATCTCGGGAGTATGCGGCATAGCCAGTACATGAACGCCAGGCTCATCTTTGAACCCTGCATCAACATCTGCGAACACATACAACTCGCCCCCACGGGAGCGAACCTCTTCAAGATTAGATTTTAGCTTGTCCAAAAGGTCGTCATTCGGTGCAACAGCGACAATGGGCATATCAGCATCCACCAGCGCGAGAGGGCCGTGCTTTAACTCACCTGCCGGATAAGCCTCAGCATGAATGTAAGAAATCTCCTTGAGCTTCAGCGCCCCCTCCATAGCAATGGGGTACTGAATTCCCCGACCAAGAAACAGCGCGTGATGCTTCTGAATGAAGGAAGCGGACATTGCTTCAATCTGCGGGTCAATCTTCAAGGTCTGCTTAACCAAATCTGGCAGCGCGGTCAGACCGCTTACCAGTTGCTGCTCCCTTTCAGCACTTAACCCTCGGTGACGACCCAGCGCTACCGCAAGCATTAAAAATGCGACTAGCTGCGTCGTGAATGCCTTGGTGGACGCAACGCCTATCTCTATACCCGCCCGAGTTAAGAACGCCATATCGCTCTCTCGAACCAGAGAACTGTTATCCACGTTTGCAATGACAAGGCTGGCGACAAACTCATCGGGATCTGCGTGACGAAGGGCCGCCAGCGTGTCGGCGGTTTCACCACTTTGAGAAATCGTGACCAGTAAGGTGCCCGGATGAGAAACACGCTTCCGATAACGAAACTCTGAAGCAACTTCGACCTGGCAGGGAGTCCCAGCAATGTCTTCTAGCCAGTATCGAGCAACGAGACCTGCGTGATAACTCGTTCCGCAAGCAACAATCTGCACCGCCTGTGTTTTTGCAAACGCCGCCGAAGCGGCCTCACCAAAAATACTGTCATCGATTTTTGTATCGATAGCCTTAGCAAATGTCGCCGCCAGCGCTTGTGGCTGCTCATAAATTTCCTTGAGCATGTAGTGTTCAAAGTCGCCGAGATCAGAGTCCTCGATACTGCCGGAAATCTGCTTCATTTCCCGTTGAACAGGTTCTCCGTCACCGTCGTAAATGGCAAGCCCAGCTGCGCTACAGACAACCAGATCACCCTCATCAAGGTAGATAAAACGGTCGGTTACCTGGCGAAGGGCCATGGTGTCGGAGGCAAGAAAGTGTTCACCGATTCCAACGCCAACCACAAGCGGGCTACCCGATCGAGCGGCAACTACCTCTTCTGGGTTTTGGGTATCAATCGCCGCCAAAGCGTAAGCGCCATTTAAAAGCGACACCGTAGACTGCATAGCCTCAAGTAAACTATTTCCTTCTTCCACTGACCTGTGGAGTAAGTGAACAATCACTTCAGTGTCGGTCGCCGAGACAAAATCGTAGCCGTCATCTCTAAGTTCTTCGCGCAAGGCCTGATGGTTTTCGATGATGCCGTTGTGTACTACCGCGACACGTTGCCCTGAAATATGCGGATGCGCGTTCGCAGCCGAAGGCTGTCCATGCGTCGCCCAGCGTGTGTGAGCGATACCGGTACAACCAAGAATTGGATTTAGCGCTTGTGCCTCTTCAAGAGCCGCAACCTTGCCCTGATACTTATGAAGCTGTAATCGATGCTCGTTGTCGATCAACGCCATACCCGCAGAGTCATAACCGCGGTACTCGAGACGCCTCAGGCCCTCGAGTAGAATTTCTGATACTTCACGCCGCGCTGTCGCAGCCACAATTCCACACATGGATCAGTCTCCCTGAGCCTGGTTTTTTTCGTCGTCTGCTCTTTGCTTGGGTGTCTGCCACCCGTCGATGTTTCGCTGTTTGGCGCGCGAAACACCCAACGTGCGTTCCGGAACATCTCTGGTTACGGTGGAGCCAGCAGCAACAAAGCCGCCAGCGCCGACCTCAAGGGGCGCCACCAGAGTACTGTTTGAGCCCACAAAAACGCCGTCTCCCAAACTCGTTTTGTGTTTGTTAACACCGTCATAGTTACAGGTAATAGTCCCTGCACCGACATTCACGCCGTCGCCGAGCTCAGCATCGCCCACATAGCTGAGGTGATTTACTTTACTGCCCTCGCCGATGAGCGCTTTTTTAGTTTCCACAAAGTTGCCAATACGGGCGCCCTTGGCGAGCGTTGTTCCAGGCCGCAGGCGCGCATAAGGCCCCACGGAACAGCTGTCACCTACATCGCTGTCGTCAATATGACTCATGGCCTGAACTTCTGTACCTGCAGCGATAGTGCTGTTCCTCACAAGGCAATTGGGTCCGATACGGACTCCTTCACCGAGAGTAACCTCACCCTCAAACACGCAGTTCACATCAATAGACACATCACGACCACAACTCAGACTACCTCGAACATCAATACGCGTAGGGTCAGCGAGAGAAACTCCCGCGAGCATAAGTGCTTCTGCGGCTCGCTGACGATAAACGGTCTCGGCCTCTGCAAGCTGTACACGGTCATTGATCCCCATCACCTCACTGGCTTCACTAGCGCGTAATGCGGCGACACAATGACCCTCTTGCACAGCCATAGACAAAATGTCGGGGAGATAGTACTCGCCCTGCGCATTGGCGTTGCCAACACGGGGTAAATACTCCACCAACAACGCTGCCGGGTATGCGAGGACTCCTGTATTAATTTCGCAAACAGCGCGCTGTTCATCCGACGCGTCCTTATGCTCCACCACACCCTGCAATTGATCGGCACTGTCGCGCAATACGCGACCATAACCGTCAGGGTCCTCGAGGTTGGCAGTAAGCAGGGCAGGAGAGTTATCAATAAGGCCCTCTAAAGTACTAGCTCGCAGCAAAGGTACATCGCCGTACAGAACCAAGACCGTAGAGTCGACATCAATACCAGGCATGGCTTGGAGCACCGCATGGCCTGTGCCCAATTGTTCTTCTTGCAGGACCCAGACAAGGTCCTTGGCATCCAGCGCCTCACGAACCAACTCCGAACCATGACCAATAACTACATGTATGCGGACAGGCATCAAGGTACGTGCGCTATCGAGAACGTGGGCAAGCAACGGCCGACTCGCCAAAGGATGTAACACCTTAGGCAAATTGGAGCGCATACGCGTCCCCCGACCCGCAGCCAAAATAACGACTTCAAGCTTCATAGAGATAGCCCGGAGATCCGGCCTTATTCAAAAATTCCGTGGGTTGATAGTACCCACTGGGCAGTGGTTTACAACGCGACTAATACCGACCAGTTCACAGCCTGAAGACGGGATAGTGCATTCCGCCTCAGCCTATGGCCCTAAAACAAAAAACCCCGGCATTGCCGAGGTTTCAAGGTGACCGGTTAGGTTGGCTTAGCTGCCACGACCCGCGCGGTTACGCATCTTACGCAGCGTAGCCAACTGCGCAGCCGCTTCGGCCAATTGCGACGACGCACGACCGTAGTCAAAGTCACCAGTTTGATTGGCTAGTGCTTGCTCCGCATCTCGTCGTGCTTCCTCGGCTGCAGCCTCATCAACGTCATCAGCTCGCATTGCTGTATCTGCAAGAATAGAGACAACGCCGGGCTGTACTTCAAGATAACCACCGGACACATAGTAGACCTGCTCTTCACCGTTTTGCAGAGTGATGCGCACGGGACCAGGAATCAGCGACGACAGCAGTGGCGCGTGACCATAGTTCACGCCCAGCTCACCGACTTCGCCGGTTGCGACCAGCGACTCAATCAGACCTGAGAAAATTTCTTCCTCAGCACTGACAATGTCGCAATGGATAGTCATGGCCATACTCTCTACCTCAGATTCTCAGCGAAAAGCGATTTACAGGTTCTTAGCTTTCTCAACAGCTTCATCAATGCTGCCAACCATGTAAAACGCCTGCTCTGGCAGGTGATCGTATTCGCCAGCCAGAATCGCATTAAAGCCTGAGATCGTATCCTTCAGAGACACATACTTTCCGGGTGCACCGGTGAAGATCTCCGCCACGTGGAAAGGCTGTGAGAGAAAACGCTCAATTTTACGAGCACGATCAACAGTTTGCTTGTCTTCTTCCGACAGCTCGTCCATGCCCAAAATAGCGATAATGTCCTTAAGCTCTTTGTAACGCTGAAGAACATTCTGAACGCCACGAGCAGCGTCGTAGTGCTCATTACCAATCAGAAGTGGATCTAGCTGGCGGGACGTGGAATCCAAAGGATCTACCGCGGGATAAATACCTTTTGCGGCAATATCTCGTGACAATACAACAGTGGAATCAAGGTGAGCAAAGGTTGTGGCAGGCGAAGGGTCTGTCAGGTCATCGGCCGGTACGTATACCGCCTGAATAGACGTAATAGAGCCGGTCTTCGTGGACGTAATACGCTCCTGAAGCGCTCCCATTTCCTCAGCCAGTGTTGGTTGATAGCCAACCGCCGATGGCATACGCCCCAGTAGTGCCGAAACTTCGGTTCCCGCCAGCGTATAACGGTAAATGTTATCTACGAACAAAAGAACGTCACGCCCTTCGTCGCGGAATTTCTCGGCCATGGTCAAACCCGTAAGGGCTACACGGAGTCGGTTTCCAGGTGGCTCATTCATCTGGCCGTAGACCATAGCTACCTTGGAGTTTGACGGGTTCTCGATGTCGACAACCTTCGATTCCTGCATCTCATAGTAGAAATCGTTACCTTCTCGAGTACGCTCACCTACACCAGCGAATACCGACAGTCCTGAGTGCTGCAGCGCGATATTGTTAATCAGCTCCATCATGTTGACGGTCTTACCAACACCCGCACCACCAAAGAGTCCGACCTTACCGCCTTTGGCGAATGGACAAACCAGGTCGATTACCTTAATGCCTGTTTCGAGGAGATCATCAGAAGCTGATAGCTCTTCGTAAGTAGGCGCGGCGCGGTGAATAGATGCGCGCTCCTGCTCACCGATAGGGCCGCGCTCATCGATGGGGTTGCCCAGTACGTCCATGATGCGACCCAAAGTCTCACCACCGACGGGAACTGCGATGGGTGCGCCCGTATTGGCCACATCCAATCCGCGGGACAGTCCCTCGGAGGAACCCATGGCGATCGTGCGAACCACACCATCACCAAGCTGCTGCTGAACTTCCAGAGTGATGTCTTTCTCTGTGATTTTCAGCGCGTCATAAACCTGCGGCACAGAATCACGGGGAAATTCCACGTCGATTACCGCGCCGATGATCTGTACGACTCGTCCGCTACTCATGTGTGTTCCTCTTCTCTTTAACTGATAGCAGCCGCGCCACTGACGATCTCAGAAAGTTCTTGAGTAATCGCAGCCTGGCGGGCCTTGTTGTAAATCAACTGGAGTTCATCAATGAGATCGCCAGCGTTGTCGGTCGCGTTCTTCATTGCCAACATCCGGGCGGCTTGCTCGCAAGCGGCATTTTCAATAACCGCCTGATAAACCTGAGACTCTATGTAACGAGTCAGCAAGCCTTCCAAAAGGTCGCGCGCCTCGGGCTCATAGATATAATCCCAGTGATGTTTCATTTCTTCACTGTCTTCAGCCTGCAGTGGAAGAATCTGCTCCACGGTCGGCGTTTGGGTCATCGTGTTCACAAACTCATTGCTTACCAGGAAGAGGCGATCAATCTTGCCTTCTTCATAGGCATCGAGCATGGTTTTTACACCACCAATCAGGTCTTCAAGTACAGGCTCTTCGCCAATATCGCGCGCTACGGCTATAACGTTACCGCCGTAACTATTGAAAAACGCAATCGCCTTGCTGCCCACGAGAGAGAGATCGATCTCTATGTCCTGATCGGCCCACTCCTTCATTGCTCTAATCGTGGCCTTAAACAAGTTCATGTTCAGACCGCCGCACAGACCTCGATCCGTCGACACAATGATGAAGCCAACGCGTTTGATCTCGCGCTCTTGCATATATACGTGACGATACTCGGGTGCCGAGTTAGCGATATGGCCTACAACCGAACGAATGCGACGAGCGTAGGGCTTGCCAACTTCCATACGGTCCTGCGCCTTGCGCATTTTACTCGCGGCGACCATTTCCATAGCACTAGTGATCTTCTGAGTACTTTGGATACTCGTGATCTTGGTGCGGACTTCTTTACCGGCTGCCATTAGTAAGTCTCCGGATTCAGTACGTCTGTGTAGACTTAAAGGTCTGAATCAGTGATTCGAAGGTACCCGCAATCTCGTCGTTGTAATCACCGGACTCGACAACCTTCTGCATGAGCTCGCCATGCTCAGCGTGCGCATAGGAAAGCAGCGCAGACTCGAAGTCACCGATCTTCTCGACCTCTACATCCCGCAAATGCCCTTCGTTAGCGGCATACAGGACGAGACCCATTTCCGCGATACTTTGCGGTGAGTACTGCTTTTGCTTCATGAGCTCGGTTACGCGCTCACCGTGATCCAGCTGGGCCTTAGTGGCTTCATCCAAATCAGACGCGAATTGCGAGAACGCCGCCAACTCACGATACTGTGCAAGTGCCGTACGAATACCACCGGACAACTTTTTAATAACCTTGGTCTGCGCAGCACCACCCACTCTCGATACAGAAATACCCGCGTTCATCGCGGGACGAACGCCCGAGTTAAACATGTCTGTTTCGAGGAAGATCTGACCATCGGTAATCGAAATTACGTTGGTCGGTACGAAGGCCGATACATCACCTGCCTGGGTTTCAATTACAGGCAAAGCCGTCAGTGAGCCCGTTTTCCCCTTAACGGCTCCATCCGTAAAATTCTCTACGTAGTCGGCATTAACACGGGCTGCACGCTCCAAAAGACGTGAATGCAAATAGAACACATCCCCGGGATAAGCTTCACGACCCGGTGGACGACGAAGGAGAAGAGAAATCTGACGGTAAGCGACGGCTTGCTTACTCAGGTCATCGTAGATAATCAGCGCGTCTTCACCGCGGTCGCGGTAATACTCGCCCATGGTGCAACCTGCGAAGGGTGCCAGATACTGCATAGCAGCAGGATCTGATGCGTTAGCTGCTACGACAATGGTGTGATCCATCGCGCCGTGTTCCTCAAGCTTTCGAACAACCGCTGCTACCGAAGAGGTCTTCTGACCAACAGCGACATAAACACACTTAATGCCGGTGCCTTTCTGGTTGATAATCGCATCAACTGCGATGGCTGTCTTACCAATCTGGCGGTCACCAATGATCAGCTCTCGCTGACCACGACCGATAGGAACCATGGCATCAATCGCTTTGAGACCGATCTGAACAGGCTGGTCAACTGACTGACGAGCAATAACACCTGGCGCTACTTTTTCCAGTGCGTCGGTCATAGCTGCATTAACAGGACCTTTTCCGTCAATCGGTGTTCCAAGAGCATCAACAACGCGACCCTGAAGTTCAGGACCTACGGGAACCTCTAGGATTCGGCCCGTGCAACGACAAGACTGGCCTTCGGCCAAACCTTTGTAGTCGCCAAGAACAACAGCGCCCACCGAGTCGCGCTCGAGGTTAAGCGCCATACCGTAAACGCCGCCGTCAAACTCGATCATCTCACCGTACATAACCTCGGTGAGACCGTGGATGCGGATAATACCGTCGGTGACCGAAACAATGGTTCCGACGTTTCGAGCTTCGCTGCTGACGTCCAGCTGATCGATTCGCTGGCGAATCAGATCGCTTATTTCAGATGGATTCAGTTGCTGCATGATCTGTTCCTCAAAAACTAGTTTGTCAGTGCTTCGGCGAGCTTGTTAAGCCGCCCGCGAACACTGCCATCAATAACCAGGTCGCCTGCTCGAATCATCACGCCGCCTAAAAGGCTGCTATCGATACTGGTGCTTACAACCACTTCGCAGTCCAAGCGTTTGCCGAGTGCCTGGGCAATACGATCTCGGACCGCATCAGGCACTTCAAAAGGCGACACCATTTCTACGTCAACACTTTGCTCACGCTGCGCCTTGAGCTGCGCAAACTGCGTGAGGATATTCGGTACAAGACCCAAGCGGCGATTCTCGGCAAGAACGTGGAGAAATCGCTTACGGCTTTCGCCAAGCTCGTCACCCAATAAATCCACAAACGCATCTGCTTGCTTTTCTGTGGTTAGTGATGGATCACCAAGAAGGCCTTGGACTGCATCATCAGAAACAACAGCCGCAACCAACTGCAGCTCCGTCATCCACGCACTTAGAGCGTTCTCTGAGTTAGCGTATTCAAACGCTGCCCGTGCATAAGGACGAGCGAGTGTACTGAGCTCTGCCATAAGTTAGGCCTACAGCTCGGCGGCGAGCTTGTCGACTATTTCGGCATGTGCCGAAGCGTCAATGCTCGCGCCAAGTACTTTCTCTGCTCCAGCCAAAGATAAAGCTGCAACCTGGCCCCGAAGTTGCTCTCGCGCTCGGTTGCTCTCTTGCTCTATTTCAGCCTGTGCAGCTGTTTTAACGCGGTCAGCTTCAGCTACAGCAGCATCTTTGGCCTCGTCAACAATCTGAGTGGCCCGTCGATTTGCGGCATCGACAATTCCCGCTGCTTCTTCTTTAGCTTCTTTTAAGCGCTCAACAGCTTTCTCTTTTGCCAGCTCAAGATCGTGGCTAGCTTTATCAGCGGCAGCCAGGCCTTCAGAGATTTTCTGCTCACGCTCCTGCATCGCGGCCAGAATAGGTGGCCAGACGTACTTCATACAGAATACGACGAAGGCTACAAACGCCAGCATTTGCCCGATGAGGGTAAGGTTAATATTCACTACCTGCTCCTTGCGAAAACACGCAGACGGCGCTCGCCGTCATGGGATAAGTAATCCGGCGTATTAAGCCGCTGCACCTGGTGCAACAACGAAGATCAGGAACATAGCGATACCAACACCAATAATGGGGATAGCGTCTACAAGGCCAGCACCTAGGAAAAAGGTGGTTTGCAGCTTAGGTGCAAGCTCAGGCTGGCGCGCTGAACCTTCGATTAGTTTTCCGCCAAGAAGGCCTACACCTATCGCAGCACCGAGTCCGCCAAGGCCCATCATGATTGCAGCAGCAACGTAGATCAGTTCCATTGTTTTCTCCTAAAGTCTAAAGGTATTAAAAGTTAAAAAAGTACGGTCTTAATTCGTTCTTGGTAATTAGTGGTAAGCAGTGTCGTTCTATCAATGGTCTTCGTGAGCCATGCTGAGATACACAATGGTCAGCACCATAAAGATGAATGCCTGCAATGTAATAACCAGAATGTGGAATATCGCCCAACCGACCTGCATCAACGCAGCAGGCAGCATCCACGCAACACCTGCACTGAACAGAGCAGCAATCAAAATAAAGATCATTTCTCCGGCATACATGTTGCCGAATAACCGCAAGCCCAGAGAGAAAGGCTTGGCGAGCAACCCAACCACTTCCATAAACAGGTTTACGGGGATAAACAACGGGTGATTGAAGGGGTTAAGTGTGAGCTCTTTAACAAAGCCAAATCCTTTCACCTTGATTGAGTAATAAAGCATCAAGATAAAAACTCCGACAGCCATTCCCATAGTGATATTGGGGTCAGTAGAAGGGACAATTTTTTGATATTCAACGCCGAACAACATCAACGTGTGGGGAATAAGGTCGACGGGCAATAGATCCATCAGGTTCATCAAAAACACCCAGACAAAAATCGTCAGGGCTAGGGGTGCTACCATAGGATTACGACCATGGAAGGTATCTTTTACCGTGTTGTCCACAAAACCCACGACCATTTCAATGGCATTGGTTAAACCAGTTGGCACGCCAGACGAGGCTTTTTTAGCGATACTTCGAAACAACCAACAGAAGATGATTCCCAAACCGATTGACCAGATCATGGAATCGATATGAATTGCATTAAAACCCATAGCGGTTGCTTCATCGCCACCATGAGCCATAGTCCAGACTCCGCCTTCCTGAACGGTGCTGCCATCATGTCGGTGATACCCGCCAGGCAACTTTCCATAGGTTAGGTTCGTCAGGTGGTGGACGATATAGTCTGAAATTGTCTGAGTTTCGCCTGCCATCTGTGCTAAAGCCCTACGTTTTACCTATGACCATCGTTTATTGAACGTTCGAGACTCAAAAAGCTATCTCAACTGCTATCTCGCCCGCAAAAGCCGAATACCGTCGACTACCTGCACTATCCAAAACACCGCAAATCCGGCAAATACCAATCCTGGAGAAGCAGGCTTTACTACCGCAAACACCAACGCAAACATTGATGCGCTCAAAACAAACTTCCCGCCCTCAGCGGCTAAGCCCAACCTTGCTGCCTGGTGGGCACTTCGCTTGGCTGCCGCAGTCAGTCGAACTGCAAAGTACGCCTGAGGCACCATCGCGCACATCGCACCGCAGGCCAGAGACACTGCGCTGGCCAACCCGGCCGCCGAATAAGTAATTGGCGCCACAGCAAACAGCAACATCAACTGGATGAGGGTGGTCCGCAGATACTGCGGCCTAGGGGGCGTCTTGTGCGCGGCCTGAACAGCCTTTTCCCCCACCCTTTCTTGCGCCACTAAAAAGTACGTCCTGATTTGGGCGGCCGCATTATAGAAGCTAAACCTACCGCATTCAAGCAAGCTGCAAGAGTGTTTGGGGAAAAAAGAAACCTTAAAACCAAGGGTAAACCTACAGAATCATCTACAACACTACATGTGGATATAAGAGCAAAAATGAGAGCCATATATAGTAGGTATTATGTTGGACAAAACCGTAATCAAAGCCGCGATTTACTTCAAATGGCTCAAAATACCATCTAGTTCATCAAGGCTCCCATAATTCAGAATAAGCTTACCTTTACCGGTCGCACTGTGCTGAATATGTACAGCGCTACCGAGCTTCTGAGATAACTCGTCTTGAAGACTGCGGATATTTGGATCCTGGGTCTTTGGCTGGGTCGCTGGTTTACTGGTCTGTTGCTGTTTCACCAAAGCTTCGGTTTGACGAACTGATAAGCCCTTTGCCACAACGCGCCGTGCAAGCTGTACCTGTAGTTCTGCGTCGAGCGTCAGTAAACAACGGGCGTGACCCATATCAAGGTCGCCATGCTCCAGCAGTGTGCGAACATCGGGCTGTAAAGACGTTAACCGCAAAAGATTGGCTACCGCGGAGCGTGACTTACCCACAGCATCGGCAACTTGTTGCTGGGTCATTTCAAACTCTTCTTGAAGTCGCTCCAAAGCGTAGGCTTCTTCAATCGGATTTAAATCCTCTCGCTGGATATTCTCTATCAGCGACATCGCGACCGTCGCTTCATCAGTCACATTTCGTATCAGCGCTGGAATACTATCTAGTCCCGCTTGCTGCACTGCCCGCCAACGACGTTCGCCGGCAATGATCTCGTAACGCTCATTAGCAACAGGTCTAACGACAATGGGCTGCATAACACCCTGAGCCTTGATGCTGTCAGCCAGTTCTTGCAAAGCAAATGGGTCAAAGTCCCGTCTCGGCTGATATTGACCCCGCTGAATAAGATCCACTGGCAGCTCTTGTAAAAGACCTTTTTCACTACTGGAAGGCTCGGGAGCGACAGCTGCCGTTTCGTTGCGCTGACTCCCCGCGAGTAAAGCATCGAGGCCTTTACCAAGACTTCGTCGTTTGGTCGCCATCGCTACGCTCCCGTTCTGTTCTCTGAGGAGAGAAGGCGTTCCTCTCTGCGTATCATTTCACCCGCGAGCGCCATGTACGCTCGGGATCCCCGCGAATACTTGTCGTAGTGCATAGCGGGTACACCGTGGCTCGGTGCCTCCGCGAGACGGACGTTACGCGGTATAACCGTCCGATACACTTTCTCACCAAAGTGTTCATGGAGCTGACCTGAAACAGCGTTTGTCAGGCTATTTCGAGGGTCGTACATGGTGCGCAAAATACCCTCGACCTCCAGACCCACATTAACGCTGGATCTCACCTGTTCTACGGTGTCCAAAAGTGCAGATAACCCCTCAAGTGCAAAGTACTCACACTGCATGGCAATAATGACACCGTCTGCCGCAACCAACCCATTCAGAGTAAGAAGATTCAGTGATGGCGGGCAGTCAATTAGCATGTAATCGTATTGGGACTGCACCTGACCTAAAGCAGCACGTAAACGGCGCTCTCGACCTTCTGCATGAATGAGCTCTACCTCTGCTGCTGTTACATCTCCGTTAGCGGGTAATACGTCAAAACCACTTTCCACAGCACGTTGAACAGCATCTTCAACGCTGCAAGCCTCAACGAGGACATCGTAGACACTGCGTTCAAGAGAGTACTTGTCGACACCACTCCCCATACTCGCGTTGCCTTGAGGATCAAGATCGACCAGTAGGACGCGTTTTTTCATGGCCGCCAATGACGCCGCCAAATTTACGCAGGTAGTAGTTTTGCCTACACCTCCTTTTTGATTGGCTATGGCAATTATTCGGGCCAAAACACTGAACCTTCAGTTTTTGTCATAAATTGATTCATGAATGTTCCAGGTTTTCTCGAGGGCATATCCGCAACAAACAGCGGTACTCTGACAAACCAGGTACCTGTAAATCAACGACCGATACCTGCATTAAACCTGTATCTACTTGTTTTAACTCTTCGTCGGGGCGCTGCCCTTTCATGGCAAAGAACTCTCCCGAAGAGGTCAGCATATGCCGACAACCATCGATCATATCATCGAGAGATGCAAAGGCCCGCGACAAGACCCCGTCATAAGCGATCTTAGGCACAAAATCGGCTACACGCGATTTCACTACTTCGACGTTACCCAAGGCTAATTCGTTAGCAGCATGCACTAAAAACCGGGTCTTTTTGCCATTGCTATCGAGCAACGAAAAGTGCCTCTCTGGTGAAGCGATAGCGAGGGGTATGCCAGGTAAACCCGCTCCCGTACCCACGTCGATAAACCGTCGCCCACGCAAATGGGGAAGTACCGCAAGACTGTCCAATAGGTGTTTGGTCACCATGGATGATTCGTCGCGAATTGCTGTGAGGTTGTAAGTTTTGTTCCAGCGAGACAGCAGTTCCAGATACTGTATTAGTAAGTCTTGCTGGGCTTCGCTCAGATCAATATCCAGCCCTGATAAGCCTTGGCTTAGTTGACTACGCACAGATCAGTGCGTCTGTTGGCGGACACCCTGAGGTTCGGCAATAGATGCATTTGCCTGCCCCTCCGGATCCTTCGCTCCCTGTTTGCGCTTCATATGCACAAGAAGCAATGAAATTGCCGCCGGTGTTACTCCCGGTATTCGGGATGCCTTTCCTAGGGTCTCTGGCTTCTGAGTGATCAATTTGTCACGGACTTCATGGGACAAACCGGATACAGCCTCATAATCCAGATCTATCGGTAAAGACAAACCTTCGTATCGCTGTACGCGTTTGATTTCATCGCGCTGACGATCGATGTACCCAGCATACTTTGCCTGAATACTGACTTGCAGTGCCGCCTGTTCATGGTCCACGCCATTAGAATCCAGGGCCGAGATATCCGCATAGTCAAGTTCTGGTCGTTTAAGCAATTCCGCGTAGCTGTATTCTCGGGATAAGGGCTTGTTGAGTTTGTCACCCAGACTGTCGGCTGCTTTACTTCCTGGGTGCACGAAAGTTCGCGCCAGGCGTTCCTGCTCAATGTTGATTAGGTCTCTCTTTTTGCTGAACTGATCCCAGCGCTGATCATTTACTAAACCCAGTTTCCGTCCCTGTTCGGTAAGTCGCAGATCCGCATTATCTTCTCGTAAAAGCAAACGGTGCTCGGCCCGGGAAGTAAACATTCGGTAGGGTTCTTTTGTACCCATAGTGATCAGATCGTCTACCAAGACACCTAAATAGGCTTCGTCCCTTCGAGGACACCACGGCGCTTCTTCGCGAATAGCGAGCGCAGCGTTGATACCCGCTAGGAGTCCTTGAGCAGCCGCTTCTTCGTAGCCGGTGGTCCCGTTGATTTGTCCCGCAAAGTACAAACCAGAAACACAGCGGGTTTCTAAAGATGAGAAAAGGTCTCGGGGGTCAAAGAAGTCGTATTCGATGGCGTATCCAGGCCGGGTGATATGTGCATTCTCGAAGCCTGAAATACTGCGTACCAGATCCATCTGTACATCGAATGACAGACTAGTGGAAATACCATTAGGGTAGAGCTCGTTAGTGGTTAACCCCTCAGGTTCTACGAACACCTGGTGTGAGGTTTTATCCGCGAATCGCTGGACCTTGTCCTCTACGCTAGGACAATAACGAGGGCCTTCTCCTTCAATCACACCGGTATACAGAGGACTTCGATCCAATCCTCCACGAATAATGTCGTGGGTTCGTTCGTTGGTGTACGCAACCCAGCAGCACCGTTGCTCCGGATGCTCACTTCGGTCTCCGAGGAATGACATTACCGGTCGGGGGGTATCGCCCCACTGCTTTTCAAGGCCATCTAAATCAATACTGCGCGCATCAAGCCTTGGTGGTGTACCTGTTTTCAATCGTTCAACGCGAAAAGGCAGCTCTCGCAAACGTTCTGCCAATACATTTGCTGGCGGATCGCCCGCTCGACCACCTGCGGACCGGGTAAGACCGATGTGCATCTTCCCACCCAAGAACGTGCCTGTGGTCAAAATCACTCTTGGAGCTTTAAAGCGTAATCCTGTCTGAGTAACAACTCCGCGTACCGTATTGTTTTCGACTATCAGATCGTCAACCGCTTGTTGAAAAACCTGGAGCCCGTGCTGGGCTTCGATAATTGCTCGAATCGCATTGCGGTAGAGGACACGGTCGGCTTGGGCACGCGTCGCACGCACCGCAGGGCCCTTACGATTGTTGAGTACTCGAAACTGTATACCCGCCTGATCCGTTGCCTTGGCCATGGCACCACCCAAGGCATCAATTTCCCGAACGAGATGGCTTTTGCCGATACCTCCAATTGCGGGGTTGCAAGACATTTGTCCAAGGGTGTCGACGGAGTGTGTCAAAAGTAGGGTGGCACAGCCCATCCGTGCGGCCGCTAACGCAGCTTCTGTTCCTGCGTGGCCGCCTCCAATGACGATAACGTCAAACTGTGAGGGATAGTCCATGAGGTAATTGTATCTGTTCTACGGGTTTTTCCAGAGTATTAGTTCGTGGTCGTTTGTCACTAATACAAAAGTTTTGTTAATGCGCTTGTGACAACGCTTTCGAAATGGGACGCGGATTATAGGTTCCCCGATCGCTCCTGCAAGGTATTACTTATTACTTATTTATTAATTAAGTACCTTTATATAGGTATGTATATTTTATTGTAGTTATTATTAAGGGGCCTTATTTTACGTATAAGTCTGTTTTTTTTCATTAAATCAAACACTTAAATCAATTATAAGTCTGTAAATATGAGCTGTAACAGCTATGTAAAATCGGCGGATGAATAGGGGATAAACACAGCAAGGTTCATATACAGCCAGCTTATCCTCATTTTTACGGTTTTCCGTACAGGGCTTTTACCGCAGTTGTGAAAGAGTGTGTATAAGCTGGTGAGAAGTTGTCGTCTTTGGAATACAGCAGTTACTTTTTTTGAAACACAGTTGCTATTTGCCGATGCAAAAACTACCGAAGATTTCCCCCAACAAGTCATCACTACTAAAGGATCCGGTGATACTTCCAAGACTGTCTTGGGCGTAACGTAGGTCTTCAGCAATTAACTCAGCGGCGCCGTGTTCCTTTAGCTGCGTCAGACCTTGCGCAAGGTGTTGGGCACAATCCTCAAGGGCTAGAACATGCCTTTCCCTAGCGCTGAAGTCGGATGTTT
This sequence comes from Congregibacter brevis, assembly GCF_045689245.1. Classification (GTDB taxonomy): domain Bacteria; phylum Pseudomonadota; class Gammaproteobacteria; order Pseudomonadales; family Halieaceae; genus Congregibacter; species Congregibacter brevis. Next base: position 566,943 of record NZ_CP136865.1, on the reverse strand, counting down.
CCTGGTGTGACAGTCCTGCAGCGGCTAATAGGTGTTGTCGTAATAGATCTATTCCCTCGCCATTAAGGGCACTCAAATGGACCTCAGTGAATGCTCCTGAGTTCAGTGACGCAGGTGTTTTGCTTAGATCACATTTGTTACGGATCAGGGTAAGAGGCACCGTTTTCGGTAAGTCACCTTCGTAGACGGCGACAATCTCGGTACTACTCAGATCGCGTTGATCGTTGTTGTTGTCAATAACCAAAAGAATGTGATCCGCGGTCTGCATTTCCGCGCGAGCGCGACGGATACCTTCTTGTTCAATGGCATCACCTGAATGTCTGAGTCCGGCGGTATCTACAATGTGTAAGGGTAAACCACCGATCTGTATGTGCTCTCGTAAGAGATCACGGGTGGTACCAGGAATGTCGGTAACAATGGCCGTGTCTTGTTCTGCCAATTGATTTAGCAAACTGGATTTACCGGCATTGGGTGCGCCGGCAATAACAAGTTTTAGCCCGTCACGGAGCGTACGCCCGCGTCGAGCACCGGCCAGCAATCTATCTATTGAGTCTTGAAGTGTTTCGAGTCGCTCAAGCACGTCGCTATCGGCGATAAAGTCTATTTCCTCTTCTGGGAAATCTATGGCGGCTTCAATAAACACGCGCAGGCGTATGAGTTGTTCCAGTAGTGCGTCCACCTGGGTTGAAAACGCGCCGCTGAGCGATCGACTTGCGCTACGAGCGGCGGCTTCGGTACTGCTGCTTATGAGGTCCGCTATAGCTTCAGCCTGCACAAGATCGATCTTGTTGTTGAGAAAAGCACGCTGGCTGAATTCACCCGGAGCAGCCTGTCGAGCGCCGCAGCTTAGACATTCACGAAGTACCGTTCTCAGAATGACCGGACCTCCATGACAATGAAGTTCAGCGACATCTTCGCCCGTGAAGGATTGCGGTCCGGGAAACTGGATTAAGAGCCCCTGATCCAAGACCTCATTTTGTTGATCTAGGATAGATACAAAGTGGGCTTGTCGATCTTTTGCTTGGACCCCTGTCAGACGATGTGCGACAGAAAAAGCGCGAGGTCCAGAAAGGCGAATGATTCCTACGCCACCGGCTCCAGGACCCGTCGCGATAGCCGCAATAGTATCGCTGTCGCCCACCATAAGGTTCACGACAGAAGGTTCAAGCTTTAGCGCTAGCGTTCTCTATCTGCCGGGTGATCACGTACTGCTGTGCCATAGACAGCAAGTTGTTAACTACCCAGTAGAGAACAAGCCCTGCGGGGAACCACAGGAAGAAAAAGGTGAAGATTACCGGCAGCCACTGCATGATCTTGGCTTGCATGGGATCGGGTGGTGGAGGGTTGAGCTTTTGCATAAAGAACATGCTCGCTCCCATCATCAGAGGCAGCACAAAGTACGGATCCATGACGGACAGATCGTTGATCCATAAAATAAACGGCGCGTGTCGAAGCTCGACGCTTTCCATAAGCATCCAATACAGTGCAATGAATACAGGCATTTGTACAAGGATGGGTAAGCAACCCCCCATGGGGTTGATCTTCTCTTTCTTGTACAACTCCATCATTGCCTGTGACTGTTTTTGTTTGTCATCAGCGTATTGTTCGCGTATGTCGGCCATTTTCGGTTGCACGCGACGCATGTTAGCCATGGACTTGTAGCTCGTTGCGGAGAGCTTGAAGAAAACAGCCTTGATAAGCACAGTAAGGAGAATGATCGCGGCGCCCCAATTTCCAACGACTGCAAAAATTTTGGTCAGTAACCAGAAAAGCGGTTGGGCAACCCACCATAGCCAGCCGTAGTCGACGCTGAGTTCCAAAAACGGCGAAATCTCCTGAAGACTGTACTGATCCTTGGGCCCTGCGTAAAAGCGAGCGCTTACTTCACCCTGATTACCCGGGTCAATAATTACTGCCGGGCTCGTAAAGCCAGCGATGTTGAAACCGGTACTCGTAACTCGGGTGCTATAGGTGTGGGTCTGATCGGGATTGGGTATCCAAGCACTCAAAAAGTAGTGCTGAATCATGGCGATCCACCCGCCAGTGTTCTGCTCACGAAAGGGTTCTTTGAGCATTTTATCGAAACTGAATTTCTTGAAGCGGTCGTCTGGTGTTGTGGTTGCCGCGCCCAAAAATGGCTGCATCCCCATACCGCCGCCGCCACCGGTTTCGGCAGCACTGCTATCACGCTTAATTTGGCCAAAGAGATTACCTTGCCATCGCGCGCTACTTTGGTTGTTGATAATAAAGTCTACATCGACAACGTAGCTGTCTCGATGAAAGCTAAAACGCTTTGTGACAGAGACTCCGGCGTTATTAGACCACAGTAGGTCTACTTGTAGTGTGTCCGATGAACCCATGTCATAGCGGCGGGATATGCTTTGGTACTTCGCACGTTGTTTACTATCGATACCGTTTTTCCCAATGAGGCCACTCTGCGCGACATATACTCGTTGGGAGTTGTTTTCCAAAAGAACAAACGGTGTTTCGGGGTCATCGATATCCGCCAAAAATTGCGCCAGAGCTACTTCAACTACATCTCCGCCATTGAGATCGATGGCCACCTGCAGGTTGTCGGTAAATACTTGAACGATATCGTTTGAAGCAGCTTTGGAGGGTGCTGCTGTAGTGGTGTCGACAGTGGTATCTACAACTGCTCCGACCTCGGGGATGTCGTCTGTATAAGCCGCGTCGACTGTTCCCCCTATTTTTGAAGAAGGAAGGGTGGAGGGCATGTCATTATCTGTGCCAGTGTTCGCGTCACTGGGCACGGTGTTTACTGGAGTAAGAGCTGACCCAGAAGTTAAGCGCGACTCGGTAGAGACTACCTCTTCTTTAGCCTCCTGAAAATTCACCCACTCGGTTAGCAACATAAACGATAGAAGCATGATCGCGCCGATGAGCAGCGTGCGTTGGATATCCATTATCAATTAGTCCTGATGTTGACAGGCGGGTGGAACAGGGTCTGCGCCCCCTTCATGCCAAGGGTGGCACCGTAAAAGTCTGGCTGCCGAAAGCCTGGAGCCCTTCCAGGCGCCATGGGTTTCTATTGCTTCAGCAGCATAACTTGAGCAGCTGGGATAGTAGCGACAATGATTGCCAAGCAGCGGACTAAGGAGTAGTTGATATCCCCGAATCATTGCTTGAAGAACGGTTTGAAATAGCGAATTCATGTCGGTGTGACCAAGAGGCCTAAACGCGCGAATTGTTTGTTGAGGGCGCTACTAATTCCCGTAGCACTGGCGTTTCGAGCACCTGGACGAGTAAGCACCACAATGTCATAAGAGGGCGTCTTTGGCTCAAGGGTTCTGAAATGCTCGCGGGCAAGCCGTTTGATAACGTTTCGCTTCACTGCTGTGGGGACATGCTTCTTAGCCACCGCTAAACCGAGTCGGTGTTGGGGCAAATTATTTTGCCGTGCTAATAGTAGCAGTTCTTTCTGTCCGGCTTTTTGGTCCGGGTTTTTAAAAACCTGCCGGTAGTCATCGGCAGTAATAAGCCGTTGACTGGGCCGAAACTTCGCAGCCACAGTAACGGCCAGGTTCTGTTGCGTGAATCAGGACTCGCCTGAATCAGGCAGCGAGACGCTTACGGCCTTTCGCGCGACGACGGGAAATAACTGCGCGACCGCTTTTGGTAGCCATGCGGCTACGAAAGCCGTGGGTGCGCTTGCGCTTTAAAACGCTGGGCTGAAAAGTTCTCTTCATGATGCTCTCACTTAAATCTTTCTAAATAGTCGGGCGACCGTTTTGTAGGATCTGAATCCTAGCTGCACGACCCTCCGATTTACTGTTAGGTTGCCGCCAATGTGTTGCTGCGTTGTAGCTACTATTTATTGCTACGTAAGCTGCTTCCCGTCAACGCCGACGGTACAGGCAAATTTGGGCCGCGCATTGTAGTGAATTGCCTTGGGTTATTCAATGCTCTAAATGCAGGTGTCTGTGAGTAATTTGCCGTAAAGAGTAGCCGCAGCGCTTATTTTTTCGAGAGTGACTTTTACACAGGGAGCGGCTGCCATAAAAACAGCGGTCTGCGGATGTTTATAAACACTTTCCCCCAAAGATATACACAGGTTTCCCACAAAAAAGACGAGATTCGAAGGCGGCAACAAACTTCGCCTATTTATTGATGAAAAAACATAACATGTTGATTTACATAAAAAATAATAAACCATTTTTTTGCCTTTAGGTGTGGATAAGTCTGAGTTGTGGCGTTATGATGGCCTTATCGACGGAGCCAGGGTGCAGGATATCAACAGCCTCACTCGGAGAACTATTGAAGAACCGTTTGAGTTGCTATGGCGGAGCTTCACAGTCGCAAAGCATCAAAACAGTGAATATTTAGGCAAGTCGTTACATTTCGGTAAGTAAAGTTAGGAAGGTAGTTGCGTAGCACCTTAGAAGTTGCGGTATAAGCGACGGTTGCTAAGTGAATACCTTTTTGTAAAGAGCTTTCACCGAAGATCTAAAAACCATGAAAATTGATCGTCTGGCGAGTAGTTCGAGATCAGACGGCAGAAGAGAGTGAATCTTGTCAGAAACGATATGGGCACACTGCAAAACCCGTTTGCAGGATGAGTTACCTGCACAACAATTCAACACATGGATAAGGCCGCTCCAGGCAACGCATACGGAACAGTCGCTGCAGTTGCTGGCACCTAACCGGTTTATTTGCGATTTTGTTACTGATAAGTACGGAGAGCTGATTGCCCAGTTGCTACGCGAAGTGCAGACGGGTGAAGCCGAGTTTCAGTTAGAGATTGCCTCAGGATCTGCGCGAGCTGGCGCTGCGGCATCCGTTCCCTTAGCACCGACAACGCCTACACCGCCTGTTTCGCGGGGTCCGGCTTTGGCTGTAGTGGGTGGGACCGCAGCGACCTCTGAGGGTGAGTTGGTTGGGAAGGCCGCGGAAGAAGAGCTGATCGCGAATCGAAAAGCTACGTCTTTGGTAGAAACGACCCTTCATTACGGTCAGGCGAGCAAATCAGAAGTCCATGAAGCTCTTCAGCACCAACATAATTTGGTTAGCAACTACACCTTCAGTAATTTCGTAGAGGGTAAGTCAAACCAGTTAGCCCTGGCTGCCGCAAACCAGGTATCGGAAAACCCTGGCGGCGCGTACAACCCGTTGTTTCTTTATGGCGGTGTAGGTCTGGGTAAGACACACCTTATGCATGCGGTCGGTAATGCGTTAAAGCTCAACAAACCTAATGCCCGCATTGTTTATCTGCACTCTGAGCGTTTCGTCGCCGATATGGTTAAAGCTCTGCAGCTGAACGCGATTGCTGACTTCAAACGCTACTACCGGTCGGTCGATGCTCTGTTAATTGATGACATCCAGTTTTTTGCGAAAAAAGATCGGTCTCAAGAAGAGTTTTTTCACACATTTAACGCGCTGCTTGAGGGCGGCCAGCAAATGATTCTTACCTGCGATCGATATCCAAAAGAGATAGATGGATTAGAGGAGCGTCTTAAGTCCCGATTTGGCTGGGGCCTTACGGTGGCCGTGGAGCCACCGGATCTTGAAACCCGCGTCGCTATTTTGATGAACAAGGCAACACAGGCGCGGCTTGATCTACCTCCCGATGCAGCTTTTTTTATTGCTCAAAGGATTCGTTCGAATGTAAGAGAGTTAGAAGGCGCGCTTAAGAGGGTGATAGCGAGTGCTAACTTCACCAGAAGACCTATAGATGTTGATCTCGTAAAGGAAAGCCTCAAGGACTTGCTAGCTCTGCAGGATAAACAGGTGAGCCTGGATAACATTCAGCGCACGGTTGCGGAATATTACAAGATAAAAGTTGCTGACCTTAACTCTCGTCGGCGTAACCGCTCGGTGGCTCGTCCTCGTCAGGTGGCTATGGCCTTGGCTAAAGAATTGACAAACTATAGCTTGCCGGAGATCGGCGATAGTTTTGGAGGTCGCGATCATACAACTGTGTTGCATGCCTGCCGGAAGATACGAGAGCTTAGAGAAACGAGTTCCGATATCCACGAAGACTATAAGAATTTACTGCGGCTTCTCACGACGTAGTTGCAGATCCAGTTGCAAATCCAGTTGCAGACCCAGTTACGGACTCAGTTAGGCTCTTGTCTTCATGCACGCATGGCAGTTTGTATAACAGCAAGAGGTGGAAAAATTCGGTTTTTTCATCGCCACGATGTGCGCATGATGCGCTAAACTAGGGTGTTTTTTTATCTAGTACGCGGCCCGTTTAAGGACTTTTAATGAAATTCCGAGTTTCTCGTGATGCCCTTCTCAAGCCACTCAACCTGGTTGCAGGGGTTGTTGAGCGTCGGCAGACATTGCCCGTGCTATCTAATGTTTTACTAAACCTTGATGGCAACCGTTTATCGATTACCGGAACAGACTTGGAAGTGGAGTTAGTAGGGCGGGTTAATCTGGACGCAGATGGAGATGCTGGTGAGATAACGGTCCCTGCTCGTAAGCTTGCAGATATTTGTAAAAGCCTTCCCGACGGTTCTGATTTAGAGATATCTGTTGCCGATAGTAAAGCCACGGTGCGTAGCGGTAGAAGCCGGTTTACGCTGGCAACACTGCCGGCTCGCGAATTTCCGAATATCGAAGATAGTATCGGAACCCATCAATTTACCTTGAAACAGGGACAGCTTCGCCGGTTAATCGAACGAACGGGCTTTGCTATGGCTCAGCAGGATGTTCGTTATTACCTCAACGGCATGTACTGGGAGTTGCGGGCTGGGCGCCTGCGAGCCGTGGCAACCGATGGACACCGCTTGGCGATTTGTACGTTTCCGGGCACGCTCAAGGACCTGGAAGACACTCAGGTTATCTTGCCGAGGAAGGGTGTGCTCGAGCTTTCGCGCCTAATGCAAAACGATGACGAAGACGTCACCATTATTCTGGGTAGTAATCATCTGCGGGCCACAACCAACGAATTCACGTTTACGTCCAAGCTTGTGGACGGGAAGTTTCCCGACTACGAACGAGTTCTGCCTCGGTCTGCGGACAAAGTTGTTCAAAGCTCGAGAACGGAGCTTCGCCAGGCGTTTACGCGAACAGCGATTCTATCCAACGAAAAGTACCGCGGAGTGCGCTTGAAACTCTCCGAGAGTAGCTTAGAGATTGTTGCAAACAACCCTGAGCAGGAGCAGGCGGAAGAGAACCTGCCAGTCAACTATAGTGGTGACTCCTTGGAGATCGGCTTCAACGTTGGCTATTTGCTCGACGTGTTGGGTGTTTTAAGTGGCGAAGAAATACGTTTTTCGCTGTCAGACCCCAATAGTAGTGCGCTACTAGAAGAAACCGATGGCGGTGATTCCTTGTACGTTGTGATGCCCATGCGGCTTTAAGCCGATTGGGCGGAGGGGCCGCCTCTGTTAGCCTCCCTTAATATTCACCACCTTAGAAACCTTACCGAGTCTAAGCTTGGCCCGTTATCGCTGCACAACGTTGTATATGGGGTAAATGGTAGCGGCAAGACGAGTCTATTAGAGGCGGCGCATATTCTTGGCACGGCGCGCTCTTTTCGCTCTGGTGGCGCTAAATCATTGATTACTCACGGAGAAGCGAGCTACGTGATTCGCGGGGAGCGGCGCTTGCCCGGGGGTGGCTCTGTCTCTATGGGTGTTCAGCGGGAAAAAGTGGGGGGTATTTCACTTCGCGTTGCAGGCGAGGCCTCCCGTTCTGTTGCTCAGCTTGCCGACGAGCTGCCGTTGTTACTCATAAATGCAGACAGCTTTGATTTGCTGATAGGCGAGCCTGCAAATAGACGGCGATTTATGGATTGGGGTGTGTTTCACGTGGAACATGATCTCCGAGAACACAGGCAGCGGTTTCAGCGGGCTTTAACACAAAGGAATCATCTGCTCCGCCGTGGTAAACTTGAGCGCTCAGAATTGGAGGTGTGGACGCGAGATTTAGCTGTCCACGCAGAGCAGGTATCTGCTGGCCGAGAGCGGTTTCTAGATACATTGCGAGCGGTGTTTGAGCCGATTATTCAGGAGCTTGCACCAGAGATTGGCCCGGTAGATCTGGCTTATCGTCGTGGTTGGGATGCAAATAGCAGCTACAAGGATGCACTACATAAAAGCTTAGCGTCGGACCAGGAGCAGGGGTTTACCCAAACTGGACCGCAGCGAGCGGATATTAGGGTAACAGTGGGTGGTTACTCCGCTGCAGAGACCCTATCGCGGGGACAGCAAAAGCTGCTTGTTTGTGCTTTAAAGCTCGCTCAAGGCCAAATGTTGGCAGGTGAACGGGGTGAGGTTCTGTATTTGATCGACGATTTACCGTCGGAGCTGGATGCGGAGCGCTGCGAGCGAGTGTGTAGGGCTCTTGCCGCGATGAGGGTACAGACACTGATCACCTGCGTTAGCCGCTCAGCGATCCCTATAGAGTGGTTGGGTTCTGATACAAGCGTGACGATGTTCCACGTGAAACAAGGCGAAGTTGACCTGGTTTCACCTGAGGTTGATAACGGAAAAACGGCTTAAAGCCGCTAAAACACTGGAGTACGTGCAATGAGCGATGCATCTGAAAACTATGATGGGTCGAAAATTAAGGTTCTTAAGGGTCTTGATGCAGTTCGAAAGCGCCCTGGGATGTATATCGGTGATACCGATGACGGCACGGGCCTGCACCACATGGTTTTTGAGGTTGTAGATAACTCAATTGATGAGGCTTTAGCTGGGCATTGCGCGAAAATACTAATCACTATCCATCCTGATGAGTCTGTTTCAGTACAAGACGATGGTCGTGGTATCCCAACAGAGATGCATGATGAAGGTGTTTCCGCTGCAGAAGTTATTCTGACGGTACTTCACGCCGGCGGTAAGTTTGATGACAACACCTATAAAGTTTCTGGCGGACTGCATGGTGTGGGTGTTTCTGTTGTAAATGCGCTCTCTGAGGAGCTTTGGCTTACGATTTGGCGCGGCGGACGGCGTTTTGAGCAGCGCTATGCTCATGGTGTACCTCAGGGCGCACTTCAGGATGTAGGCGATGCCGATCAAACGGGCACGCTGATTCGTTTTAAGCCGTCAGCAGACACCTTTACCAATATTGAGTTTGAATTTGAAATCCTTGCGAAGCGTCTGCGAGAGCTGGCCTTCCTGAATTCAGGTATCGAAATCCTGCTTGCAGATGAGCGTTCGGATAAAGAGGACCGATATTTCTACGAAGGTGGCCTTAATGCCTTTGTTGACTACTTGAACCGCAACAAAAACCCTATGCACAAGGCTTTTCACTTCCAAAGTGAGGCGGAGGATGGAACAGCGGTAGAGGTCGCGTTACAGTGGAACGACTCCTACCAAGAAAACATCTTCTGTTATACCAACAACATCCCTCAGCGAGATGGGGGCACACACCTGGCGGGATTCCGCTCTGCGCTCACTCGAACTCTAAATGGTTACATAGAGCGAGAAGGCTTGGCTAAGAAGGCAAAGGTCAGCACCACTGGTGATGATGCTCGGGAAGGGTTGACGGCGATTGTGTCCGTAAAAGTGCCGGACCCTAAGTTTTCGTCGCAGACCAAGGACAAGCTAGTCTCATCAGAGGTGAAAACGGTTGTAGAGCAGGCGATGAACAATCGCTTTAGCGAGTATTTGCTTGAGAGCCCAGGTGAAGCCAAAGCAATCGTGACAAAAATGCTTGATGCCGCACGAGCTCGTGAGGCTGCACGTAAAGCCCGTGAGATGACTCGTCGTAAGGGCGCTCTGGATATTGCTGGCCTACCGGGCAAATTAGCTGACTGCCAAGAAAAAGACGCCTCGCTATCTGAAATTTATCTAGTAGAGGGTGATTCGGCCGGCGGTTCAGCCAAGCAGGGTCGTAACCGACGCTTTCAGGCGATTCTGCCGCTAAAGGGCAAGATTTTGAACGTTGAGAAGGCGCGTTTCGATAAAATGCTCGGATCTGTGGAAGTGGGAACCTTGGTGACCGCGTTGGGCTGCGGTATTGGAAAAGAAGAGTTCGATCCTGACAAACTGCGTTATCACAGCATTATCATCATGACAGATGCGGACGTTGATGGGTCCCATATTCGCACGTTGTTGTTGACCTTCTTCTTCCGTCAGATGCGCGAGCTCATAGATCGTGGGCATGTCTTTATTGCCCAGCCTCCCCTGTACAAAATTGCAAAAGGCAAGCAGCACCAATATCTAAAAGACGATGCTGCCTTGGCGGAGTTTCTAACCTCTTCAGCACTTGATGGGGCAGCTCTTTATGTCAACGCCGATGCGCCTGCAATCAGTGGAGAGTCTCTTGCTGAGCTAATAAGGCAGTATCAATCTGTCGAGGCAATTGTTAAGCGCCGGAGCCGACATTACCCTGAAGAGCTAGTTTGGGAATTAGTTTTTGGTCCTCATCTGAGTGAGGCAGACCTAACAGATAAGGCTGCGGTTGAGTTATACAGCGCAAAAATGAGTGAGCGCTTACTAACCTTAAAAACCAAGGGTACAAGCTATTCCGTCGAGCCACGAAGTGATGATCAGGAAACCTGGTACCCATTGGTTCGTATGGTTGCTCATGGTGTGGAGCGCCCCATTCAGCTCAAGCCAGAGTTTTTCCGATCAAAGGATTACGCCGCGATGGCTGCCTTGGGCGAAACTCTAAATGATCTGATCGATGAGACGGGTTACTTCCAACGAGGTGAAAAGACCTACCAGACACAGAGCTTTGTATCTGGCCTAGAGTGGCTGATGACGGAAGCTCGCAAGGGTTACTACATCCAGCGCTATAAGGGTCTGGGCGAAATGAACCCAGAGCAGCTTTGGGAAACCACTATGGACCCTGAAAGCCGACGGATGCTTCAAGTGACTATCGATGATGCTATGCGCGCGGACGAGATCTTCACCACGCTGATGGGTGATCAGGTGGAGCCGCGCCGAGAGTTTATTGAGGAAAACGCGCTTTACGTGTCCAATTTGGATGTGTGACGCGAAGCGCCGCGACCTAAGTTGCGGGTCTACCTGGGGGTTCGGCGCTTAAAAAGGGCAACTCAAACGGCACAAAGCAGTTGCCGTAGCGTTCGATTCGATTATCAGCATAGGTTTCCATGTACGTCTGAAACTCATCGATGTAAGTGTCATCTGCGCTGTAGCCTATGACTTCTATTTGCTCCAGAGTTTGTCTCGCCACACGTTCCAGTAGACCGCTTTGTAGCTCGTGATAATGCAGTCTCTCCAGGTATCGAGTTCGATCGCTAGCGCTGATATCTCGTGCTATTGCTAAAACCTTAAGTTTGGACATCGCCTCGAAAATTTCGTCCTGCTTGAGCCGGATTAAGTTCGTGCCTGTGAATATAGTATCTAAAGCGCGTCGGCGGTCAGCGTCCATGAGGCCAATAGCTTCGCCACTCTGCTCTGCATTCCAAACGTGAGATCCCCACATTCGATACGGCGTGGGGAGAACTTCCGGGAGACCCGTTTCAAAAATGCCTTGGTTAGCAGTCCAGGGTAAACCTCTCCAGGGGTCACTATCACTCTGTAGTAATAGAGAGAGAGCTTCTGTACGTTCTTTCCTGCAGGGCGCCATAGCGACCACTTCGCGCATATTGAAAAGGTTTTGTAGAAGGCTCGCGTTTAGGGCGACTTCTATTTGGGTGAGCTCTTTTCGTAGCTGTTGATCCCTAAACCACTGCTCTGCTACCAATGCAAAGAGCACACCGACAACAACGATAACGAAATCGATGGCCACTGCTAACCAGTTTTGTGTTCGCACGTGTTCCGTAACCCTGGTGAGCAGCATGCTTGTAGTTCTCTGGTTAAAGGACTACTCAATGATGGCGCAAAAAAAAGCGCCGATCCATAAGGTTCGACGCTGAGGGGAGGATTGCCTGTTAACGGTGCCGTCTAAATGGCGGCCGACCGCGAAAAGTGGTGGCTTTCATTTGCTCTTCAACTAACTCCATTGATGCTGCGTCTACCACGGGGAGTTCAACGATCCTACGATCAAAAGGAGGACGACCTGTAAAACTGCGTGTGCGAACCTCTTCCATTGCTACTTCAGAGTCGCTGATTTCCATTGAGGCTATGTCCACGGTTTCGATGGCGACACGCTGTCGTTTGTAAGGTGGTTTACCTCTCATGTCAGTTTCCCAGCGATACTCGTTTTTGCCAGCCGTAGCGGTGTTGTCCGCCAGAGTTGTACCTACAAACGATACAGCCCCTGCCGCAATCGCTGCGACCAGAAGCATTGATGAGCCGGAGTTTTTACTTGAGTGCATACCTAAATACCTCCTACCGGGTTTTGGGGCGGATTTGCACTTGTCTTTGCCCCCCTTTTCAAGGCCACTTATTTTAAAGTAAACGGCTTTTACGCATGATTAATTTGCTGAGAATTAACGATAGATTTCTTCTATCGATCAAACACATTATCTATCACAAACAATTTGCCACCGATATTTTTCAGCATAAAGGTGATGAAAAGAGGATTTGCGCACCTTATTGATGCACAAAATGTTTGAATGTGGGGCGCACTGGGGTGTGCTGACCGGGTGGGTTTCCTCTAATGCCCGCAGTTATTGGACTTATTGATTCGTGGCTTAGCTTTTGCAGTCAAAGAGCATGCTTCAACGCTACTTATCAGCACTATTTTTTGTTTCGCTCTTTACGCAGACCAGCGCAGCGCTCGCGGAACAAACTGTGGAACTACCTTTAAGCAAAAGCTCAGGCGGTGCTTTGGAACTATCCATGGTCGTTGATGGACAGCCAGCGATGTTTTTGTTGGATACCGGCGCCGCAATAGTGACAATCAATAGCGCTGTTTTCGCAAGCATCAATGATCGAGAGTCTTTGCGAAAAGTACGCCAAGTTGCAGCGAAAATGGCTGACGGGCGCACTCGCAGACTAGATGTTTACGAAATAGAGGCGCTTCATTTGGTTGGCGGCTGCGACATTGGTCTAACGGAAGTGCTCGTGGTTCCCGGGAGTGGTCGAAACCTTATGGGACTCAACGCTCTTGCGCAGTTCGCGCCGCTAACTCTATCAATGGACCCCCCTGCGCTGGGTTTAAGTAACTGCACTAAAGGGGGATCTACAGAAAACGCTCACGTTGGTCTATCCGTCGCTAGTTCGCCGTGAATACCCGTAGAGTAAATAGGCGGATAGACTTCATAAATGATTAACAATCTCTACCGCGTGACCTAATCTTTGGGCGATTATCATGCGGAGATCCTTGGCAAGAACTTTGTAGAAGCCTCTAGCGGGGCTGCTCGGACGCCACGCCAAAACATGTAACCGAGCGATTGTTTCATCTGCTAACTCACCGACGGCTATTCCGCTGTCAGCGTTTATCTCTGATTCAACATAAAGTGCGGGTAGGAACGTAAGGCCCATTCCCATCACTACCATGAGTCTTAGGGCGTCGAGGCTGCTTCCCTCGTAGTCGCGACGGACTTGAGCGCCCAAGCGCTGGCAGACACCTTCAACGAGTCGAGCGAATTGATGACCTTGCTCGGTGGTAAGCACTTGCTCATCCTTCAGGTAACTTCCGCGCCAGGTTTTTACCTGTGTTAACGAGTGATCTGCGGGTGCCGCTAAAAGAATCTTCTCACGTAATAAGGGCTCCTGAACCAGGTCCTTTGAGTTGACAGGCAATGCAGTGATAATCACGTCGTAATCACCTCGCGCTATACCTTCCTCCAATCCGCGAGGCGTGTCTTCACGAACATAAAACTGAAGATTGGGGTGAGTGTCCTTGAGTGCCGGCAGTATTTGCGGCAATAAATAGGGTCCGAGAGTTCCCTTAACACCCAATCGGTAGGTGGCCTTTTCGTTGATATTTGTATCACCGACGATTTGGCCAAGCTCTTCCATCGCCTCAATGACGCGTCTAGCCTGAGGCTCGAACAAACGTCCTACGGGTGTTAAATATGCGCCGTTTCTTGAGCGCTCCAGAAGCTTTTCTCCTAGGGCTTCTTCTGCCCGAGCTATCTGAGCCGTCAGCGTTGGCTGACTAATACCCAGTTCGTCTGCTGCACCGCGGAAGCTACCGTTCTTGGCAACAGCGAGGATATAGCTCAGCTGCTTGAGAGATGGCTGGCTCACGGCTAGTTCTGTGCAGCTGCTAAGTTAGTCTGAAGAAGCTTCGGTTTCATCGACCAAAGGTGGCTCGGTAGAGCTCTTTTTTGTTTCGCTAATTGTGTTGTCTGCTGTGAGTATGCCCAGCCGGTCGTGCTCTATCGTCGGATGCTGAGTGACAGCCGCGGGCAACTCACCTTTGGCATTCGCAGCGGTGCTTTTAAACCGTTCTACCTTTCCATAGAGGCCCTGTTTACCCACTAAAGCGGTGACCGTTTTGTTGTACTTGTCCGTGGCGGTGTTTAACGTTTTGCCCATGTCTTCCAGACGATTACCCACCAGGCACACCTTATTGTAAATATCGCCTGCCAGCTCACTGATCTCCCGCGCTTCTTCGTTGCTTCTGTAGGCGATCCACAGGCTTGCCACTGTGCGAAGCATCGGTAGGAGCGTTGTGTGAGACACCATAATCACATTTTTGCGATACCCATCATTAAACAGCTCGCGGTTGAACTTGAGCGCTTCTATATAGGCAGCCTCAATGGGCATAAACATGAACACCAGTTCTGGGCTGTTCATACCGCCCAGTGCGGAATAGTCTTTTGAGGATAAGTCATCTATGTGCCGTTTAAGCGCTGCGCCGTGGGCTTTCAGCGCTTCGTTACGCTCTTCATCTGTCTCGGCTGCGACGGCGCGATCATAATCAACTAATGACACCTTGCTATCAACAACCAGGTGCTTGCCATCGGGAAGCTTGATAACAAAGTCCGGGATACGCCGCTTGCCTTCGCTATCGCGAAAGCTAGATTGAGCTTCGTAATGACTGCCGGGCTCCAGACCCGCGAGTTGGAGAGTGCGTTCAAGCTGCACTTCCCCCCAGTTACCCGTGGTTTTCTTGTCGCCCTTTAGTGCTTTGGCGAGATTCTCTGCCTGGTCACTCATTTTGAGACCCACGCCCATCATGTTTCGTAGTTCGCCTGCCAGGCTTTCATTACCGCGAATTGATTGCGCGTGGACCTCGTTGATTCGGGATTGAAAACGGTGAATCTGATCTCCGAAGGGTTTTAGCAAGGACTCCATCGACTGTTGATTGTCCTGACTAAACTTTTTGCCGCGCTCTTCAAAGATACGGTTTGCAAGGTTTTCAAACTCGATGGCAAGTTGCTGCTTGCTTCGCTCAAGAAGCGCGAGCTGTTCTTTGTGTTTTTCCTGATCCGCACTTTGACGTGCACTCAGCCCGGCGTTGGTTGTCGCTAAGGAGTTACGCTCTTGCTGCAGCTCGGACACGCGTTCGCTCATTTGCCGAAATTGCTCTGCAAGGACCTCCCGTTCACTTAAAAGACTGGCGTGTGCTATCTCAAGTTCTTGAAGACGATCACCCTGTTCCTTGAGATCTCCATGAGTTTTCGTGACCTCTGCGCCACGCCACAACCAGGCAATGAATCCTCCACAAACTAAACCTGCGATGGCGTACCAGAGCGACGGGTCGTTGAGGGCGGTCTCAATCACAAGCCCTGGGGCGTCTCAATAACTAAGGTGTTAGCAAGGATGTTCAGTAAGGTCTTGGTCATTCGCTCTTCACACCAGCGAGTTGCGAAATATCTGCGATAAGCATGAACTGTTCGCGGAGGGTCGCCAGTAACGCGAGTCGGTTCGCTTTGAGTGCGGGGTCTTCTGCGTTAACCATCACCTCATCGAAGAACGCATCTACAGGCTCTCTAAGCGCTGCAAGACGCGTAAGTGCGCCGGAATAATCTGCGCGCGCTAGCGCGCTTACATTATCTTCCGCAGCTGACGAAACAGCACTATGAAGTGATAATTCATTAGCCTCTTTGAGTAAGTCGGTACTTACTCCAGCACTGTTGTCGAAATCTGTAGCTTTCGCCAGTATGTTGCTTACGCGCTTATTTGCGGCAGCAAGAGCTTCTGCCTCTGGTCGTTCGCCAAAGGCCTTCACCGCGCGAACACGACGATCGAAATCGGCTGGTCTTGAGCTGCCGCTGCCGCGTACAGCACGAAAGACTTCGATGGCAATGGCATCGTTTTCGTAAAGGGCAGGTAAGCGATCCAGCATATAGTCAAACACGGTATCGCTTGTTCCGTCGGCGATCACGCCTTCGGCAAAACCCTCCACCGCCATGTTCAGGCAGTCGCGTAAATCCAAATTAAGCTGTTTTTCGATGATGACTCGCAACACAGCGATAGATGCGCGTCGTAGAGCAAACGGATCCTTTGAACCCGTAGGCGGCTGGCCAATACCAAAAATACCGATCAGTGTGTCCAGACGATCCGCAAGTGCTACCGCTACGGCAACGCCGCCAACAGGTAAATCGCTTCCCGCTTGTGTGGGCCAGTAGTGTTGGGCGATAGCGTCAGCAACGGCAGTCTCTTCGCCATCGTTCCGCGCGTAATACGCTCCGGCGATACCCTGCATGTCCCCGAACTCCAAGACCATGTCGGAAACCAGGTCGGCTTTACACAGCTCTGCAGCACGTTCAGCCTGTATTCTGTCAGCACCTGTCAACTCGGCGAGTTCGCCTGCCAGTCGTTGCACCCGCTGTGTTTTGTCCAGCAAAGATCCCAGTTGCTTCTGAAAGACAACTGCTCCAAGACGAGGCACTCGGGACGCGAGAGTGCTTTGACGGTCTTGTTCGTAAAAGAAAGCTGCGTCCGCAAGCCGCGGTCTGATCACGCGCTCATTTCCCGCAACAACCTGACTTGGATCGCGGCTCTCTATGTTGCTCACAGTCACAAAATTCGGCATCAACTTTTCGTTAGCATCGACCACCGGGAAGTACTTTTGATGGCTTTGCATAGATGAGATCAACGCCTCAGGGGGAACTTCAAGAAACGCTGTATCAAAGCTCCCGGCCAGGGCTACGGGCCATTCGACGAGACTTGCTACCTCACCGAGCAGGTTGCTATCAACGAGTGCTTTACCACCCAATGCGTCTGCGGCAGTCTCAACCTGATTCCTTATGAGATCGCAGCGCTCCTGAAAGTCTGCGATAACCCAGGCGTCTCTCATTACCGTTTCGTAGTCGCTCGCAGACTCAAAACTGATTTCGTCTGGTGCGTGAAAGCGATGACCTCGGCTCGTGTTACCGCTGGCAATGCTCAGCACATCTCCAAATCCAGACTCACTGCCGTACATCAGTACAATCCAATGTACCGGGCGAACAAACTCCATTCGAGATGCGCCCCAGCGCATGCGCTTTGCTATGGGCAGAGCGGCAACGGCGTCATTGACGATGGCGCTCAGGCATTCGCTGGTTTTAGCACCGGCGATGGTCTGATTCATGCCAAGCCGTTGTCCCTTGGGTGTATCGATAACTTCAAGCTCTTCAGGGGTGCAGCCCAGTTTTGCGGCAAAGCCCTGGGCGGCACGAGACCAGTTGCCGTCATCATCGCGGGCCTGTGCTACGGGAGGGCCTAAGGCCTCTTTAGATTCATCCGCTGCTTTTTCAACGAGTTCTTCTACGAGCACCGCGAGACGCCGCGGTGCTGCAAACCACTGACTATTGCCGTGAGACAGACCTTTGTCTGCTAGCTGACGGATGATCTGCTCATGCAGTGCACGCCCTAATTGTTCCAGGCTGCTTGAGGGCAGCTCCTCGCAGCCGATTTCTAATAACAGAGGCTGACTCATGCCGCAGCCTCCTTTAGCTGAGCAAGCACCTCGTCACGAATCCCGGGTTCCGCCATAGGAAACCCAAGAGCTGCTCGGGCATTGAAATATGCCTGAGCAACGTTTCGCGCCAGGGTTCGAACACGCAAAATGTAGCGCTGTCGCTCTGTCACCGATATCGCATGACGTGCATCTAACAAGTTGAAGGTGTGCGAGGCGTTCATAACCATTTCATAGGCCGGAAGCGGTAGCTCAAGGTCGGTTAGGCGTTTTGCCTCTTTTTCGCAGTGATCGAACTGTGAAAACAGGAAGTCGACATCTGCTTCTTCAAAGTTGTATCGCGACATCTCTACTTCGTTTTGGTGAAACACGTCGCCATAGAGCACGGGGCCCTGGGGACTTCGAGTCCAAAGCAAGTCATAGACACTATCGACGCCCTGCAGATACATGGCGATACGCTCAAGACCGTAGGTGATCTCTCCGGTTACGGGATAGCACTCAATCCCTCCCGCTTGCTGAAAATAGGTGAATTGGGACACTTCCATGCCATTGAGCCACACTTCCCAACCCAGTCCCCATGCGCCCAGGGTCGGTGATTCCCAGTTGTCTTCGACAAAACGGACGTCGTGAGTGAGTGTGTCGATACCTAAAGCCTGCAAAGACTGTATGTACAGCTCCTGAAACTCGGGAGGTGAGGGCTTCATAGCCACCTGAAACTGATAATAGTGCTGCAGACGATTGGGGTTTTCTCCGTAGCGCCCATCTGTGGGACGACGGCTTGGCTGCACATAGGCCGCGTTCCAACTCTCGGGTCCCAAAGAGCGGAGAAATGTTGCTGGGTGAAATGTCCCTGCCCCTACTTCCATGTCTAACGGCTGGAGAATGAGACATCCTTTTTCACCCCAGAATTGCTGCAACTTAAGTATAAGTTCCTGAAAACTGATGGGGTCTTGTGCTGGGTCGAGATACTGGCTCACGCGGAATCCTGTGCGAGGTGCAAAAGGACCGTAGTATACCGTCAGTAACAGCGGCACAATACGCAGTCGTTACACAACTAACGCGCAATTTGTGCGCTTTTATTACCACTGCGTGACAACGATATCGAAACAGGGATACGTGAAAAGTCGTCTCATTACATTTTTATTGTGGTCATCATCCTTGCTTCCCTTGGGAGTGTGTCGTGCTTTGGGACGTGCCTTAGGTCGCGTTGCCTGGTGGGTGGGCGGCTCTCCACGGAGGGTGACCGAGCGGAACGTAGGCTTGGCCTTTCCAGAGCTCTCGGAGGAAGAGCAGGAATCATTGGCTCGCCGTTCCCTGCAATCTACGGGTGAGCTGGCTGTCGAGATGGGTTATGTCTGGAACCGTCCCTGGGATCAGATTCGAGGCCACATCCTTGAGATCGTGGGAGATGACGCTGTTCGTGCCGCTCTTGCAGAGGGTCGAGGGGTGATGATGCTGGGGCCGCACCTTGGTAATTGGGAGATTGTTGGCCTGCATATTTCAGAAATGGGTGAGTCAGTAGCGCTCTATGAGCCTCCCCATATGCAGCAACTCGACGACATGGTGCGTACCGCCAGGCAGCGCTCGGGCTCGGTTTTGGTTCCTACAGATGCCCGCGGACTTGCTAAGCTCGTGAAGTCTTTGAAAAAGGGTGGCATTGCTGGGATTTTGCCAGATCAAGTTCCGCCCGTAGTAGAGTCTGGAGAGAACAGCCTCTTTATGGAGGTGCCGACGTTTACGATGACCTTGGCTAGTAAGCTGTTGGGCAAAAGCGGCGCACAGGCGTTCTTTGGTTTTGCGGAGCGTATTCCCGGTGGCTACCGGTTACATTACTTACCTGCTGACGAAGGTATTTACAGCAAGGATATGCAAACCTCGCTGAAAGCACTGAATGATGGGGTTGAACGCTGTGTACGGATGTCACCCGCGCAGTACCAGTGGGAGTACAAGCGCTTTCGGGTTAGGCCCCGTGGAAGTGTGGATTATTACGCCCCGGACTGGCGACCCGAGTCCAATTGAACAACCTTCTGTTTTTTCTTCTTTTTTCCAATCGGAGTTAGTGATGTTTTTTGGCAAGTTGCTTGCGGGCATTCTGGGATTACTGGTTGCGGGTTTCCCTGGGCTCATCTTTGGCGTTGTGCTCGGCCACCTGTTTGATCGAGGTTTGGCCGGTGTATTGGGAATGGGTACCGCCGATCTCGAAAAAGTCAGAGAGCACTTTTTTCGCAGTACTTTTTTGCTCATGGGTCACGTGGCGAAATCTGACGGTCGTATCTCCGAAGATGAAGTGGCCCATACGGAAGCAATATTTCGTCAACTGGGTTTGTCAGATGATCAGCGCCACGACGCCATTTTGTTATTCAAGGAAGGGGGTGATAAGGACTTTTCTGTAGAGGCTACTATCCAGAATTACTTGCTAGCGGGCGGAGCACACCCAGCGCTAAAGCAAACGCTGATGATGTTTCTTGTAACTCTGGCGCTTGCTGACAACCAGTTACACAGCGGTGAACGTTCCGCACTCCGGCAGATCGGAAACCTTCTGGGCTACAGCGATGAGATCGTCGAGGAGCTCTTGCGTATGGCGACAGCGCAGGAACAGTTTCATGAGCAGCCGGGTCACCCGTCTGCACCTACCATTTCCGATGCTTACGCTGCGTTAGGGGTAAGTGAGGAGGCAAGCGACAGCGAAGTGAAACGCGCTTATCGAAAACTCATGAGCCAGCATCACCCGGATAAGTTGGCTGCGCGAGGCGTGCCCGAGGATATGCTGAAGATTGCCACAGAAAAGTCCCAGGAAATTCAGGCCGCTTACGAGTTGGTTCGTAAATCCCGAGGCACTGGAAAGCGCGGCTAAAGGCGGCTTTTTGACCGCATTTTTTCAGTCAATAACCGAGTCATAGGGGGCATCTATGCGCATACGCACAACGCTAAGTTCACTTCTAATCCTGATCTCCATAACAGCGTCACAAATTGCTATGAGCGAGGAAGGCGGTAGCTCTACTCGCCCTAGCTTTGTCCTTGTCCATGGCACTTTTCAGTGGGGAGGGCAATGGGATGCATTGTCTGAGTTGCTGAGCGTACAGGGTTTTGAGGTGCACTCCCCATCATTGACTGGCCTAGGAGAAAAAGAGCATTTGTTATCCAAACAAGTCGGTCTATCAACACACATCGACGACATTTCGAACTATGTGGAGTGGTTAGATATTGAAAACGTTATTCTTGTAGCGCACAGCTACGGAGGTGCCGTCATTACTGGGGTTGCCGATAAGCTTGGAGACAGAGTCTCCCATGTTGTTTACATCGATACGGTCCCTTTGACTCATGGTGAAAACCTCCTTGATGCCTTTGGGCCAGAAGTCACTGCAATAGCGCAAACGTCTGTTGAGGAGCACGGTGATGGTTGGTTGATTGCCGCTGACGCGCTGCGAGACCCGCAGCCAACCATGAGAAGTCATCCGTGGAAGACCTACACCGATCGTATTGACTTGAAGAACTCTGCACCCCAATCAGGAACCATTATTGTTGCTACACAAGCTGCTGAAATTTTCGGTTACATGAGAAAGCAAGAAGCCCCCAAGCGCGCGAAGGCGCGGGGCTGGAAGCTTTTAACGGTAGAGGGTCCCCATCCGCTTCAAGAGAGCAGCCCTTCGAAGGAAGAAGTGGCGGATATTCTTCTAAATGTAGCTAACAGCATGGCACCAAAGAAATAGTGGTCGGCGCCTAGTTGAAAGAATCGCAGCTCCTCTAATTATCAGTTACGCCAAAACATCGGCGTAAACAACACCAGTAAGGTAAACACTTCGAGTCGCCCTAAGAGCATCGCAAAGCACAATACTGACTTGGCAAAATCACTAACCTCGCCGTAGTTTGCAGCCACAGATCCCAGTCCCGGACCCAGGTTGTTAAGCGCGGCAGCGACTGCAGAGAATGCTGTAATGAAGTCCAGGCCGGTGGCCATGAGCACTAACATGATCACGATAAATGCGAAGGTATAGACCGCAAAAAAGCTCCAAACAGCACTAACTACCGTGGCTTCTACGCGGCGGTTACCGACTTTTAAGGGGATAATCGCATGGGGGTGCACAAGCTGTTTTAGCTCGCGAATTCCCTGCTTGTAAATGAGCATCAGACGCATGGCTTTGATGCCACCGCCGGTAGATCCTACGCAGCCTCCCATAAAGGAAAACATCAGGAGCATCATCGGTAGAAAGCCGGGCCATAGGGAAAAGTCCTGTGTGGCGAAGCCCGTGGTAGTGGTGATAGACACCGCCTGAAAAAGACCGTGTACGACGCTTTCTTGAATGTTGAGTGTTTCAGAGAACACGAGGTAAGCACAGGTAATGACGACGCAGACAGCCATTGCGCTGGCGAAAAATTTGGCCTCGGAATCTTCCCAATACCCAGAGGCACTTCGGCGGCGAAATGCCGTGAAGTGCAGCCCGATGTTCAGCGCCGAAATCAACATAAACAGTGTGCTGATGAGATAGATAGCTTCGCTGTCGAAGTAGCCCATGCTAGCGTCGTGGGTGCTAAATCCACCGATAGCGACCGTTGCAAAGGCGTGACAAACCGCGTCGAAGCCCGACATTCCTGCGAGGCTGTAGGCCCCGGCACACAGCACGGTCAACGCAAGATACACCGAAAACAATGCCTTGGCGGTTTCCGTGATACGCGGAGTGAGTTTGCTGTCTTTGCTGGGGCCGGGAGTCTCTGCGCGATACAACTGCATGCCACCAATACCCAGCATGGGTAACACAGCGACCGCTACGACGATGATACCAATACCACCTAACCACTGGAGCATTTGCCGATAAAGAAGAATCGAAGCGGGCATGTCATCGAGACCCGTCAACACAGTAGCGCCCGTGGTAGTAAGCCCTGAAACTGACTCGAAGATCGCGTCGGCGGCACCCATGTTCAGGGACTCTGTAAGTGCAAAAGGCAAGGCCCCAAATAGTCCCAGTACGGTCCAGAATAATGCGGTTATCAGAAAACCGTCGCGGATTTGCAGGTCGCGTTTAACTCCCCGGAGGGGGAGCCAAAGTGTAATACCCGACAATAGGGTGATTGCGAAGGCGTAGATAAAGCCCGTTACTGTGTCATCGTCAGTAAGAACAGCAATGAGCAGCGGCGGCAACATCGCTACACTGAAGAGGCTTAGAAGAAGCCCCAGGATGCGCAAACTAATGGCGAAGTGCACGCGATGGCCTAAGAGAAAAAGCCAAAACCTACGGCGAAGAGTTTCTCTACCGCGTGAATTTTGTGCTTATCAACCAAGAACAGGATGACATGGTCATCAGTTTCAACCAGTAAATCGTGATGCGCGATAAGTACCTGCTCGCCTCGAACGATAGCACCGATAGTAACGCTCTCGGGGAGAGGTATTTCTTCTATGCGGCGTCCAACGACTTTTGAGGAGTAGGCGTCGCCCCGTGCCACGAGTTCGATGGCTTCCGCCGCTCCTCGGCGAAGCGCATGTACCGCACTGATATCGCCTTTACGAACATAGGTCAGCAGACTGCCAATGGTGATCTCCTGAGGTGAGATTGCGATGTCGATCTCGTCCCCTACAAGTTCTGCATAAGCGGGATTCGTGATCAGCGTGATCACCTTCTTTGCGCCCATGCGCTTGGCGAGCATGGACATCATGATGTTTGATTCATCGTTGTTGGTCAGTGCGCAAAAAACATCGGTGTGTTCAATGTTTTCCTCGGCTAGTAGTGCAGGCTCAGCCGCACTGCCGCCAATAACGAGGGTGTGTTTGAGTTGTTCAGACAGAACGCGACATCGCGCGTAGCTGTACTCAATCACTTTTACTGAGAAGTCTTTTTCCAGTGAATTTGCGAGTCGAGCGCCGATGTTTCCGCCGCCCGCAATCATGATGCGCTTGTAAGGTTTGTCTACACGGCGAAGCTCAGAGGTGACCTGGCGAATGTGTTTGCTTGCCGCGATAAAGAATACTTCATCGTTGGCTTCCACCACTGTATCGCCCTTGGGGAAAATAGCCCGATCTCTTCGAAAGATCGCGGCAACGCGAGTGTCTACCTTTGGCATATGCTCGCGAATCGTACTGAGCTCTTTGCCAACGATTGGGCCGCCGTGTACCGCACGCACGGCCACCAACTGTACGCGGCCCTCTGCGAAATCGAGAACCTGTAGAGCGCCGGGATTAACGATGAGTTGGCGGATCGACGAGGTAATGAGTTGCTCAGGACCAATGATAACGTCTACAGGTATGTTCTCTGCAGAAAAAAGCCGTTCCTGATGATCGAGATAAGCTTGAGAGCGCACCCGGGATATTTTCTGAGGCGTGCGGAAAAACGTATGCGCTACCTGGCAGGCCATCATGTTGATTTCGTCGCTGTTGGTGACGGCAATCAGCATTTCGGCATCTTTGGCGCCTGCCTCTCGCAGAGTGTCAGGGTGCGAAGCGCTGCCGGTGACGGTGCCAATATCAAGGCTGTCTTTTAGCGCACGCAGGCGCTCACCGTCGGTGTCGACAATGGTTATATCGTTTTTTTCGTTTGCCAGATGTTCTGCGAGCGTTCCGCCCACCTGTCCGGCCCCCAGGATAATTATTTTCATGCCGCAAAGATCCTGCCGCTGCAGTGGCTGCACAGTACTGCAATCAACTGCCGCAATACAGGCCTCATAGTGGAAATCTTACGCGCAAAAAGTGCGACCTCATGGCGCTTAAACATCTTTATAAAGCATGGCGAAATAAAGCCCGTCAGCACCCTTGGCGTGGGGCAGCAGCTGCTTTCCGTGGGTACATGGGAGTGCCGAATCGAGTTCGAGAGGCTCTTCGCGAGCATTTGCCTGCCTTGATAAAAACGCGGCTACTACGTCGCTGTTTTCTTCCGGCAGCAAGGAACATGTGACGTATAGCAGTCGCCCGCCGGGTGCGAGGAGTGGCCAAAGTCCATCAAGGATTGCGTTTTGTTGCCGCGCAAACCCGGCCGCATCCTCTATACGCCGCAGAAGCTTTACGTCCGGATGCCGACGGATTACGCCAGTAGCAGAGCAAGGAACATCTAGCAGCATGGCGTCAAAAGGGCCTTGATCTTTCAGTGCTGTAGAAGGCTTTGCACCGTCAGCACACAAAAGCTTTGCGCTGAACCCCAGTCGATTCAGGTTTTCCTGAACGCGACGCAAACGGTCTTCGCTGATATCAGTGGCAGTGAGACAGGGTTCTGAGCCTTGCTGCTCCAGAATATGCCCACTCTTCCCTCCGGGTGCAGCGCAGGCGTCAAGAATACGTTCACCGGGCGCTGGCGCTAACAGCTGTGCCGCCATCTGCGCGGCTTCATCCTGAACGCTGCATAAGCCATTCATAAAGCCCGGTAGCGCGGACACGTCCGTGGGCTGATCAAGGGTTAGCGCGGCGGAACTCATCACGCCTTTTTGAGAGCTGATGTCGATACCGTTTAGTTGCTGCTGATAACTATCTCGATCTGTGCGAGAAAGATTCACACGCACAGTCATAGGGGGGTGAGTATTGTTCGCTTGCGCGATTTCTTCACGCTGTTCTGGCCAGTGCTTACCTAGGGCGTCCCAAAACCAGTCGGCCTGGGCCGCGTTTTGTGCAGGGCTTAGTGCCGCCAGTAGATCGGCCTCTTCTCGCTGAAACCTCCGCAGCACAGCATTTAGCAATCCAGAGAGTTGACGTTTTTTGAGAATCGTCGCGGCATCCACGGTTGCACTGACGGCGGCGTGGGGCGGAATGCGCATTTCCGTTAGCTGATAAAGGCCAGCCAGCGCTAGCGCATGAACGTCCCGATCTTTTGTTCGCAGGGGTTTTTGAAGCAGCTGCCCAAGTAATCCGTTCAGACGGGGAAACAGGCGGAGAGTTCCGTAGCAGATCTCACGGCAGAGAGGTTGATCCCGCTCGGGGAGGCCTGCTCCCAGTGATTCTAGAGCGCGGTCAAGGGAATCACCGCGCATTACAGCAGCGATTACCTGTGCGGCTCGGGCTCGCACGGCGGCTCCGGGCTTCACAAGCCCCCTTCGGCACTAAACCGATTTCCCGACGCAAATAATGCGCTATTGCCGCGGAGCAGGTCTTGAGCTTGCATCGCCTTTGATCCCGCCATTTGCAGTGTTTTGAGTACGACGGCGCCCTCTCCACAACGCACGGTGATCCCGTGCTCTGTACTGCTCAAAATCGTGCCTGGCACACTGCCCGAGCTGCTGGCGGCGGACTGGGCCGACCAAATTTTCAGACGCTGACCTTCTAAAAAGGCATAGCAGCCCGGAGCTGGCTTGAATGCCCGTATGCGCCGAGCAATAACAGCGGCAGGTTCGGACCAATCAATGAGGGCTTCATCCTTAGTGATCTTTGCCGCGTAGTTGGCCTCGCCCTCGTTTTGAATTGTGGCAGCAGAAAGTTGTTCCGGTAGATCCTCCAAAACGTTTAACAACAAAGGCGGGCCAATACCTGCGAGTTCTTCGTAGAGGTCGGCGCTACTGGTTTGCGAAGTGATGGGACAGGGTCCTTTTGCCAGCATGGGGCCCGTATCGAGCCCCGCGTCCATGAGCATGATAGTCACGCCGCTTTCAGAATCTCCCGCTTCGATCGCGCGTTGTATGGGGGCCGCTCCACGCCATCGGGGGAGCAAGGACCCGTGTACGTTGAGGCACCCATAGCGCGGCAAATCAAGCACGGCCTGGGGCAGGATCAAGCCATAGGCCACGACGATAAGCGCGTCTAGTTGAAGTTCATCGATGGCTGTTATGGCTTCAGGACTGCGAAGACTTGCAGGCTGCATTAACGTCAGATTATGACTTTCTGCCAGCACTTTGACGGGGCTTGGACGGTCCTTCTTACCTCGTCCCGCAGGTCTGTCGGGTTGCGTAAGTACCGCAAGCAGCTCATGGTTTGAGTGGATCAGCGCTTCGAGATGGATCGCGGCAAAATCTGGGGTGCCTGCGAAGGCCAGGCGCAAGGATGACACGGGGTTGTCAGGCTCGCAGCCGGTGAGCTTTTTCGAGCTTGCTGCGGATGCGATTGCGTTTCAAAGGCGAGATGTAGTCAACAAATAGCTTGCCATCAAGATGATCTATCTCGTGCTGCAGACAAATCGCCGGCAGCCCGTCCAGCTCTTCGCTAAAGGGCTTGCCGTCTCTACCTAAGGCATCGACGCGAATTTTTTGCGGGCGATTCACTTCTTCGTAAAATCCCGGTACTGACAAACAGCCCTCGTCGTAGCTGCCCAGAGTCTCGTCAATAATACTGACCTCGGGGTTTATAAAAACCTTGGGCGTGTCTCGATCCTCGGAAGTATCAAGGACCAATAATCTCTGATGAACGTTGACTTGAGTCGCAGCAAGGCCAATACCCGAAGCCTCGTACATGGTTTCGATCATGTTATCGATAAGCGTGCGTAAGCCGTCGTCGACTACTTCCACGGGTTTTGCCACCGTGCGCAGACGCGGATCAGGAAATTCTAAAATGTCGAGGACTGCCATGAATCTAACTTCTACCGTAGACTGCGATAGTATAACGTGGACGTTTATGCGCGAACACTGCGTAAGCTCCGTGCCTGGGAGAATGACCGATGACAGAATGGCTGATTAATGCCCCTTCAGCGCCCCATAAGAGTAATTCTGCTCTGAAGGGATGGTTGACTAGTGCTCTATTAATACTGGCACTACTTCTGCCGGGATTAAGTCCCGCACAAGAAGCGACAGTACGGGGTGATGCGCCGGACACCTATCTCGTTAAGAAAGGCGACACCCTCTGGGGTATTGCAGATATGTTCCTCGAGGAGCCGTGGCTGTGGCCAGAAGTCTGGGATGTGAATCCTCAGATTGATAACCCCCATTTGATCTTTCCCGGAGACACTCTTTATCTGAGCTATGTTGATGGCCGGCCGCGTTTGTCGTTGAGCCGTGGCCGCGACGTAAAGCTTGCGCCCAACATGCGGGTCACCCCGTTGGATTTGGCGATTCCGGTGATTCCTCTTGACGACGTCGATGCATTTTTAAAGCGTCATCGAATCATTGGTCCTGAGGAGCTCGAATCCTCGTCATATGTAGTAGCAGGTGGACAAGAGCACCTGATCACGGCCAACGGCGACACGATTTATGGTCGCGGCTATTTTCCCGAGGACGAGCGCGCCTACGGTATTTATCGTGCCGGAGACGTATATCGGGATCCTTTGACACTTGAGGTTCTGGGTTATCAGGCGCAGGACATTGGCAATGCACAGGCCAAAAGCAGCCTTTCGGATCCTGTTGTCGAGCTGGAGGTAACTCGGGTAACTGAAGAAGTGCGCATTACCGACCGCTTACTCCCTCTTGATGAGAGAATTTTGGACGCGACCTTTCAGCCTCGCGCACCCGGTGTAGATGTTGAAGACGCCTTTATGATTGCCGTTGATGGCGGGGTCACACAAATCGGGACCTGGGACATCGTCGTTCTCAACAAAGGCGATCGAGAGGGTCTGGAGGTGGGTCACGTACTCGCTATTTATCAGACAGGCGAGGTGGTGTTTGACGAGGTCGCGCAAACTAACGTGAGTCTTCCTGACGTTCGTGCGGGATTGGCCATGGTTTTTGAGGTTGCCGAGAAAGCGAGCTACGCGCTGGTCCTCAAATCCAACCGTCCGCTGAAAGTGATGGACAAGGTTAAGAACCCCTGACGTAAGCTTCCGGGTCATGGATGACAAGACCCGGGAACACTTCCAAATACTGCTTAGCTGGTCTGGGACTCAAACTCAGGGCCTCGGAAATTTGCTGCGTGAGTATCAAACTCCTGCGGCCTTGTTTGCCGCTGACTGGCTCGCTGAGCCCGCTAAACAACAACTTGCCACCTTGCCGACTGCGACCCAGCGTATGCTCGCGCGTGCTCGCAAACACTGGCCACGGACAAACAACCATTGGACACTTCGAGACACCGACGACGCTGATATAGATGAATTCATTCCCCTCGGCGATCGTCGCTACCCCAATGCACTTCGGGAGATTCCTGATCCACCGCCTTGGTTGTTTTGTCGAGGCGATCCTTCCTGCCTCACAAAACCTGCGGTGGCTATTGTGGGTAGCCGCAAAGCGAGTCATGGAGGACTCCGTGCTGCGCATGAAATAGGTCAAATCCTTGCAGCTGCTGGCTACACCGTTTGTTCAGGTCTCGCTTTGGGCATTGACGCGGCTGCCCATAGAGGCGCTCTTCAGAGTGGCCAAACTGCCGCCGTACTTGCGTCGGGCTTGGATAGAGCGTCTCCTCTTCGCCATCGAAAGTTAGCGGCCGACATATCGCGCCGAGGCTGCGTAGTCAGTGAGCTACCCGCCGGTACGCCTCCAGCAAAGCATCAGTTTCCGCGAAGGAACCGCATTATTAGCGGTTTGGCGAGGGCTACAGTGATTGTCGAAGCAGCGCTGCCCAGCGGATCTCTGCATACAGCGTCCGCTGCGCTGGAGCAGGGTCGCGAGGTCCTTACCCTCCCCTGGTCGATTTTTCATGAGCAGGGCGCCGGTTGCAGGCGTTTGTTGCGCGATGGCGCGACCCCCATCACGGCGATGGAGGACCTGTCCAGCCTGTTTCCTGGCGTTGCGAATCATGCAGACCAACCCCGCCCAACGCCGACGGGTGATGCCGCGAAGCTTCTGCTGCATCTTGGTGATGAAGGTCTAGCGCTGAATACCCTCCAGCAGATTACGGGCCTGCCCGTTTCCGATTTACTGGCCCTACTGAGCGACTTGGAGATTGAAGGATGGCTCAGCAATATAGATGGACGCTATTGCCGGAATGACTGCAAGCCTTGCCAGCGCCAGAGCAGTTGCTAGAATCGGCGCCCGTTTCAACGGCCTGTTCACTGAACCGAATGCCTCCAGCTATTTCTTTTCGTATGCGCCTGTGTGCCAATGCCATGGCTGGACACGGCGTGATCGCATGTCCTACGGAAGCGGTGTGGGGATTGAGCTGTGATCCCTTTAGCGATGTTGCGGTACAACGTTTGCTGGATCTTAAGCAGCGGCCCGCGCACAAAGGCCTGATTTTGGTGGCGGGAGATGAATCGCAGTTGGCGTTTTTGCTCGAGGACTTACCCGAAGCCCTACAGCGAAAAGTTCGCGTGTCCTGGCCTGGGCCGAATACCTGGCTGGTTCCTCATCGCGGGAGAGTGCCTTCATTGGTGCATGGCAGGTTTGAAAGCGTTGCAGTGAGGGTTAGCGGTCATCCTTTGGTAAGAGCGCTATGTCAGGTACATGGCGGACCGCTGGTATCCAGTTCAGCGAATGTGGCGGGGAGTCCTGCACCGAAGACTTTATTGGCAGTGCGCAACTATTTCGGGAATCGTCTGGATGCCGTGCTTCCAGGGGCAGTGGGTGGTTCCCAGCGGCCGTCAATCATTCGTGATGTGTTCAGTGATGAGGTCTTCCGTGCCTAGATTGCTGCCAAGTAAGATCCCGACTCGTCGGAGAAGACAAAATATAAAAGGATCCGCGCTATGAGCGAGATGACCGACCCCATAAAAGAGTACCTGCTAGGTCTTCAGGACAGCATTTGTGAGAGTCTCGTGCAGGTTGATGGGGGTGCAGAGTTTACGATTGAAGAGTGGGATCGCCCCGAAGGCGGCGGCGGACGCAGTCGCGTATTGAGCGATGGCGCGGTGCTTGAAAAAGCTGGGGTGAACTTCTCTCACGTAATGGGTGCGGAGCTGCCGGGCTCTGCCACGGCTGCACGTCCCGAGTTAGCGGGTCGTAGTTATCAAGCCCTGGGTGTTTCTCTGGTTATCCATCCGCGAAATCCCTATGCGCCCACTTCCCATGCGAACGTGCGCTTGTTTATCGCCGAAAAACCCGGTGAGGAGCCGGTTTGGTGGTTTGGCGGCGGTTACGACCTCACGCCCTATTACGGATTCGAAGAAGACTGTGTCCACTGGCACAAGACGGCTGCAGATGCCTGCGCGCCCTTCGGTGAAGAGGTGTACCCAAAGTACAAGGAATGGTGTGACGAGTATTTTTATCTCAAGCACCGGGACGAGCCCAGAGGTATCGGCGGTCTTTTTTATGACGATCTCAACAGCTGGGATTTTGAAACCTGTTTTGCATTTATGCGTTCCATCGGCGACTCATTTATTGCTGCTTACCGACCTATTCTGGAACGCCGCAAAGACACTCCCTACGACGATCGAGAGCGGCAGTTCCAACTGTATCGTCGCGGACGCTACGTGGAGTTTAATCTCGTGTTCGATCGCGGCACATTGTTTGGGCTGCAATCAAATGGCCGCACCGAGGCAATATTGATGTCGCTGCCGCCCTTGGTTCGCTGGGAGTATGCGTTTCAACCGGAACCCGGGACCGATGAGGCCCGCCTCACGGACTACTTCCTCACGGGACGCGACTGGCTACATCTGAACAGCGCCGGAGTCGCTTCATGACCAACAACAAGCGATTCGCCGTTTTTGGCAATCCCATTAAACATAGTCGTTCGCCCATGATTCATGCTGCTTTTGCCGCGCAATGCGATGTGAAGCTTGAGTATCGGGCTTTGCGTGTTGAGCTTAACGATTTTGAGCGAGCGGTAACTGCTTTTTTTGATGCGGGTGGCCAAGGCTTAAACGTGACAGTTCCCTTTAAGGAGCAGGCCGCGGCCTGTGCTGCCGAGTTAACACCCCGCGCTGCGCGGGCGACGGCGGTAAATACGCTGTGGCGCGACGACGAAGGCGTCTTGCATGGTGACACGACGGATGGTGTTGGCTTGGTGCGCGATATGGTCGCAAATCTAGGTTGGCGTGTTCAGGAGCAGCGGGTGCTCATAGTTGGTGCGGGAGGGGCTGTTCGAGGGGTTCTTGAGCCCTTGATGCGCGAATTACCTGCTTCTGTGCATATCGTGAACCGAACAGTGGAGCGCGCAGAAACACTGGCGCGGGAGTTTGGTGTGCTGGGTAAGATTTCAGCGGGTGGCTATGACAGCGTTTCGGATGAGCAGTTCGATCTTGTGATCAATGCAAATAGTGCGGGCCTCAGTGGCGAAATGCCGGCGCTTCCGCCGGGAATTTTGAGTGAGCGCTGCTGTTGCTATGACCTACTGTACGGCGCTGAGCCTACTGCCTTTATGCGCTGGGCAGCTCAAAATGCCGCATGGGCCGTGAGCGACGGACTGGGTATGTTGGTAGAGCAGGCAGCTGAAGCATTTTATGTGTGGCACCGTCAGCGCCCCGAAACTCAGCCTGTGATTCAACAGCTTCGGGGGGTACTCGCCGCCGCTGCTTAAGCTATTCGTTACCTGCACAAAGCGTATCGAGTTCATCGATGTGTTGGTCTTTTAGGCGCACGTAGTTTCCTGCGCTATAGCTAAAGAAAGCCATTTCCTTATCGCTGAGTTCCCGTACCTGCTTAGCCGGAGAACCGGCATAAAGGTAGCCACTCTCTAAACGTTTTTTGGGCGTTACAAGGGCACCGGCAGCAATGACGACGTTGTCCTCTACAACTGCGCCATCCATCACCACAGCACCCATACCGACTAATATTCGGTCCCCGAGAGTGCAACCGTGGAGCGTCGCGTTGTGGCCGATGGTGACTTCTTCGCCAATAGTGAGAGGCCAGCCTGCCGGATTAAAGTCACTGGCGTGGGTGATATGCAGTACGCTACCGTCTTGAACACTGGTTCTCGCGCCGATGCGGATGGAGTGCATATCTCCGCGAATGATGGTTCCTGGCCAGACTGATACATCGTCGCCGAGAACCACGTCGCCCGACACCACTGCGCTGGGGTCGATAAGAACCCGATTCCCGAGTTTAGGCGTATGACCCCCGAAGCTGCGTAAACTTAAGTTGGTGTAATGCTTGTGCATGATCGCAAGAACCTCATCTGCCGGAACGTCAAAGCACCATTGTGGCCGCAAACGCGGTTGTCGACCACCGCGGCTTCTTAACGCGCAGGATTACAGAGTAGTGAGGGAAAAAGATGAGCGGTTTTCAGAGCCGGAGACGTTTCATTGCAGGGGCTGTCTGCCCTCGTTGCGCTGAGATGGATAAGATCGTGGTGGATTTGGACACCGATGAGCGCGAATGTGTTGCCTGTGGTTTTCGCGAGGGCCGTCCTGCTGTCAGTACGCCTGAAGAAGTGAAGACCCGGGTGAGTCGACCATCGGCGCGGCGGATTGAAACGCCCGCGGAGGTGGTCAGGCTATTGGATCCGAGTGACTCTCAAGCCAGTGGTGACGGCGAGTAAAATACCCAAAGTACAGCGCAAGAGTGATTCCACGGCTTGCATTAAATACCGCAAAGGAAAACCACAGCCCTTGGTTTCCCAGTCCCGTGGTCAGGTACCAGCAGGGCAAATAGACTACGAAGGCGCTAAATAGCATGGTCACCATCATCGCGCGTGTGGCGCCCGCACCAATGAACAAACCGTCCAGTAGATAACTTGGGGCAGCAATTAGCGGCAGCGCAACGAGCCAAAGACCATGGGCTCGCATAATTGCCAGTATTTCGGGCAGGCTGGTTAGCATCGGGAACAGCCAGGGTTTTCCCAGAAGTATCAAAGCACTGATGATTAGGGCGGATACTGCAGTCCACAGCGCACAGCGGCGGCTAACGCGGAAGAATTTCGCTAAGTCACCGCCACCTAATGCCTCTCCAGCCAAGCCCTCGGCCGCGTAGGCAAAACCATCCATTGCAAAAGCAGCAAAAAGTAGAAACTGCATCATCACGGCGTTGGCCGCGACTACTTCCGGACCCAGGTTCTCTCCTGCCGCGGTGAAAAAGGCAAAAGCAAACAAGAGGCTGAGAGTTCGAAAAAACAAGTTTAGGTTGCTGCGAAGAAGCCCTAGGTAGGGGCCTGGGACGCGCAGTTTTGTCCAAAGCTCAGCGCTAAAAAATGCAGCGAGCGGTTTTTTTAGCGCTATCAGGACCATGATCAGGCCGAGATACTCAGCAATGACGGTCGCGACGGCTGCGCCACTGCTCGCAAGTCCCAGTCCCATTATGAACAGCGCGTCGAGGGCGATATTGCTTACATTTGTGATGATTAATATGCGCATGGGCCACTGGGTATCCTGGTGCCCGATGAACCAGCCAAATGCGGTATAGGTCAAAAGAACTGCTGGCGCACTAAGCATCCTCAATGAGGCGTAATTCTCAGCCGTTCCTCTGATCTCAGGCCCCGTTCCCATGGTCTCAAACCCCAGAAAGAGCAGAGGCTCCTGGAAAATCAGCAATAATCCCGCGATAGCAAGGGCTATGACCGCAGATCTGGCTAATGCGAGTAACGCTCGTGGTTCGTCCTTGGCCCCATTTGCGCGAGCCACTTCCCCGGTGGTCCCCATGCGCAGGAAGCTGAAACCCCAATAAAGAAAGGAAAGAACCGCACCGCCTACAGCCACTGCGGCCAGGTGTTTGGAGCTATCAAGATGGCCAAGGAGGGCCGCATCGACAAGGCCCAGCAGAGGAATGGAGATATTCGCAATGATCGCTGGCCAGGCAATAGCCCATATCTTGGCGTCGAGGCTCGCGGCTATCGCTACATCTTGGGGTTTTTCCCTAGGCAGAACGGGTTCCTTTTGGCTTTTACCAAACCGCTTGTAAATCAGCGCGTTAGTAGGTTTATGGAGAAGCTTTCGCTATAATCGCCGGGCCTCAGGGGGACGTGGCCTCGTGCCATAGTTATTACAACTGTTATTACAACACTAAACAGCCTGTCGCCGTCAGTTATGTAAGCCCGGGGGAAATACGGTTTGCAGCTGGCGAAAAAACACACACCGAAGACCTCTCTGTGCGATTTATCGGCCAGAGACTTGCTCAGGCGCGCGTATTTCACGAGCTCTTGAGTGCTGAGGTGTGCTAGCGAGGTGTACCCGAGTTCGCTGGATAAACAGTTTAGGAGCCTTTGAGATTACTGTCTTAAAGGCGCGATGAAATACAGATTGATGGAGACCCGGTAATGCAGGGAACAATCAACCGAGCGCTAGCTCTTTTAAAGAAACCAGGCGCAGCCGCTGTAAGCAAGATACGCGCAGCCGCGGTTTTTTCGGCGATGACTCTCGCAACAAGCTTGATGGCAACATCTGCACAGGCTGAGGGAGAGAGAAGCACAGTCAACATGGATCCAGGCGTCACAGCCGTTGGGCAGTCGATCTTTGACTTGCACATGATCATTTTGTGGATCTGCGTGATTATTGGTATCGCGGTATTCGCGGTGATGTTCTATTCCATCATCTACCACCGTAAATCACGTGGTGTGGTGCCAGCCCAGTTTCACGAGAGCACAAAGGTAGAGATTGCCTGGACAGTCGTGCCATTTTTGATCCTTATCGGCATGGCAGTACCTGCAACGTCTACTTTGCTTGAGATCTACGATTTCGAAGACGCAGAGATGGATATCCTTGTCACCGGATATCAGTGGAAGTGGAAGTACGAGTACTTGAACGAAGACGGCGAGAACGTGACGTTCTTTAGTAACCTCCAGACGCCTCAGTCTGAGATCTACAACTCTGCCGATAAGAACGAGAACTACCTCCTTGAAGTGGACGAACCACTGGTTATTCCCGTTAACACCAAGGTGCGGTTTTTGGTCACAGCGAACGATGTGATCCACGCTTGGTGGGTTCCTGAGTTAGCGGTTAAGAAAGACGCGGTACCCGGGTTCATCAATGAAACATGGACCCTCGCTGAGGAAGAAGGCATCTACCGAGGTCAGTGCGCTGAGCTTTGCGGGAAAGACCACGGCTTTATGCCCATCGTCGTTAAAGTTGTCAGCCAGGAAGAATACGCCCAGTGGCAAAGCGACAAGCAGCAAGAAGCTGCTCAGGTGCGTGAACTCATGGCACAGACTTTCACCATGGATGAGCTTATGGAGCGCGGTAAAGCAGTTTACGCTCGAGCTTGTCTCGCGTGTCACGGCGCTAACGGTGAGGGCGGCGTGGGTAACGCGATTGCTGGGTCGGCGGTAGCTACTGGCGAGCTCGGCCAGCACCTGAACATCGGTATTAACGGTGTTGCTGGATCAGCTATGCAGGCATTTGGTGGGCAGATTAATGACGTTGAGATGGCGGCAGTAATCACCTACCAGCGCAACGCATTCGGTAACAATATGGGCGACATGGTTCAGCCCATTGATGTATTCAATTACAAGAAGGGTTGAGGGGAGTATTAACGATGGCACACGGACCCGCTAAAGGAATCAGCCGCTGGCTGTTTACCACGAATCACAAGGACATCGGCACGATGTACCTGTGGTTCTCCTTCGCAATGTTCATTTTGGGTGGCGCTTTCGCGATGATTATTCGCGCTGAGCTTTTCCAGCCCGGTATGCAACTTGTTGAGCCGGCATTCTTTAACCAGATGACGACCCTTCACGGCCTCGTGATGGTGTTCGGCGCGATCATGCCCTCCTTTGTGGGCCTGGCAAACTGGTTGATACCTATGATGATTGGCGCACCCGATATGGCGCTACCACGCATGAACAACTGGAGCTTCTGGATTCTCCCTCCTGCGTTCCTGATGCTCGCTTCTACATTGTTCATGGAAGGTGGTGCTCCGGCCTTTGGCTGGACTTTCTACGCTCCGCTTTCGACAACTTACGCTGCACCTTCAGTCACCTTCTTTATCTTCGCGATCCACATCCTTGGTCTATCTTCCATCATGGGTTCGATCAACATTATCGCGACGGTAATGAACATGCGCGCTCCCGGCATGAGCTACATGAAGATGCCACTGTTCGTTTGGACGTGGTTGATTACTGCTTTCTTGCTAGTGGCGGTGATGCCTGTACTGGCCGGAGCGGTGACGATGATGCTCATGGATATCCACTTTGGCACCAGCTTCTTCTCAGCAGCCGGTGGTGGTGATCCTGTCTTGTTCCAGCACATCTTCTGGTTCTTCGGACACCCAGAGGTCTACATCATCATCTTGCCAGCGTTTGGAGTGGTTTCGCAGATCATCCCAGCCTTCAGCCGCAAGCCACTGTTTGGCTACGACTCCATGGTCTACGCTACTGCAGCCATTGCCTTCCTGTCGTTCATCGTTTGGGCACACCACATGTACACCGTTGGTATGCCTGTTGCTGGTGAGCTGTTCTTTATGTACGCGACGATGCTTATCGCGGTACCTACTGGTGTGAAGGTCTTTAACTGGGTAAGCACAATGTGGCGCGGCGCCCTGTCCTTTGAGACGCCCATGCTGTTCTCCATTGGCTTTCTGGTGCTATTCACCATTGGTGGATTCACAGGTTTGATGCTGTCTATCGCTCCGGCGGACTTTCAGTATCACGATAGTTACTTTGTTGTTGCTCACTTTCACTACGTGATGGTTGCGGGTGCGGTGTTCTCCATGTCGGCGGCGGTTTACTACTGGCTGCCAAAGTGGTGCGGCAAGATGTACAACGAAACCATGGGTAAAACGCACTTTTGGATTTCGTTTATCGGCTTCAACATCACCTTCTTCCCACAGCATTTTGTTGGGCTTGCAGGTATGCCCCGTCGTATCCCGGACTACGCGTTGCAGTTTGCAGACTTCAATATGATGTCTTCTATCGGCGCGTTCATTTACGGCGGATCGCAGATCCTGTTCCTGTACAACGTTGTCGCAACGATTGTCGCGGGCAAGCCTGTGAGTGATGAGAAAGTGTGGGATGGTGCCGAAGGTCTTGAGTGGACGGTAGCAACACCTGCGCCGTATCACACCTTTGAAGTGCCACCGACTCTCGATCCAGCGCACGCGCACTCTTAAGCAGCATTGGACTAGAGTCGAGTAAGCTCTTCGAATGATGCGAATAAGCAACAACCCTTCCATCGATACCGTCATCAAGTTGGTGACGGTAGCGGTGGCTATGTTTGCGTTTGTTTTCGTCGTTATGGTGCCGCTTTATAACGTGCTTTGTGACGCTCTCGGTATCAACGGTAAGACTTCCGGCGAGGTTTATACTGCCGTTCAGGCGGGCGTGGACGAGAGCCGAGAAATTACCATTCAGTTTGTTGCTACTAACAACGATGGAATGCCTTGGGAATTTCGGCCGTCGACCACCATGATGCGTGTGAATCCCGGCGCGTCGAACGATACGGTTTTCCTGGCCCGTAACCCTTTGCCACAGGCAATGGTTGCCCAGGCAATACCAAGTGTTTCGCCGTCGCGTGCTGCAGAGTACTTCCACAAGACAGAGTGTTTTTGCTTTAACCAGCAACCGCTGGATGGGCGCAGTTCGGCAGAAATGCCTTTGCAGTTTATTATTGACCGTGAGCTGCCAAGCGATATTAAGACAATTACTTTGTCCTATACCTTGTTTGACGTGACAGATATGGCGCAGAGCGCCGTTGCTGCACGCTAACGGCTGTCGGTCAGGGGGACCGACGGTTTAACTGGAGAGAAAATTCAATGACAAGCCAGACCTCCACAGATTACGAAAAGTATTACGTACCGGAGAAAAGCCCACTCGCTGTCATGGCGACTATTGGTCTCGTTCTCAGCGTTTTTGGTGCGGCCAACTTTATCAATCAGCTGACTTTCGGTGAGGCAGGCGAAGCCTCGCCCACTATTCTTTACTGTGGTCTGTTCTTCTTCGCCGCGACTTTGTTTGTATGGTTCCGAACGACGATCCGCGAAAACATCGCAGGTATGGCCAGTGGTCAACTCAAAAAGTCTTATGTGCTGGGAATGTACTGGTTCATCTTTTCGGAAGTCATGTTCTT
This sequence comes from Congregibacter brevis, assembly GCF_045689245.1. Classification (GTDB taxonomy): domain Bacteria; phylum Pseudomonadota; class Gammaproteobacteria; order Pseudomonadales; family Halieaceae; genus Congregibacter; species Congregibacter brevis. The sequence goes on along the minus strand of NZ_CP136865.1, from coordinate 528,688 downwards.
CGCAGCATTCTTCGGTGTGCTGTTTTACGTTCGTAACTTGGCGGGACCCTGGTTAGCCGCTGAAGGTGAAGGCGGACGAATGAACTACCTTCTCTGGGAGGGCTTTCAGATGAGCTGGCCCATGATGCAGACACCTCAGGAAGCCGTTGGCGGTGCTGCGGATCAGCTGATCGCGAACAATGGCTCCTTTTCGAGCGCCAAGCAGAGCATGTCTTTTGCTGAAGCCCACCACTGGTATGCCTGGCTGCCGCTATGGAACACCATCATTCTCCTGTCTTCTTCGGTGACCGTGCACATTGCGCACACGGGTCTTTTGAATGGCGACAAGAAGAAGTTTAATTTGTGGCTGGGCGGCACGGTTGCCTTGGGTGTGCTTTTCGTCATCCTGCAGATTGCCGAGTACTACGAGGCCTACGCTCACTTCGGCCTGACTTTGAACTCAGGTATCTACGGATCCACGTTCTTCATGCTGACCGGGTTCCACGGATTTCACGTGTTTATGGGAATGACGATGCTGGCAATACAGCTTATGCGTTCCTTGCGAGGCGGCCACTTTACCGCCGGTGATCACTTTGGTTTTGAAGCGTCGAGCTGGTACTGGCACTTTGTAGACGTAGTTTGGGTATTCCTGTTCCTGTTCGTCTATATCCTCTGATCAAACCTACTGCTGCTGAGTCGGCATCGCGGCCCCTTGAGGGCCGCTGTCCCAGGGGTTGCGATGACCGAGCTGTCCTGTCGCAACGCCAAAGATAATCAAACCCATTAAACCTATTGCCAGCCCCAGTCGTACACCTAACGAAGTGTGTGTGCGACGTTTTGTTTTGTCTCCCTGATCCACCATTAGGAAGTACGCACCACTAACGAGGCTGCCCACCAGCATTACCATGAAAAGCACGATCAAGAATTTCAGCACAGCTGGTACCTTGTTTAAGCCAAACCCACAGTATAGCGGAGCGCTGGGTGTATTGGTTTTGCGGGGCTGTGCCCCATGACGGCTTTGAAGCTTGATCTTGAGTGGCGCACCACTTTGGCCACGGTACTGTTGTTTCCGGGCCTCATTGCATTGGGGTTTTGGCAGTTGGATCGGGCTCAAGAAAAGTCCGAGCTTGCGCTGAGCGAAAGCCAACGCGCGACCGCTGCTGCAATCGACGTAGTGTCCCTCCTTGAGATGCCTACCGAAGAACGGGCATATCGCGCAGTCACCGTAAACGGAGAGTACGTGCCCGACGCGGTGATCTTGTTGGACAACCAGATACGTGACGGACGTTATGGCCACGATGTTTACGGGATCTTTTATGATCGAGACAGCGGCCAGCACATTCTGTTAAATCGTGGCTGGGTGCCGGGGGACGCTTCGCGACGGAGTGTTCCTCAGGTAGAAGTACCCAGGGGAGAGTTTGCTTTGAGCACATCTGCCTACGTTCCGCCGGGAGAGCCTTACATCCTGGCGGAGGACCAGTTCACTTCTTTGGAGTGGCCGTTGTTGGTGCAAACCGTGTCATCACCTGCTTTGCGAAAAATACTGCGTGACGATCTGTCGGGCAGCCTTGTAGCCACTGAGTTGAGACTGCTTGCCCAAGAGCCCACCGGTTTTCGGAGAGATTGGCCGGTAGTGAATGTGTCTCCGGAAAAACACCAGGGTTATGCTGTGCAATGGTTTACCATGGCCGCCGCTTTACTGGTGTTCTTTGTCATTCGTAGCAGTAACATTTTGAGTCTGGGTCGGGTGGGCGGCCCCCCAAAGAAGTCGTCAGATTCTTCCTCGGATACGGTTTCCGCGAAAGAAAACACTGCGGACCATAAGGAGTAATGAGCGCGTGAACCGCGTAGACAGCCAAAATTCCTCAGATGCCTCAACGCAGCCGCAGCCAGGGAATGGTCGTATGACCCTCTTGCTGATTGCCGGTATACCGGTGATTGTCGTTCTTGCAGCAAGCTGGATGTGGTACTTCGTGGCTAATGGTCAGTTAGACCTGGTCGGCGCACTAGGTACCTCAAATCGCGGGCAGTTGGTACAGCCACCAAGACAGGCGGCAGAGGCCGGCTGGCAAAATGCTCAAGGCGAGGCTTTCGCTGCGGGCAATGATGCCAAGTGGACACTGGTCATTCCCCAACGCGGTGGCAGCTGCGATGTTGCTTGCGAAAAGCGTCTCTATGAAGTTCGCCAGATTCATATGGCGCTCGGTAAAGAACTGGGCAGAGCAGAAAGATTGATGATCACGGACGCGCCCTTGGATACCGTTGCTCTTACGGTGGAGGCATTGAGTGACCAGCGTCCTCTTCCGGAAGATTTCGCTGCTTACGTCGAGCGCGAGCAAAGAGGCATGACGCTGTGGCATACGCCTGAAAGCAGTTTTGCCGAGATGTTCCCCGAGTATGCCGATTACCCTGACAGTTGGTACGTTATGGATCCCGCTGGATGGGTGATGATGCGCTATGACCAGTCCGTGAGTTACAAGGATGTCATCTCCGACCTTAAATTCCTGATGAAGAATTCCAATGGCTGAGTCAGCTACGGCATCCAACGAGGCTCAAGACTCCCGCGCAACATGGCGGGATTACAAGGAGCTCACCAAGCCGGGGGTCGTGGCCTTACTGATCCTCACTTCTGTGATTGGTATGTTTATGGCAGTGCCCGGTTGGGTGCCCCTCGATGTTTTGATTCTGGGCAACCTTGGCATCGCTTTTTGTGCAGCCGCGGCGGCGGCCGTCAACCATGTTGTTGATCAACGCATTGATCAGCGGATGGCGCGAACTCGTAATCGTCCGCTGGCGAAGGGTCGAGTGAGCAATCGCAATGCGATCCTCTTTGCCCTGGCACTGGGCGTAGCCGGCATGGCTATTTTGCTTATTTGGATTAACGCCCTGACCGCCTGGTTGACCTTTGCTTCGTTGGTGGGCTACGCATTCATCTACACGTTGTTTCTAAAACGGGCGACGCCGCAGAACATCGTTATTGGTGGTTTGGCAGGAGCAGCGCCACCGTTGCTTGGATGGACCGCTGTTACCGGCGAAGTTAGTGGACATGCACTGTTACTGGTTTTGATCATCTTTGCCTGGACGCCGCCGCACTTTTGGGCGCTGGCGATACATCGTCGCGAAGAGTACGCACTAGTGGACATCCCCATGTTGCCGGTCACCCACGGCGTGCGTTTCACGCAGCTGCACATCATTCTTTACACCATCATTATGTTTTTGATTACGCTCATGCCTTTTGCAACGCGCATGAGCAGCTGGCTGTATCTTGCGGGTGCTGTTGTTCTGGGCCTGCGATTCTTTTACTGGTCAATTGAGATTTGGCGAGAGAAGAATCCCAAGGCGCCGATCTATGCCTTTAAGTACTCCATCACCTACCTTATGTTGTTGTTCCTGATTATGCTCCTTGATCACTATTTGCTTCCCCTACCGGCCTATCCTGTATGACCGCTGACAGGGATAAACGTCAGCGCCGGGGCATACGACTGACCATAGCTTTAGTTTTAACTTTTATGCTCATCGTGGTTGCGGGTTTTATTCACCGTATCGGTCAACCGCGCCTGATGTCCGATGGAGAGCTTCAAGCGAACGGTTTGTATTTGATGGACCCGCCTCGGGACTTTGGTGAGTTTGCCTTAACAGACCACCGCGGAGAGCGCTTTACACAGGATTCACTGAAAGATCAGTGGACCCTGGTGTTTTTTGGCTTTACCTATTGCCCTGATGTTTGCCCAACGACGATGGCTTTCTTGGATCAATTTGTGGGCCAGCTTGAGGGTACCGAGGCGAAGGACACTGCTGTGGTGATGGTCAGTGTTGATCCTGCTCGGGACACGGTAGAACAGCTGGCAAGCTATGTGCCTTACTTCAATGAGGACTTCACCGGCGTAACTGGTGAGTTTCTGGATTTGTTTAGGTTTGCTACGGCACTGAACACTCCGTTTCGTAAGGTACCGGGTCAAGGTGATGACTATCAGGTAGACCACAGTGCGAATGTAGTCCTCATAAATCCTCGCGGGCATTATCATGGGTTTTTTAAAGCACCCCTTGATCTCGCGAAAATGAAAGTTACCTACCGCGCGGCACGTTATATTTGGGATCATTGATAGGCCTGACATGAACAGGAGCCACACGACGATATGAGCGACACGAAACCCCTGGTTCTGGTTGACGGCTCTTCCTATCTTTACCGCGCTTACCACGCACTTCCACCGCTGACGAACTCCAAAGGCTCTGCGACCGGTGCGGTTAAGGGCGTTATTAACATGCTTCGACGGCTGCAAAAAGACTACCCCGAAAGCACGATAGCCGTGGTATTTGATGCGAAGGGGAAAACCTTCCGCGACGACATTTACCCCGAATATAAAGCCAACCGACCCTCTATGCCCGATGATCTTCGGGAGCAGGTGCAGCCCATTCACGATATCGTTCGGGGAATGGGATTGCCTTTGCTTTGCGAGCCGGGAGTAGAGGCCGACGACGTGATTGGCACTCTCGCTAAACAAGCGGGCGATGCGGGTTGTCCGGTCATTGTGTCCACCGGCGACAAAGACATGGCGCAGCTCGTAAACGAGAGAGTCACGCTGGTGAACACCATGAACGATACCCTTATGGACCCGCAGGGGGTTGTGGACAAATTCGGTATTCCTCCTGAGTTGATTATCGATCTCCTTGCGCTGATGGGTGACAAGGTCGACAACATTCCCGGGGTTCCGGGAGTTGGAGAGAAAACGGCCTTGGGACTCCTTCAGGGGCTAGGTAGCCTCGATCAAATTTACGATTCTCTTGATAAGGTTGAAACCCTGTCGTTTCGCGGCGCCAAAACTATGGCCGCCAAGCTCGAAAAAGAGCGAGACAACGCATATCTGTCTTACACGCTCGCAACGATTGCTACGGATTTGGAGCTGCCGTTGGCATATGCCGAGCTTGCGAATGCAGCGCCGGACAACGCCGCGCTTCTGGAGCTTTTTCGGGATCTCGAATTCAAGGGCTGGATAGATGAGCTAGAAGGCGCGGCGTTAGGGGATAGCGGCTCGCCGGTAGAGCCGGATACCCGTGAGCAGCATTATGTGACTGTGTTCGATCAGGCGACTTTAGATGAATGGATAGCTCGGCTGTCAGCCGCGCCGCTGTTTGCCTTTGACACGGAAACAACCAGCCTCAACTACATGGAAGCGGACATCGTTGGTGTGTCCTTTGCCATAGAGCGCGGTGAGGCAGCCTACGTGCCCTTAGCTCACAGCTATCCTGGCGCCCCAGCGCAGCTTGATCGCGATGCCGTGTTGGCGGCTCTGAAGCCTTTGTTGGAAGACCCTGCCCGCGCCAAGCTTGGGCAAAACCTTAAATATGATGCCAGTGTGCTGGCCCGTCATGGTATCGAGATGCAGGGCATAGCCTTTGACACTATGCTCGAGTCCTATGTTCTTGATTCCACGGGAACACGGCATGACATGGACAGCCTCGCGCTGAAGTATCTCGGGCGCAGCACAACGCACTTTGAAGATGTGGCCGGTAAGGGCGCCAAACAGATTACCTTCGATCAGGTGGGGATCGAGCAAGCCGCTCCCTATGCTGCAGAGGATGCGGAAGTCACCCTCGCTTTGCATGAAACCTTGTGGCCAAAGCTTCAGGAAAATTCCGGCTTGCAAAGCGTTTTTAGTGATATTGAGCTTCCTTTGGTACCGGTGCTGTCGCGGATGGAGCGGACGGGTGCGTTGCTGGATGAAGAGCGCCTTTGGGAGCAGAGTCGCGAGTTAGGAGGACGCCTTCAGGCATTAGAAGAAGAAGCCCATAATCTTGCGGGTCAGGTGTTTAATCTCGGTTCTCCAAAACAGCTGGGTCAAATTCTGTTTGAGAAGCTGGAGTTACCGATCCTCAAGAAGACGCCAAAAGGCGCACCTTCGACGGCAGAAGAAGTTCTTCAGGAGTTGGCCTTGGATTATCCGCTGCCGAAGTTGCTCATAGAGCACCGCGGACTCTCTAAACTTAAATCGACCTACACCGACAAGCTGCCCGGGATGATTAATCCTCGCACCGGACGCATTCACACCTCCTACCATCAGGCAGTGACTGCCACGGGGCGTTTGTCATCATCGGATCCCAACCTTCAGAACATTCCCATTCGAACTGAAGAAGGCAGGCGGATCCGTCAGGCGTTTATCGCCGCTGAGGGTTATCAGGTCGTCGCTGCGGACTACTCACAAATTGAGCTCCGGATTATGGCTCACCTGTCAGAGGACCCCGGTTTGTTAGCGGCGTTCAGGGAGAACCTGGATGTGCACAGTGCCACTGCTGCAGAGGTTTTCGGTGTTTCTTTGGACTCCGTGTCTGGAGAGCAGCGCCGAAAAGCCAAGGCGATCAATTTTGGTCTGATCTACGGCATGTCAGCCTTCGGCCTCGCCAGACAGCTGCATCTCGATCGCGGAGAAGCCCAGCGTTACATCGATGTGTACTTTGAGCGTTACCCCGGGGTACGTGAGTACATGGATAACACGCGAGCCCTCGCCCACGAGCAAGGCTATGTAGAAACCTTGTTTGGTCGCCGGCTTTATCTTCCGGAAATTAATGTGCGCAATAAAATGCGACAGCAGGCCGCCGAACGAACGGCTATTAATGCGCCGATGCAGGGAACAGCGGCTGATATCATCAAGCGCGCGATGATTTCAGTTGATCGGTGGATCGACGAAGATGGCGTCGATGCGCGGATGATCATGCAAGTTCACGACGAATTGGTGTTAGAGGTTGCCGATTCGCAGCTTGATTCCGTATGTGACGAGCTTTGCCGTCAGATGTCGACAGCCGCTGATCTTGCGGTCCCCTTACTGGTGGAAGCGGGTCGCGGTGCCAATTGGGATGAGGCGCACTGAAACTTTTTTTGTACTTTTGGAACTTTTGTCATAATTGGGCCTCAAACTTATCGTGACAATGAGGTGAAGTGCATTGTTCCAGGACGCTGGTTAGCATGGTTTACAGCGTCCATTCCCCTTGAGAGACCCTGACTGCCCGGTTGCTTTTCTCCTCGTTTTGCAACCGGGCCTTTTTTTGCCCCTTGGTTCGCGGGGCTGTCATGCTGGTTTTGAGCGATTAAGAGCTAATTGTCAGATTCGTCATCAAACACTGAAGTATCAGTCAGCCATTTATCAAGCGTGGCAATCAACTCACCGTGCCCCTGGTGCTTCAGCGCCGAAAACAACTGGCAACTTACGAGTTCACCCAGATGTGCGACCTGGCCTCTGACTTTCAAGAGTGTTTGTTTGCCGGCGCCTTTAGACAGTTTGTCGCACTTGGTGAGGAGCATATGCACAGGCATATCGGCTTCCGCTGCCCATCCCAGCATTTGCTGGTCGAAGGGTTGTAGCGGATGACGGCAATCTGACAGCAAAACCAGCCCGCGGAGGCTTTGCCGCTGTTGGAGGTACGCCTCCATCTGTTTGGTCCAGTCTTGTTTGAGTTTTTGCGGTACTTTGGCATATCCGTAGCCAGGCAGATCTACGATGCGCTGCTGCTCACCTACGGTGAAAAAGTTGATGAGCTGGGTTCTGCCGGGCGTTTTGGATGTCCGTGCCAGCTTGTGGTTTTGCGTCAAGCTGTTAATTGCACTGCTTTTTCCGGCGTTTGAGCGCCCTGCGAACGCGACTTCCCAGCCATTGTCGTCGGGACACTGGCTTACTTTTGCGGCACTGGTTAGGAACTCGGCCTTGCGATAGACCGGCTTGCTTACGGGTTCGTCCAAAACTTGCTCATTTTGGTGATTTGTTGGGGTATCCATCTTGAGTATAATAGCGCGCCCTTCTTGTAGGGGGCACGATTTATGAGTTGTCTTTAGCCGTTAAGTGAAAGAGCCCGCCAACAGGGCCGGGCAAGGATGACCAAATAAACCACTGGGAGGTGTTTACCGTGAAGAAAGTCATTTTGGCCGCTGCGGTAGCGGCGTTTGCTATGGCTGCTCAGGCAGAACCAAATATGGAAAAGTACGGCAAGAGCTGCGCCGTATGCCACGCAGCTGGCGTAGCCGGTGCACCCAAGATTGGTGACAGCGCGGCTTGGGAGCCACGTTTGGCTAAGGGCATGGATGCGCTGCTAGCCTCCGTAAAGAATGGTCTTAATGCTATGCCGCCCATGGGTATGTGCTTTGACTGTTCAGATGAAGAGTACGTGGAACTGATCAAGTACATGTCGACTGCCGCTGAATAATCAGCGCGCAAAAAAGAGTAGGGATTCTGAAGTTATGAAAAAGCTGCTTGTTCTCAGCGCGTTCATTTTTGGCGCAGTTGTTAGCACTGTGAATGTCCACGCCGCGGACATCCTGAAGGGTGACCCCGTTGCTGGTGAACAGAAGGCCGTTGCCTGTGGAGCCTGTCATGGCGCCGACGGCAATAGCATGGTCCCTATGTTTCCAAAGCTCGCAGGCTTGGGCGAAAAGTATCTGTTGAAGCAGACGCAATACATCCGTGACGGTGTGCGTCCCGTAGCGCAGATGGCTGGACAGGTCGACAATATGTCCGACCAGGATCTGGCGGACATCGCAGCGTACTTCAGCAGCAAGCCCCGAGGCGTCGAAAAAGCTGACCCTGCGCTGGTAGCGTTGGGTGAGAAGGTTTATCGCGCCGGCGTTGCAGATCGAAATGTCGCCGCTTGCATCGCGTGTCACGGTGCCCGTGGTACCGGTAACGCACCTGCAGGCTTTCCTGCCCTTGGTGGTCAGCACGCAGACTATGTTGCGGCGCAGCTGAAGGCTTACCGCAAAGGTTACGAGGATCCTACGGGTCGCGTAACGGGCGGAGATACAAAGATCATGCGTAGTAACGCTTTCGGGCTTTCTGACATGGAAATAGAGGCAGTTGCTGCCTATGTGTCGGGTTTGCAGTAGAGCATTTAGACGGGAATAGTGCAGATGCTATAAGGCGCGCTACGGTGCATTCGAGAACGGTCCGCATTGCGGGCCGTTTTTCGTTGTGTAGTACGCAAAAACCATTGTTCAGACGATTCCGCGTCGTCTGCATGTAATTCTGGAGTAAGCAGCCGTGCAAACCGACAGAAACGATGTTGATCTCTCCGCAGCTATCGAAGAGGCGCTTTTCTACGTTGATTCACCCACCAGCGCAGTGACGGGTGATGACGATTTGGCTGCCCTCCCTTCCTGTTTTGATGTCACTGGCCTTGCGGTTGCAAGTATTGGGGCTGCCTGTGCTGAACTAGCAGCGTTAGCTGGCCGACCATCTGATCAGCAAGTTGTTGTTAGTCGACGATTGGCCTCGCTCTGGTTTGGTATGAGCATTCGACCACAAGGCTGGGAGATGCCTCCTGTATGGGATGCGATCGCCGGACTTTATCGCAGCAAAGATAATTGGATACGGTTACACACCAACGCTCCGCACCATCGTCACGCAGCCCTGGACGTCCTCTCCTGCGAAGCCATACGAGAGGATGTCGCCGCGCGCGTTTCCCAGTGGACAGCCGAAGACCTCGAGCGCGAGATTGTTGGTAATGGAGGTTGTGCAGCGGCACTTCGAAGCAAAGAAGAGTGGGACGCCCACCCTCAGGGGGTTGCCAGCCAAGAGGAGCCCCTTATTGCCTGGACTGAAGGAGAGAGCACTGCATCGGCTCTGAGTTTTGGTACTGAGAGCCTCCCTTTAAAGGGCTTGCGTGTTTTGGATTGCACGCGTGTTCTCGCCGGACCTGTTTGTACCCGTTTGCTTGCCGGCTACGGAGCGGAGGTTTTAAGAGTCGATCCCCCTGGTTGGGACGAAGCGAACGTAGAGCCCGAGGTAACTTTGGGTAAACGAATGACCACCTTGGACCTCAGGGAGTCAGCCGATAAACAGTGTTTTGAGAAGTTGCTGGCGAGCGCTGATGTATTCATACATGGGTATCGCTCGGATGCCCTTGAGGGCCTGGGTTTGGGCGATGAACGACGACGAGCGATTAATCCAGCACTTATTGATGTATCTCTATCCGCTTACGGCTGGACGGGCCCTTGGGCGACGCGCCGGGGATACGACAGCCTTGTACAGATGAGTAGTGGCATCGTTCACGAGGGCATGCTCCGTGGTGACGGTAAAACCCCTACCCCGCTTCCTGTTCAGGCGCTCGATCATGCCACTGGCTACCTTATGGCGGCGGCTGCGCTGCGAGCTCTGCGTGTGCGTCGCGAGGCTGGTACCGCGCTCTCTGCTCGATTGTCTCTGGCGCGAACAGCAGTACTGCTCAAAGGCACGGTTCGCAACGGTACATCCGTCGCGTTTACAGATGAGGACATTGCAGATCTGACTACTGATCTTGAGTCGACGTACTGGGGGCCAGCGCGAAGAGTTCGTTTTCCCGTGATTGAGGGTTTGGCGCCGCCAAACTGGCGACACCCAGCCCGGCCACTCCACAGCGATGCCTCGGAATGGCCTAGCTAAGGAATCTGAGCAGTCTTGCGGCGCTGCCAAAACAGCGAACTTTTCGTTAGGATGCCTGTCCTATTATCTAATCACCAAAAAAATCTGGAGAACCCCATGTACAAGCGTATTTGTTTCGCAGCCATCGCCATGCTTGCGTTGCAGCTCAGCGCCTTCACGGCTCAGGCCCAAGACGAAAACTATATCGCCGGTGAGCACTATGATGTGATTTCCCCGGCTATTCGCAGTAGTTCAGACAAAATCGAGGTCACGGAGTTTTTCTGGTACGGCTGTGGACACTGCTACAACTTTGAGCCTCAGCTGGCCCAATGGAAAAAAACGCTTTCTGAAGACGTTGTTTTGAAGGGATCTCCCGCTATGTGGAACGCGCCAATGGAGATCCACGCAAAAGCATTCTATGCCGCTGAAGCCCTAGGTGTTCTAGATAAGATGCACATGCCGCTGTTTCAGGCTCTAAACGTCGATCGCAAGCGTTTGGCGAGCGAAAGCGAGCTGGCAGATTTGTTTGAAGCTAATGGAGTTTCTTCTGAGGACTTCTCAAAGGCCTACAACTCTTTTGGCGTTGGCAGTCAGACTCGGCAAGCAAATGCCCGAGCCCGAGCCGCTAAAATCACAGGGACTCCTGAGATTATGGTTGCTGGAAAATACCGTATTACCACGCGCAAGGCGGGCGGCCAGGCAAACATGCTAAAAATTGCTGATTTTCTTATAGAGAAAGAGCGCGCTGCGATGCAGATGGCTAGCACGGACTCCTGATCAAAACTCCCGCCGCGAACCGCGGCGGGGTCTTCTAGCTTTATCACCTACATCCCGTTGCTGTAGTTCTCCAGAGACGTTTTACCGCTTGCCCGGATTTGCTGAAACGCCCTGGTGTACTCTCCCAGCATTTCCAGACAGTAAGTCAGCCGCGCGTTTAGGTAGTCATGCTGACTGTCGTCGTTTTCAGCACTGTCCTCGTTAAACACCTTTCCCGCATTGCGTACTATTAAATGCTCGGGCATATAGCAGATCCGGCTGTTCTTATAGCTACTCATACGTAGTTCAGCGACCGGGTAAGCGCCGCCGCCGGCTCCTCCTGATACAGACACAATAAGAGCGGGCTTGTGAGCGAGCTCACCGGTGCCGGGAAACAGTAGAAACAGGTTCTTGAGTCCTGAGGGCACCATGCCATGCCACTCTGGTGTCACGACGATAAACCCGTCGCAGCTGTTTAGTTCTGAACGCAGTTCACCGATAGCTTCTTCCCACTTGGGATCACCGGTCCAAAGGCCTTCGTCCCAGAAGGGCAAGGGGTTGTCTGCGAGAGAGAAAAGATAAGTCTCGTCGCAAAGACCTTTCTTATCTAACTGCGCTGCTGCGTAGCGGGCGATCTTCTCGCTCTGGGAATCGTTTCGATGACTGCCGCTGAGAATGCCAATTTTCATGTTAGTTCAGGCTCCGTGGATGACGTGTTAACGGGATAGTGTTTCTTGTGCTGGGCTCTGCCAAATACGATTAAGAGCAACGCAATCAGTTGGGTGACTGCCATAGTGACAATCATAGGTAATGGTGATGAAACTAATACGCTGCCAACGGCGGCAGTGATCACAGCGGAGAGTCCCATTTGTAAAAATCCGAATAGAGACGAGTTCGTGGCTGCGATCTTTGGGAAGTGCTCCATAGCCATCGCCATTGCTTGAGGGAGCGCTAGCCCAAGGGCTACCGAATAAAAGCTCATGGGAAGGATCAGGGCTAAGATAGATGTTGGGGCTAGCAAATGGAATGCGAACATACAGAGCACTGAGGTAGACGCGAGTGCACCCCCGCACAGAAGTAGCTCTGAGGAATCTAATCTTGCGGCGAGTCGTGCGCTCAAAGCGCTTCCACCCATGTAGCCGAAAACCGACGTTAAAAAGATAAAGCCAAAATACTCTACCGGCACGCCAAGCATTTCAATGAAGACGAATCCTGAGCAAGCGAGGTAAGCCATAAGTCCTGCGTAGATAAGTGCGCTTGCGCCTGCCACCGGTAAAAACACGGGGTCTCGTAGCAGCAACAAATAGTTGGCGGCGATGTTCCTCGGGTGCAGGCTCTGCGGTTCGGGTAGCGTTTCGGGAATGCGATAGCCCACGATCACCAACACAATGGCGCCGTAAACACCCAAAAAAACGAACACCGCAGGCCATTCCACGTAACGTAGGAGAAGGCCGCCAAGACCTGGAGCTACCGCCGGCGCCAGCGCCATTAGCATGGCAATGAGCGACAGTGCGCGTGCGGCTCCTTTGGGTCCAAAAACGTCCCTGGTTATGGTGCGGGCGAGGGTCGGACCCACACAAGCGCCAAGTCCCTGTACAAAGCGATACACCGTTAGCTCTTCTACGGTGCTGGCTAGCGCGCAACCCGCAGAGGCCAGGACAAACAAACCGGTGCCGGCCAAGAGGATGGGTTTACGCCCGAAACGATCCGCCAGCGGCCCGCAGGCGAGGTGAAACAGCGCAAAACCCCAGAGATAAGCGCTTAGCGTAAAGTGCATGTGCACAATGTCTGTATCAAGAGCTTTTTGCATCGCGGGCATCGCCGGTAGATACATATCTACACTCAGCGGACCCAGGGCAACAAGCGCAGCGAGAAACACCAACGTGGTTTTCGAGTCAGGGTTCAGATGAAGCTTATGCGGTGTGCGGGACATGGGCGCGCAATGGTACACCACCGAGATTGCCAGAGATTGTGCGGACATCGGAGGGAGCACTTGTTCAAAGCAGGCGCGCCTGACGTTAAAGTAGGGCAAAAGAGGAATAAGCAATGCGTTGGCTAGTTTTGATCGTGGGTATTGGGTTTATCGTTGGCGGGCTTTTTATGAACCGCCGGGATGTCGACGAGGGGCCGCTTACTTTGGTCGCCGATATGAGCACTTTGCGCGATACGGACACCGGTCCGGTAGTCGGTGGAATAAGTTCACCCGGCGCACAGGTTTGGCTGGGAATACCCTACGCAGCCGCTCCAGAGGGTGAGCGGCGATGGCGAGCCCCGGCTCCGGCCCAGCCGTGGTTAAGAGCGCGGGAAAGTCTCGTTTATGGGGAGGTTTGCCCGCAGTTTGCCAGTCGTTTGTCTGCCTCCTCTGCCGACCCCGGAACTCTCATCGGCAGCGAAGATTGTCTCTCCCTCAACGTATTTGCCCCCGGCGGCGTGGAAGCGAATGCGGCCTTGCCTGTCATGGTATTTATTCACGGTGGTGGTAATACCATTGGATCGTCCATTCCCTACGAGAGTTCGGCGTTTGTGCAGGAGCAAGGGGTGCTTATGGTCACCCTTAACTATCGTTTGGGTGCCTTGGGGTGGTTTAGTCATGCAGCTTTACGGGAAGGAGTTTCGGCTGAGGATGCTTCCGGCAATTTCGCATTGCTCGACATGATTGCAGCCCTTCAGTGGGTCCAGGACAACATCAAAAGCTTTGGCGGCGACCCATCGCGCGTGACGGTGTTTGGTGAGTCCGCAGGTGGTCGGAACATCTATGGACTTTTGGCATCTCCCATGGCCAAGAATCTTTTTCACGGCGCTATCGTTCAGAGCGGGTTTCCCGGCACCTTCACTCGCGCCCGCGCAGAAAAGCCCAGCTCGAGTCCTCAACCAGGGCATCCCAACGGCTCTCATGCCTTGGCCTCGGCATGGCTTGAGCAAGATGAGACTCGAAGCGAAACGGCGGTGCTCAACCAAATGTCAGCAGCGGAACTTGCCAGTTTTCTTCGAGGCTTGAGCACCGCAGACATCATGGCACCTCTTGCCACCGCCGGCGGCATGTATCGCGCACCGGCGCTGTTTCGCGATGGCGTCGTTTTGCCCAAAGAGCCACTTACAGAGATATTTAGCGACCCATCTCGCTGGAATCGAATGCCGTTGATGATTGGCGGGAACCTCGATGAGATGAAGCTGTTTCTTGTTCTTTCGGGCCGTCACACCTCGAACCTGTTAGGCGTTATTCCTCAGGTAGATGACCCTGCGCGCTATGAATTACTGAACCGATATCACAGTGATGCATGGAAGGCGGCGGGAGTTGATCTGCCTCTGTCGTTGATCAGTGATAGTAGCCCGGACACAGCGTTGTTCGCTTATCGGTTTGACTGGAACAACATGCGTAAAAACTGGCTTGTGGATCTCCCTGAGTTGCTCGGTGCGACCCATGCCCTTGAGCTGGACTTCTTGTTTGGCCCTCTCATAAGTCGCTTAGTGCCGGGAGTTTTTCACGCCGGTAACAACGGCGATCGCGAAGCTCTGGGAAGCACAATGCGAGATTACTGGGCAGGTTTTGCCTATAACGGGCGACCAGGTAGTGGAAGAAGTGCTTCGCAGCCCGCGTGGCCTGGTTGGAGTGTTGAGGAGCCTAATCTGATGCTTCTTGATGGCAACGAAGGTCAGGGCGTCCGTTCTGAGGCGATTAGCGTCACGGTGGAGGATGTTAAGCAGCGCCTGTCTCAAGAGACATCGCTGCCTGAACGTTTGCGCTGCGCGCTCTACGTCGATTTGTTCCTGGATAATAATGGGCTGAGTGAACAGTTTGATACTCGGGAGTATCAAGACCTGGGTTGTGGCGAGATTCCGTCATGGCCTCTTGCAGGCTTGTCTCGCTAGGAACGAAAAGGCCTTTGAGTATTTAGCTACTCACAGCGCCTCGTTAGTAACGCTCCACAAGGACCGGGCGCTGGGCAAGAAAGTCGGTGATGCCCTCGTAGGCGGCAGCGAAGCCAAGGACTTTAGCGTCGTCGCCGTAAGGTCCCATCACCTGAATACCCATGGGTCGCCTTTGGCTATCAAAACCTGCGGGTAGGTTTGCAACGGGTAGCCCGGGAATACTGCCGGGAATGACCACCTCCATCCAACGATGGTAGGTATCCATTTTGCGCCCGCCTACGGTCCCAGGCCAATGCACATTTTTGTCGAAGGGAAAAACCTGCGCACTGGGTAATAGAAGAAAATCGTAAGTATCAAACAAACGTTGGAGCTCGGTATACCAGCGGGACCGCGTTGCCTTGGCTCTGCTTATATCCTCCGCGGTCAAGGCATAGGACTGCTCGATCTCCCACTGTAACTCGGGTTTGAGGCGTGGCCGCTTCTGTGGATCCTCGTACCACTCTCGCATGCCCACTCGCGACAGATTGCGAAGCGTCAACCAACAGTCCCAAAGATCGGCCATATCGAACTGTGGGGTTATCTTCTCGATAGCAGCCCCGGCATCCGTGACGTTTGAAAGCGCAGACTCGCACAAGGGGAGAACGCCAGATTCCATAGCAAGATAGCCATCGAAGTCGCTTAACCAAGCTAGCTTAAGACCCTTTAGTTTGAGGCTAGCCGGCGCCGCGACGTTTTCTGCAGCAGACCACAGAGCTTGGGGCGCATCGAGCCCGGGCTTTGGCATGATGGTATTGAGCAGGCGCACTGCATCGCGAGTGTTTCGTCCCATGGGCCCTGTGGTGGCCAAGTCCCGGGTAAAGGCATTGCCGCCTCCCATCAACCCCGCACTGGGCCTGAATCCAATAACATTGTTAAACGCCCCCGGATTGCGGAGAGATCCCATCATGTCGCTGCCATCGGCCACGGGCAGCATATGGGTGCCTAATCCAGAGGCCGCGCCGCCACTGGAGCCACCCGCGGTTAGCTCTGGGTTCCAGGCGCTTCCGGTTGCACCATAAACCGGGTTGTAGGATTGAGAACCGAGTCCAAATTCGGGTGTATTGGTTTTTCCGATAAAAATAGCGCCGGCGCGGCGGATGCTTGCCGGGAGGGGGTCATCTGTCTCGGCGATGTAGTCTTCAAACAGAGGGGATCCGTAGCTTACGGGCAGCCCTTTTACCGCTTCCAGGTCTTTTATCGCGTGAGGCATCCCGTGCATCCACCCGTGATAGATACCCTGCGCAAGTTCCTGGTCTGCTATCCGCGCTGCCTCTAGCAGTAGGTTGTCTTCCTGGAGCGCGACGATCGCATTGTAAGTCGGGTTGTAGCGATGAATGTGCTTTAGATACGCCGCCATGACTTCTTCACAGCTCAGCAGCTTCATGCGTATAGCCAAGGATAGTTCAGTGGCATCGAGGTCTGTGATTTGCGAAGGAAGACTTGCTGCGAAAGACTGGGCAAATAGCTGGTTGGACTGGGCCGTCAAAGCAAGCAGGCTCGCACTACCGGCCAAAAACTGTCGTCGTTTCATGGCAATGTCCTTTTAGAAATATTGAGCCTACAGTTCAATGATCTGCTGAAATCCGCCATAGATAAGACGGCTGCCATCGAAGGGCATCGGGTTCTTTTGAGAATCCAATCGATCATCTTCGAAATCGTCTGCCATCATTTTCGCCATTGCCGCTTCTCGTGTGTCTTTGTCTGGCCATTCGATCCAGGCGAAGACGATGGATTCTTCTGCTTCCGCGTGAACCGCTTTTCGCATATCAGTGACGCTCCCTTCCGGCACATCGTCACCCCAACACTGAACGACTCGCGTGGCACCCATTTCCACAAAGATGCTATCGCTGGACGTTGCGAAATCAATGTAGGCCTGTTTGTTCTCAGTGGGAACTGCGATTAGATAACCGTCGACGTAGCTCATGGGCTTCTCCCTAACTATGGCTCTTCGAGCAAACTTTGTATTTCTTCGATTGCCTCTAAAACGTATCGATACTCATCTAGAGTATGGTTCATGTTCGCATAGCGAAACTCAAGGGTTGTACAGTAGGCTCGATCTTTGAACAGCAGCGCGAAAGCCTCGGAGTTCGGGTTAGAGGGTTTTGTTACTATGGGCCAAGGAGTGCCATCCTTGTCGGTATTCCCATGGGCTAGCCCTATTCCGTGCTTCGCGTAGTAGGGCATGAGTTGGTCCCTCACGAGATCAGCACTATCCAACTGCGTATCTGTTAATTCATCAACATATCTGTCCCAATCGGCGAGCTTCTTACGCAGCTCAATATTGCTGATAATTTCGATTCGTCCAGAGTTAATCAATGAGTCGCGAACGCTGGACCCGAGGTCGGTCGTTACGGGCACCAGTGAGGCCCAGACGGCGTCGTCGATGCTTGCCCCTGCGTCTTCGTATCTGCCCATAGAGCAAGCTTGGAGCAATGTGGTAATACCCCTGAGAAGCTCTCCGTGAAAGTCTATCTGCCAGCTAATGTCTTTGTAGTGTTCTTCATACTCTGCTTTGAGTCCCAATACGGTCTCTTGCTCATAGCGCCGTTCTTTCCGTTCGTCCCACCAGGCATCGATAGCAAACGCGAGGAGAATACTGGCGACAATCGCGGCGGACTCCGCCAAGAGCTTTGTCCATTTGATGGGGTCTGATTTGCTCACGCGGATTTGAGTGCCGCCGGTTCAGCCGCTTGCCCCATCGCATGAGCAAGTAGCTCAAAGGAGCGTACCCGAGCACGGTGATCCCAAATTGCGGCGGAGACCATGAGCTCGTCAGCATCCGTTGCGTCTACTAGGGGTTGAATCTTCGCCCGAATTGTCTCGGGAGAACCATAAAATGAGCATGCCAGCATTGACGAAACCTGTGCTTTCTCGGCGCTGGACCAGAAGGTTTCGATATCGTCGATGGGTGGGGGTAGCTTGCCTCGACCACCGCGCACCATGCGAGTAAATGTTTGCTGGGATGAGGTGAATAGCCGCTTTGCTTCGGCTTCTGTGTCGGCAACGATCGCGTTACAGCTGACCATTACATGAGGTTTGGCAAGCTGTGCTGATGGTTGGAAACGTTCGCGATAGATTTGTATAGCTTGATGAAGCGCTTGCGGCGCGAAGTGCGATGCAAACGCATAGGGTAGTCCCAGCATAGCAGCGAGCTGTGCGCCGAACAGACTAGATCCGAGTATCCACAGTGGAACGTTGGTCCCCTCACCGGGAATTGCACGTAGAGACTGGCCGTCCTGCGGTGGTCCCAGCAAGCTCTGCAATTCCATCACATCCTGAGGAAACTGCTCTGATGAGTTTGCACTGCGACGCATTGCTCGCATGGTGTTCTGGTCGGTACCCGGCGCTCGACCTAGGCCCAGATCAATGCGTCCCGGGTAAAGCGTTTCGAGAGTGCCGAACTGCTCTGCAATTACCAAGGGTGAGTGGTTGGGTAGCATCACACCGCCAGCACCCACCCTTATGGTGTTGGTGCCACCGGCAACGTGACCAATGCACACTGCGGTGGCGGCGCTAGCAATGCCATCAAAGTTGTGATGCTCGGCGAGCCAGAACCTATGATAGCCGGCAGCTTCTGCGTTCTGTGCGAGGTCGAGGGCATTGGCAAGGGCGTCTGCGGGAGTAAAGCCGTCGCCGATGTTTGCAAGGTCGAGAACAGAGAGTCTAGTCATGCAAAGAGTCTAGCGCAGGAGTGACCTCAGGTCCTGATGATTTCAAGGTCCCGTCTGCTGCGGTGGATCGTATCGTTGAAGAGGGTGAAACCGTCAGTCTTGGTGATGTGTCTCTAACTGTTTTTTAGCGCTACGGCATACTCGCGGCTGTACATCTTGGCAACTTACGGTTGCCGACGGCGACCAGGCCTTTGAAGTGCTGGTTTTTTACTCAGCGTTTGTATCGGTAAACAGGCTCGTTGATCCCGATGCTTTTTCGGTATTCATCCCCATGCGGCCTCAGCATCCTAGTAGGCGCCCTACACCCCTTAGCTACCTAGCATTACCAAGGGATTGAAAAGCGGCATCTCGATACGTCTCACCAATGGGAATCTCCATGTCTCCGACCTCAACGTCAGTGTGGGTTATGGCAGTGACCCGATGTTGATTCACAACATAGGATCTATGCACCCGGACAAAACCATTACCCAGGCGCTCTGTTAGAGATGTCATTGTTTCCTTGACGGTGTACACCGAATCTTTCGTGTGGATACGCACATAGTCCTTGAGGCCCTGCACGTAGTAAATGTCTGCTAGTAAAAGCCGGACGTCTTTCCTATTTGCCCGAATAAACACTGAGTTCTTCGTGACGTCTTCGGGATTAAAATCGCTATGCCCGTTATCTCGCTGAACGGCGAGAAATCGCCCGACAGCCTTAAAGAAACGCGGAAAGGTAATTGGTTTAAGTAAGTAGTCGACAGCCTCTAGCTCGAAACCATCCAGAGCGTAGTCCCGGTAAGCCGTTGTAAAAATGACGCTGGGTGGATTGCTTAAGCTTTGATAAAAGTCCGTGCCCTTAAGCACAGGCATCTGAATATCCAAAAACAGCAAGTCTACTTTTACCTTGCTCAGTAATTCACCGGCTTCGATTGCACTCCCACAGGAACCGACAACCTCAAACTGAGGGAGTTGGTCGAGATGCGACTCTATGAGCTCTCTGCCGAGTAACTCATCGTCGACAACAATGCAGCGGTAGCGTGCGTGACTCACTTTTGATCGCGCTCAACAACTAGGCGAGCAGTAAATTGTTTGTCCGACTCGTTGATGCTTAAGCGATGGGCATTCGGGTATAGCAGGTCGAGTTGTCGCCGCAGATTTTTCAAGCCAATGCCAGGCGGGCGGTCTCCTGCTGCTGCATTAGATGGTTTATCAGACGACGAGCTAGGCGATGTGCTGTTACTCACTTCAAAAGCAATTTGTTTTTCTGAGGCCGATAGAGATAGATCGACTGTGGCAGTATCAAGCGCTTGGCTCGCCCCATGTTTGAAGGCGTTTTCAATTAGCGTCAGAAAAAGTAGTGGGGCAATTTCTACAGGTTCCCGCACTTCGTTTACAAAAGAAATAGCCAGGCGATCACCAAAGCGCAGGCGCTCAAGTGCAATGTAATCATCAATCATATTGACTTCGTCGTTTAACGACACGTATTCACTGTTACATCGATACAGCACGTAATCGAGGATGCCGGATAACTTTGCTATTGCTTCGGCCGTTTGATCTGATCCTTTGATAGCCAATGCGTAAATGTTGTTAAGAGTGTTGAAGATAAAGTGTGGATTGAGTTGGTTTTTGAGTGCGTCCAATTCGGCGCTGCGCTTTTGCTCACGCAGCGCTAAAACACTCTGTTGCCTCTGATAGTAATCAACAGCAATAAGTACCGCGGCAGGAAAGAAAAACAGCGGTAGTTTAGAGAATACGATCCATCGAATCATTGACGAAAACCCAAGTCTTTCGATGAGGCTCAAGTCACTCAATATTTGATAGTACTTGCCGTAAGAGTCGGGGTACGCCGGCTCCAAATAAAAGTAACTGAACAGAATGTTTGATTCAGCAACAACGAATAGCAGCACCAGCAAAAGTATGCCGAATTGCTTCACGCGCCCGCGATCCAATAGGTGGGGCACCAGATATCGTAATGCGATCAGTGCAACAAGTGCTTGTAAAGCAGTGGTTGTGCCAACCACCTCAAAAAGCTCGCGTGGCGACCCATACTTCTGCCACTGTGGTCCAACATTAAGCGTAAAGACCACGGTCCAGAATGCGCCTTGGAGAAGGAGTAGCCGTGGGGAAAATTTTCTAGACACTGCGAATCGCGTTCTTGTCTCGCCAAAAGAATTAATCTAACTGAATCCGGCGCGAGGACAAGTTCAAGCTCGCCTTTCAAGCCTCAGTTGTCGACCAATGCCCCTATTTGGTCGACGAATCTGCGATTCGTCACAGTTTTGGCATTGGTCTACCTGCAGACGGCTCTCGTCTACTTTGCCCGGTTCAGAGAGACACCAAGTTTTAGGGTCGCCTCTCGATCACTCACCAGGGGCACTGCTATGCCACACATCATCACACTTTTATTGTCGTGCTTGCTGAGCATTTCATTGTTCGCAGGAGCTGTTTCGGCCTCGACTCAAGCTGGCCAGAAGGCTGTTTTAGTCACCGGCGCTAGTTCTGGCATCGGCAAGCAGATCGCACTTACTTTGGCTGAGCGTGGATTTTTTGTATACGCCGGAGCGCGTAAAGCGAGGGACATAGAAGCTCTCAGTGCCGTTGCAAACATCCAAGGCATACGTCTGGATGTGACTCTGCAGGACGAAATCGACGCCGCAGTGAACGAGATAAGTCAGGGCGGTCGCGGTTTGTATGGCCTGGTGAACAATGCAGGGGTCTTTTTGTTTGATCCACTGATCGAAGTAACTGAGCGCGACATGCAGTTCATCATGGACGTAAATGTCTTTGGTCCCTACCGCGTCACCAAAGCTTTTGCCCCCCTTCTAATTGAAAATCAAGGGCGTATCACGACCACAGGCTCGATAGCTGGACTCTTCTCAGGGCAGCTAATGGGCCCCTATGCAATGAGTAAGCACGCTATTGAGGGCTTTACCGACTCCCTCGCTGCGGAGCTCGCGAAATTTGATGTTCAGGTGAGTGTGGTTGAGCCGGGTAACTTTCGCTCGGACATCATGAAGAACATGCAACGACGCATCGCAGAAATAGAAGATGGCGAGCGTAGTTCTTTGTACGAGGATGAAATAAAGCGATTTGCGAGTTTCACCAAGGCGGATCGCTCGCAGCAGGCGGCACCTATTCCCGTTGCTGATGCTGTTTACGAGTTTATGACCTCGGAGACTCCAAAGCGTCGCTATTTAGTCGCGCCCAATGCGAACGAGGCCCACTACGCTGTGTCGAGGGCACTACGGCGCATTGTTGAGCTCAATGAAGGTCAGCTCTATTCCCAATCTGCCGATGATCTAGCTCGAAGCTTCGAGACGCTGTTACTTGAGGGCGACCGGTGAGCATGATCGACAAAGCTTTTGTGCGCTTGACACTAATAAAATCCGACGAGCAGCGGGCCGTAGGTGTGTCCTTTCTCATCGTCTTTTTGTTAATGGCTTCTTACTTCGTGTTACGGCCCGTGCGCGACGCCATGGCCAGCGACTGGACTGATGCTGAGGTTAGTCTTCTTTGGAATTTACAGTTCTTTCTGAGTGCAGCTCTTGTTGCCCTATATAGTTTATGTATCTCACGGCTGCCTTTTCGATGGGTGGTACCGACTGTTTATGGAGGCTTTGCGACGAGCTTTGTGCTCTTTTTTTATGTAACGCCGCTATTGGCAGATCCTACCTGGGTTGAGAAAGGGTTCTACCTTTGGGTAGCTGCTTTCGGTTTGTTCAATTTATCGGTGTTCTGGAGCTTCATGGCCGATACCTTTAGACGTGAACAAGGGCAGCGCCTGTTTGCCATTATCGG
Organism: Congregibacter brevis; assembly: GCF_045689245.1. Classification (GTDB taxonomy): domain Bacteria; phylum Pseudomonadota; class Gammaproteobacteria; order Pseudomonadales; family Halieaceae; genus Congregibacter; species Congregibacter brevis. The sequence goes on along the minus strand of NZ_CP136865.1, from coordinate 506,217 downwards.
ATCGGGGGCGAGTGCCGGGGCTATCCTGGGGCCCGGCATACCCACTCTATTCGCCGGTTCTTTAGGTTTAGACAAGCTGATGCTGATTGCTGCCCTGGGCTTGCTCTTGGTTGTACCGTTGATTGTCTATGTTCGGCGGCTGAAGTTGACGCAGTTAGGTAATGTCGACGCTGAGGTGGACTTTGCGGAACACCGTATTAGCGGGGATTGGTGGTCGGGCTTTCGCGACGTACTGTCCAAGCCTTATCTGCTTGCGATAGCAGCCTTTATTGTTCTTTATGTGTTCGTGGGTTCTTTTGTTTATTTTGAGCAAAAAAACTTACTCGCAGCGTATAGCCGTCCAGAAAGAGCGCAGATTCTTGGCGGGATCGATTGGATAGTAAACAGTCTTACCTTTCTCTTCGCTTTTCTTTTGACCGGACGTCTCGTGCAACGCTTGGGAATGGCAACTACGCTGGCGCTAGTTCCTGTCGCCGTGATGCTTGGTCTGTTAGTACTTGCCGCGGCACCAAGTATTGTGGTCCTCCTGGCGCTGCAGGCGACTCGACGCGTAGGCAACTACGCCGTGACACGCCCTGCCCGAGAGCTGCTTTTTACTCAGGTCACTACCGAAGAACGGTTCAAAGCTAAACCCGTCATCGACGTGGTTGTGTATCGCGGTGGTGATGCCATCAGTGGTTCGCTGTTTGCTCTCCTCACCGAGGGTGTTGGTTTGGGCCTCGCGGCCGTCGCTATTGTCGGGGCTTGCATCGCCGCTGTCTGGACGGTCACGGGAGTCTTCCTTGGCCGACTCTTCGATAACGTCGCATTTCGTCAAACATCGCAAACCCGCTCGGCTGAGCTTCAGATGAATGCATCGTTTGATCCACCTACCTCAAATTCTGTTACCCCCCTATCCCACTAAAAACCATCAAGGAATCACCTATGTATTTATCCAAACTCGTTTTCATCGTTGTACTGGTCTTGTCTGGCGGCAACGTTTTCGCCGGATCGGCTGATCGAGAAGATATTGAACGGGAAGCGAGTGATTTTTTCGACGCTTACCTGGCCGTCTACAACAAGCGTTTTGGCCATCCCGAGCGCAGCGCTCAGTTTCGACAAGAGCTGAGTGACTTAGTGCAGATGCCGCTGTTGATCTCCCCGCCTATGAGTGCGCCACAGACGGCACCGTCCAAAGAGGCGTTCGCCAAGAACTTTGAGGGTTTCGTAAAAATGCTCGAAGGAAAAAGTGTGACCCGTCTAGAGTGGCAGGAGACGCAATTTCATGTGCTGACAGACAACAAAGTACTCGCCAATAACGTGGGATTTGGATACACGGATACAGGAGAGATTGCCTACGAGACGGTTTCTCTTTACCTAATATATCGTCATGATGATTCTTGGAAAATCGCCATGTTCAGCCCCTATGATGTGGACAGCTACCTCCAGTTAGCACGCCCTTAGGCCTCTGGCGCTGTATGTTCTAAAGAAAGCGCTGTTCGCTGTACAACGCGGCGAAGTACAAAGCTGGAATGGACGCCAGAGACGCCGGGAATCCGGGTCAACTTCCCGAGTAGAAAGCGCTCGTAGTAGGTCATGTCAGGAACTACCGCTTGTACTAGATAGTCGGAATTTTGACCGGTCACGACATTGCACTCGACGACTTCGGGGTAGTCGGCGACGGCTTCTTCGAAGGCCTCGAAGCGGTCCGGGGTATGACGATCCATGCTGATACTGATAAATGCGGTGAGCGTCAGGCCCAGTTGCTGCTGGTCTAGCAGTGTGACGTGACCGCGTATCAGCCCGGATTCCTCCAGTCGTTTTACCCGCCGGGCGCAGGGGGTCGGCGACAGCCCAATCGCTGCCGCTAAATCAAGGTTACTCATGCGGGCATCCGCTTGAAGGTGCTTGAGGATGCGTCGGTCAAGGCGGTCAAGATCGGGAGCGGACATTGCAAGCCCTCCTTACATTCGGCGATAGGTGGCTATTTTCGCCATGAATATCAAATATTAAAGAGAATATATCTATTATTAGGGGGTTTTGCACTGTAGTTTGCAGCAATTCCCTAGCCCAACAAGCCTATACTTTTCCGCTCTGGTGCAAACGTTGTCCCGCCGCTTTTGACCTATCAGTCACTCAGCGACGGCAATGCTCACAAGGTACGCCTGCCGGGCAACGTCGCCAGCCCTCAACTCCTCTCTTACCCGGGGACCGAGAGGCCGCTGCACCTTTAGCATTCGGCGCTCGATGCTTCGGCGCTGTTAAAATGTCGAAATTGCCTTAGACGCTGTTTGGAATTAAACATGAACCGCTTTGATCATCGCCGATACCCCGCTTTTGCTCCCGTGCCTATGACGGCTCGGCGCTGGCCCGATCGCCAGATCCGCCGCGCGCCGGATTGGTGTAGCGTGGACCTGCGCGATGGCAACCAGGCGCTCATCGAGCCTATGACCGCCGCACAGAAGCTGCGTATGTGGGAATTGCTGGTGAAGCTGGGCTTTAAAGAGATCGAAGTCGGGTTTCCATCGGCCTCCGGCCATGACTTTGCCTTTGTGCGTAATCTCATCGAAAACGACCGCATTCCCGACGATGTGACCATTCAGGTGCTCACTCAGGCCCGAGAGGAGTTGATTGCCAGAACCTTTGAGTCCCTCGAGGGCGTGCCTCGCGCGATCGTTCATGTATATAACTCTACGTCGACTGTCCAGCGCGAGCAGGTATTTGGCCTCGATCGAGAGGGCATTAAAGAGATCGCAGAAAACGGCGCTCGCCTCGTGAAAGATTATGCGAGTCGATATCCCGATACAAATTGGGGCTTTGAATACTCGCCGGAGAGCTTTACCGGCACCGAGTTGGATTTCGCCGTCGAGGTTTGTGATGCGGTAACCGCAGTTTGGGAGCCAACACCGGAAAAGAAAGTGATTATTAATCTGCCGGCCACGGTGGAAATGAGCACCCCCAATGTTTATGCCGACCAGATCGAGTGGTTTTGTGATCATGTCGCGCGACGAGACAGCATCATTTTGTCACTGCATACGCACAACGATAGAGGCTGCGCAGTGGCGGCGGCTGAGCTTGGTGTGATGGCTGGCGCTGATCGGATCGAAGGCACGCTTATGGGTAACGGCGAGCGCACTGGCAACATGGACATCATCACCATGGCCATGAACCTCTACAGCCAGGGAGTTGATCCAGAGTTAAACCTCGCGGGCATGGATGAAATCATCGAAACCGTGAAGGCCTGTACGCAACTACCTGTCCACCCCCGCCACCCCTACGCAGGTGAGCTCGTGTTTACCGCTTTTTCCGGTAGCCATCAGGATGCTATTAAAAAGTGCCTGACACGGCGAAAGGATTATGAAAGCCAGCCTTGGGAAGTAGCGTATCTCCCTATCGATCCAGCGGATATTGGTCGTTCTTATCAAGAGGTCATCCGCATCAACAGTCAGTCCGGCAAAGGCGGTGTTGCTTACGTCATGCAGGCTGATCATGGCTATGACATGCCCCGTTGGTTGCAGATTGATTTTAGTGCGACCGTGCAGGCTTATGCCGAAGACACCGAGGGTGAGGTTGGCTCCTCTGCCATTTTCAGTTTGTTCCAAGAAACTTATTTGCCTGAGAATCCGCGCTGGCGTCTTAACGACTATCAGCTGCGTCGGGTGGACGGAGTGGATAATCTTGAGCTGACTATTCAGGATGGCTCGCAGTCACGACAACTGACGGGCACAGGCAACGGAGTGGTCGCCGCCTTTGTGGACGCTTTGGAGCGCTTCGTGGGTAAGTCTATTGTGCTGGTGGAATACAGCGAGCACGCTCTTTCGCAAAGCGCTGACGCCGAGGCTGTTTGCTACATTCAGCTCAATATTGAGGGCGATCGCAGCTGCGGCGTTGGGCGAAGCCACGACATTGTTCAAGCCTCTTTGCTTGCGATTTTGGGCGCTTTGAGCCGCTCTCCCGCGCTAGCTGATACGAGCAGCGCAGCGGCATAGGTGGTTAAATATAGTTTTTGGGGTAAGTAAGCGCTTGCTTCAATAGGGGTGGCGAGAGAAATAGTCTCGCGCCGCCGCCATGACCCGCGGGGCCAAAACCAAGGTGCTTATCATCGTCGGTATAGCCATAAGGCCATAGGCGCCTGAAATAATATTGAACACCATATCGATACTCACGCTGGCACCAACAATCACGGTCCCTACGAAAACCCAGCGGAAATGGTGTTGAACCTCTGCCCCAAATAAAAAGCCGAAACATTTGGCGCCGTAGTACCAACCTGAAAACATGGTTGTCGTGCTAAGGATCAGTGTGACGAAAGCCAGCGGTATCAACCCGAATTGCCCCATCTCGCCGACAAAGGCATTGGCTGTGAGCGTGATGCCCGACAGCTCCCCGGGCACTTGCCATTGACCCGTGAGCAGAATCACCAGCGCCGTGCAGGTGCATACCAGCAAGGTATCGATGACTGGACCGAGCATCGCTACCAGACCTTCGCGGATGGGCTCGTTTGTGCGCGCAGCTCCGTGGGCCATCACCTCAGTGCCGACACCCGCTTCATTGGAAAAAGCGCCACGGCTGATTCCAATAAGCAGCGTGCCAATGAACCCACCACCTGCAGCCTGCGGTGTGAAGGCCTCGCTAACGATGCTGGCCAGCACCGCTGGCACCATCGATAGATTGCTGATGATTACGTACAGGGTCATCAGCATGTAAATCGCTACCATAATGGGCAACACCGCGACTGCGACCTTGGCCACGCGGGGAAGCCCGCCAAAGATAACGCCGGCGACGAGGCAGGCAACGCAGACACCGATCGCAGGGCCACCCCATGCAGGCATATTGCCGCTAAAGACGGTATCTCCAACAAGCGCAGTTAATTGGTTGGCCTGAAACAGGGGCAAGGTGCCCACAAGACCAGCGACCGCAAACAAAATTGCCAGAGGGTAAAACTGTTTAGGTAGTGCCTCTCGGATGATGTACATGGGGCCGCCCTGAAGCCGCCCCAGACTGTCTTCGCCGCGATACATCACTCCAAGGGAGCAGGTAAAAAACTTTGTGGCCACACCGACCAGTGCTGACACCCACATCCAGAACACTGCGCCTGGCCCTCCAGCGACGATTGCCAGAGACACTCCCGCGATGTTCCCAAGCCCCATAGTGCCAGACAGCGCGGCCGCTAGTGCCTGACCATGGGAGAGCTCACCGGCTTCTCCCGGGGTGTCATGACGCCCGAGCATAATGCCAATGGCATGACCAAAATGACGATAGGGCAACGCTCGGGAGTAAAATAGAAAGAAGAGCCCGCCTCCGAGAAGCAGTGCGACAAGGGGAGTGCCCCAAACGGCGTCAACAAAACGTTGTGAGAGTTCTTCTAAACTGAGCATGTCATGGCCGAAGTCAGCAAACGCCGCACATTAGCACAGGCTAAATGCGAGTTCCGGCTTACCTTTGACAAAAGACTCGCTATGATTCTGCTGGTATTTAATTTTTTGAAAATTTTTTGATTATGGAGATCCTATGCCAAGCACTGCTTTTCATCTTGCGCTCCCCGTAGATGACCTGGACGCCGCAGAGACTTTCTATGGTGGCGTCCTAAGCTGTCCTCGTGGCCGCTCGTCGCCCCGATGGACCGACTATGATTTTTATGGCCATCAGCTCGTGGTTCACAAGGTAGACAGTGAAGATTTACCTGCGGTGGCGAGGAACCACGTTGATGAGGACGCCGTTCCGGCGAGCCACTTTGGTGTGGTACTCGACTGGGATGACTGGGATAACCTTCAAAGTCGCCTGAAGACTGCGGGAGTGAAATACGCGATCGACCCGAAGACCCGGTTTGCCGGCCGCCAGGGAGAGCAGCGCACCTGCTTTGTACGTGATCCCGCGGGTAACCATTTGGAGTTCAAATGCTTTCGGAACCCTGAAATGCTGTTTGCCACAGAAGGCTTTGAATACAAGTAAACATGGCGTGCCTTTGAATATCCGACAGAGTTTGCACCGCTGGCGTTGGCAGTTGCTAGGGGCGTTTTTCCTCTTGCTTACGGCCTGCAGCAGCACGACTTTTGTGTATAACCGACTGGATATTATTCTGCCCTGGTATCTGGATCGTTACGTCGATTTGGACAGAAGTCAGTCGCAGGTTTTTGATACTCAGCTCGAGAGGCTTCTTGAGTGGCACCGGCGGGAAGAGCTGCCTCGTTACGTGGAGTTTTTGAACGCAATCGATGAAGACCTCAAAGCCGAACTCACCGTCCCCCAGCTTCAGGCTTATGCTGATCGAGCCGAGGAGGCATGGTGGCGTATTCGTGACCCCGGCCTCGAAGAGCTTCTTGCGTTGGGTGAGGAGCTCAGTGACGAACAGATCGAAGACTTCATTGCCGTTTTGGCGAAACAGCAAAAAAAGTACGAGCGTAAATATCTAGACCGCGACGATGAAGAGATGCGTGACGATGCCGCCGAAAGTCTGGAAGAGACTCTTGAGGATTACCTTGGCCGGTTGAACGATAATCAGTTGGAGCGCCTTCGCGTTGCTGCGGGTGAACTGCGGCGATCAGATCATGTGTGGCTGAGCGAGCGCAGCGCCTGGGCGGGCGAGCTTGCTAGAGAACTGGAGCGCCAGCCGGGATGGCAGGAGCGCGTGAGAGTAATTGTTCGCGACTGGGAGGAAAACCTGGATCCCGATGTGGAGGCTCTCTACGACCACAATACAACGGTGGTGCAATCAGCTGTTGTTGACGTGGTGAACAGCCGAACCGAAAAACAGAACAATCGCTTGAAAAAGAAGCTTGCGGGATTTCGGGAAGACTTTGAGCTTCTGGCGAGTGAGGTGACGGAGCAGGAAAAAGACCCGTCCAAGGCGACGCTTTAGCATCTGTTACCGAGTCTCTTTCACAGACCCCTACTAGGCATCGAGTTTGAGCGCCTTAAAAAACACTTTGGAATTGCGCTGCAGATTGTAGAGGGCTTGGCGTGAAGGAGGCAGCTTGTCTCGCGAGTCTTCCTGAAAGCCCTGCTCCAGAAACCAATGCGCCGTCTGCGTGGTCAGCACAAAGACTTCTCTGAGTCCCTGCGACAACGCTTCTCTCTCCAGCTCCTGCAATAGTCGGCGGGCACGTTGTTCTCCGCGATAGTGCGGGTGCGACACTATGCAGGCTAGTTCCGCGCTGTGTTGCTCGGCAAAAGGATAGAGCGCAGCGCAGGCAATGATGCGCCCATCGCGTTCCAGAATTCGAAACCGCCCGATCTCGGCTTCCAAAAGATCACGAGAACGCTTGAGCAACACACCTGATTCTTCTAAAGGCGTGATTAGGTCTAATACTCCGCCTACATCCTGAATGCTGGCCCAGCGAGACTGCTCATAAGGGCGGTTGGTGACCAAGGTGCCGCTTCCATCGGTGGTGAAGAGTTCGCCCAACAGAGCGTCCGGGTCCTGCGAGCTCACAATATGGCTGCGCGGCACACCGGCAACACAAGCATCGCAGGCGATGCGAAGGAGCCGCGCTTCTTCCTCATTGCCAGGTGTGGCGATCGCTTGCTGATCTACTGCATATTGCTTGATCAACGTGCCATTACTATCGTGAACGCCGGCAGTGCTCCCAAGAATGATGAGTTTGTCCGCCTGTAGATCTCGAGCCGTGCTGATAGCCACATCGCCCAGACTCAAGTTAAACGCTTCACCCGTGGGTGAGTAACCAATGGAAGAGAGGAGGACGAGGCTGCCGCTATTCAGAAGAGAGGCCATGCCCTCGACATCGACGCGTCTTACTCGACCTGTCAGATGGTGATCGATACCGTCCACCACGCCTATCGGCTGAGCCATAACAAAATTGCCCGACGCTGCTCTCAACCGAGCGTCCTGCATGGGCGAGTTAGGCAGGCTCAGTGACAACAAAGCTTCCAGCTCAATGCGCTGGGCGCCTATGACTTGCAGTATGTGCGGGAGGATGTTGCTGTCGGTAATACGTTGGCCGCGGTGCAGGCTGCTATCTATATCAAGCTCTTTTAAACGACGATCAATCTGTGGCCGGCTGCCAAATACCAGCACCAGACGCACACCCAGACTGTTTAGCAGGGCAACGTCATACAGGACTCGAGGTAAGGCACCGCTTTCTTGAACAGCACCCGGGATGACGATGACAAAAGTCGAACCGCGATGCCGGTTTATGTAGGGCGCAGTGTTTCGAAACCAGGAAATGGGAGAGTTTTGTGGCTGGGACATTTGTACAGTTTACAGTGTGTAGCGAGCGTTGCAGGTCTAGCCAAATATCCCGCGGAGCGTGAAGAAAAAGATTATCGCCAGAATGGCGCCTGCGGGGAGCGTAATGAGCCAGCTTAGGAAGATCGACCCGATGACACGAAGGTCGATGGCCGCAATACCCCGCGCCAGCCCCACGCCCAGCACAGCGCCCACAAGAGTGTGGGTCGTTGATATAGGCAAGCCCGTCGCAGAGGCGAAAACCACCGTAGAGGCGGCGGCGAGGGTAGCTGCAAACCCCCGCGAGGGCGTCAGCTCGGTGATTTTGTTGCCAACGGTGGCGATAACTTTCCAACCGTAGGTGGTAAGGCCTGCGACGATGCCCAGAGCTCCGATCAACAGGATCCAGCCGGGCATAACGGCAGTGGCGTTAACCGCACCACCGGATTGAACGATGCTGGTCACCGCGGCAAGCGGCCCAATGGCGTTAGCAACATCGTTGGAGCCATGAGCAAAAGCCATGGAGCAGGCCGTGAACATCATCAGCACGCCAAACACCCGCTCTACACTGGCAAAACGGTTGTCCTCATTAGCTTCAAAGGGGATTCTGCGCAGTAACATAGCGCCAAAGACAGCTACCACCAGCCCCACGCCAAACGATAGTGGTACGGCGTTAGCAAACTTTGATCCCAGTCCGAAATCCAGCTCCAGACCCAAATGCTTCAGGCCTTTTAGCAGCGTCACCATGGAGATCATGAAGCCTACGATCCACATGTAGACCGGGATAAGCCGCTTGGCGCGAAGGAATGGGTCATCGTTATCCAGAATCAGCAGCTTAACGCTCATAAACAGGGCGAAGGAGATAGTTCCTGCAAGCACCGGCGAGATCACCCAGCTCATGGCAATGGTGCCGACCTGGCTCCAGTTCACGGACTCAACAGAAATTCCGACGGCAGCAAAGCCGACAATGGCGCCTACGATCGAGTGCGTAGTGGAGACGGGCCAGCCTCGAACGCTGGCAATGAGCAGCCAGGTGCCAGCGGCGAACAGCGCAGACATCATGCCGTAAACCAAAAGTTCGGGAGATCCCTCCAGCAAGCTGGGATCAATAATGCCCTTGCGAATCGTTTCGGTGACTTCGCCGCCGGCGAGATAAGCGCCCAGGAATTCGAAAACAATCGCGATCATGATTGCCTGGCGAATAGTGAGTGCACCGGAACCCACGGAGGTTCCCATGGCATTGGCTACGTCATTCGCACCAATACCCCAGGCCATGAAGAATCCGGCGATACACGCAAGACCCAGAAATTGGGGGCCGTAGGCAGCAATAATTTCCAAGATCGAATATCCGTCGCGTCAGTTCTGACTAGCGTGCCAAAAGGAGTTCAAGTTGCTCACCCACTTCTCCACAGGCGTCAGCCAATTGAGCTAGCGCGGTGGCGATCTGGTAGTAAAAAACAGCATCAAGGACCGGGAAACTATCTTCAGTCTTACCGAGCTGGCGAACCAGACGCTGCTGCTGTGCATCACAACGGCGCACCTGTCTCTCCAGAGACCCCAGCATCTTCTCCATGATTTTCCGCTCGCGCTGTCCAAAGCCCTCGGTAATCAGCTCATCAAGCTCCCGGATTGCGGTGAGTGCCTGACCGGCAGTTGCCGCAAGAAGGCTGCAGTGCTTGTCGAGGATGGTTTGCAGCTGTTTGGGGAACTGCATGCCTCGAAGTGCTACCGGCCTGGCGATTTCTCGCACACACACGGTGATGCGGTTCTGTATATCCAGCAGCTCTAGAAGGTCGGGCCGAGGCATCGCAAGAAGGAGCCCTCGGGGTAGCTGCTGACGAATCTCTCTGCGTAGCTTTCGCGCGTCAGAGGTGGTGCTATCGATCACGCTGTGGATCTCGGCAACGCGATTCCAGTCCTGGTCTGCGCTGGCAGCCAATAGTTCGCATAGCAACTGCACGGTTTCCTGCGCGAGCTGCATGTGCTCTTGTATTGGCTGGATCGGAGATCTGCCAAATAGCTTGCCCAAAGGACTTGTCATGCAAGTGCCATCTCTGGTCTCGGGAAGTCGCGGAGTATAGAGCCTGTTTGCGCCATCTGTCTTGTCCCGAATGATGAAATTTACCCTTACTATTAATACGGCTTTATCGCCGTGAAGTCGAGGGTCAAAGTGCCGGGCTGTGGTAGCATGCCTGAGCGCCATTAGCCGTGAAAACAGGGGTTTTTTCGCATGCTTAAGCCGGAAAATAGTGAGCCCGCTGAGGGTTTGCTTACGCTTAAGGTCTTACTAGAGGGTTTGCTTACCGACGGCCGTATAGCGGCGGGTGATCTCCGTCGTCTGCAGGGGCTGTCTCCAGGAGCTATTCATCCTCTGGTTTTTCTTGCCGAGCAGAAGCTCAAAGATCTGGAGAATCCTGATCAGGTGCTAGATATGACGGCGCTGCTCAGTTGGCTGAGCGAGCGAAGTGGTCAGGCAATCGTCGAAATTGACCCTCTCAAAGTCAACGTGGCCGAAGTTTCTGAAGTGATGTCGCGCGCCTTTGCTGAACGGCATCGCATTCTTGCGGTTGCGGTAGCCGACGACGAGGTGGTTATTGCCAGCGCCGAGCCGTATCAGCGCGCATGGCAGTCGAATCTTGAGCAGGTTCTTCGCAAACAAATTCGGCGGGTAATTACAGACCCCCGGGATCTTGTGCGCTACACAGCCGAGTTTTACACCATGGCTGGTTCCGTGCGCGGTGCCCGAGCCGCAGGTAAAGGTAGTTCGACGGGCAATATTGGGAATTTGGAGCAGATGCTGGAGTTGGGCTCTATGCGCGAGCCCGACGCGAACGACCAGCACATTGTCAGTATCGTGGACTGGCTCCTTCAATACGCTTTTGAGCAGCGTGCCAGCGATATTCACATTGAGCCCCGGCGAAACGTGGGTAATGTCCGATTTAGAATCGATGGCGTTCTCAATACTGTGTACGAGCTGCCCGAACAGGTCTGTGCCGCGGTTACCAGCCGAATCAAAATTCTTGGACGCATGGATGTGGCCGAAAAGCGTCGCCCCCAGGACGGACGGCTGAAGACTCGCAGTCCCGGCGGCACCGAAGTCGAACTCCGATTGTCTACACTGCCCACCGCTTTTGGTGAGAAATTGGTCATGCGTATCTTCGACCCGGAGGTACTGCAAAAAAGCTTTGAAGCCCTGGGATTGGCGGATGATGACCTCGCCCGCTGGCATGCCATGACCGGTACCGGTAATGGTATTGTGCTGGTTACGGGTCCCACCGGGTCGGGTAAGACCACAACTTTATATTCAACGCTGCGTCAGCTTGCTACCACGTCAGTAAACGTATGCACCATCGAAGATCCTATCGAGATGGTAGAGGGCGCGTTCAATCAAATGCAGGTGAATCACGGTATTGATCTGGATTTCTCTACGGGCGTGCGAACGCTCATGCGCCAGGATCCCGACATTATTATGATCGGAGAGATTCGAGACCTCGAGACCGCGAACATGGCGATTCAGGCGGCGCTCACGGGTCATCTGGTGTTATCCACCTTGCACACCAACGACTCTCCCAGTTCCGTCTCTCGGCTGCTCGAGCTTGGCGCTCCCGCCTATCTTGTAAAGGCGACGCTTCGGGGGATTATGTCCCAGCGACTTGTGCGTATTCTCTGTGACGACTGTAAGCGCGCCAAGCCTACGGACGTGCAGGGTTGGCGAGAGCTTGTTCAGCCTTTTGATATTCCCCCACCGGCTGAAATCTACGAAGCCGTAGGCTGTAAAACCTGCCGTGACACCGGTTATCGGGGTCGACGGGGCATCTACGAGGTGCTGGTTAATACCCCCGCGGTTCAGGGAGAGATCGTTAAGGACATTAACACTGCTCGCCTTAGAGATATTGCTTTCAGCGAGGGGATGCAGTCCTTACGAGTAAGCGGCGCTGCTCGTGTTGCCCGCGGTGAAACCACCGTGGAAGAGGTACTGCGGGTTGCGCCTGCAATAAGTCAGTAAGCCTATGAATCAGTTGGCGAAGTTGCCGGAGATTCTAAGAGCTCCGGTGGAGATGGCATGGGCGGACATTCTTGGGGCCGCGGGGGCCGCCGAGCGCCGGGCGCTGGAGTCACTTCTGGAGCGGGTGGGTTTTGCCGAGCAGTTGAACACAGTTCTTGCCGGGTCTCGCTACGTTGCGGAGAGTCTGCGCCGGAGGCCTTGGCTACTCGTGCAAATGGCAACTGCCGGGCATCTCGAAACACCACTACGTGAAGGCGCCTTAGAGTCCGAGTTGGCTGAGCTTCTTGCTCGAAGCGATGAAGACGCGGCTGTCGTGCTCAGACGCTTTCGGCAGCGCCAAATGCTGCGCATTATCTGGCGGGACCTCAACCGACTAGCCCCCACTCTTGAAACCACGAGGGATGTGTCCTGGCTGGCCGATGCATGTATATCGCTGGGTCTTAAGCATTGCGCGGCGGAGCTTGAAGCCAAACATGGCCAGCCACGGGGAAGGCAGAGCGGTGAGTATCAGGAGTTAGTGGTTCTTGCGATGGGCAAGCTTGGCGCCCACGAGCTCAACCTGTCATCCGACATCGACCTAATCTTTACCTATCCTGAGGGCGGAAGTACCGACGGAGAGCGCCGCTCGATCAGCAATGAAGAGTTCTTCACCCGAGTGGGTCGCGCTCTGATCGCGCTTTTAGACCCGGTGACAGCCGAGGGTTTTGTGTTTCGGGTTGATATGCGTTTGAGACCGTATGGCGAGAGCGGATCGCTTGTGCAGAGCTTTGCTGCCCTGGAGGCCTACTATCAGGAGCAGGGGAGAGACTGGGAGCGCTATGCGCTGATCAAGGCGCGACCGGTCACGGGAAGTATTATCCATAGGCGCGAGCTCATGGAGTGCCTGCAGCCCTTTGTTTATCGCCGCTACGTGGACTACAGCGCTATCGAAAGCCTTCGATCCATGAAGCAGTTGATCGTCGCTGAGGTACGTCGTCGGGGATTGCAGAGCAACGTAAAGCTTGGGAGCGGTGGTATTCGGGAAATAGAGTTTATCGCCCAGTGTTTTCAGCTTATCCGTGGTGGGCGTGATACGTCGCTGCAGCGTCGGGAGTTATCACCTGTACTTGCTGAGTGCGCGGAGCTGGGCTGCTTGCCCGAGCCGGTAGCGAAGGAACTGCAGACTGCTTACTTGTTCCTTCGCGATGTGGAGCACGGCATACAGGCTTGGGATGATCGTCAGACACAAGAGCTCCCGGAAGATACAACGGCCCGAGCGGCTCTTGCTCATTGCATGGGATTCCCGGACTACGATGTTTTTCTGGGCGAGTTGCAGAGGCGCCGCCACGACGTCGCCGGACATTTTGCTGCCCTGATTGCTGAGGATGAAGATTCTTCCCCAGCCCCTGAGAGCGAAGGTTTGTGGAGCGCTAGTTGCGACCCTAAACAGTTAACGGGCCTCGGATTCAAAGACGCGGAGCGTCTTGCGGAACTCCTGCGCGGGTTGTTTGAGTCTCGGCTTACCCAGACTCTGCAAGCAGAAGGTCGGGAGCGTCTTGATCGTTTTATGCCGCTTCTGCTGGAAGCCTGTGCTGAATGCGAGCACCCGGATTTGGCGCTGGAGCGTGCCCTTCCTTTGGTGAGTTCCGTCGCACGGCGCAGCGCGTATCTGCTTCTACTTATTGAAAACCCGCCGGCGCTTGCCGACCTCGCTACCCTCTGTGGAGCTAGCCCCTGGATAGCGGAGCAACTGGCGACGCGCCCGGCACTGTTGGATGAGTTGCTGGATCGCGGCAGCCTTTACACGGCGCCGGAGCGCGAGGTGTTGCAGTCCGAACTGCGCCAACAGCTGGCTCGGTTGACGGTGGACGATCTTGAAGGCCACATGGATGCGCTTCGTTACTTTAAGGCGTCGCAGGTACTCCGCGTGGCGGCGAGTGAGCTGTCCGGGCGCCTCCCGTTAATGAAGGTGAGTGACAAGCTTAGTTTTATTGCCGAGGTATGTCTTGAGCAGGTCCTCGCTCTGGCCTGGGCGCAACTTTCTATGCGTTACGGCGAACCTGCAAGAGACGGTACAGGACGTGGGTTTGTCGTCCTGGCTTACGGCAAGCTTGGTGGTATCGAATTGAGCTATGCCTCTGACCTGGACCTGGTGTTTATCTACGATGCCAGCAGTGGCGGCTACACCGACGGCGACCGAGCCATCGACAACGCGACCTTTTACATGCGCTTGGGCCAGAAGATGATCCATATTCTTGAAACGCGCATGGGGCTTGGTCAGCTATATGAGATTGACATGCGTCTTCGTCCTTCGGGCGCGTCGGGAATGCTGGTATCTACCTTGGCAGCATTTGAGCAGTACCAGCAAAATGAGGCCTGGACCTGGGAGCATCAAGCCCTTGTTCGTGCGCGACCCGTAGCGGGTGACAAAGCGCTAGCTTACAAAGTGGAGAGCCTGCGCCGCACAATTCTTTGTGAAGCTCGCGACCGCGGTACTCTAGCTCGGGAAGTTGTGACCATGCGCGAGAAGATGCGCAAACATGCCCGGGTCGGTGCGGAAGACTCAGAACTGGATCTCAAGCAGGGCTTCGGCGGTATCGTGGATATCGAATTTGTGGTGCAATACGCTGTTCTTGCCTGGGCGTCACAAGAACCAAGCTTGGCTGATTGGTCGGACAACGTCCGAATCCTCGAAGCGCTAGCTCTTAGCGGCTATTTGCAGAAGGAACAATGTCAGGCTCTGGTACAGGCCTATCTCGAATTGCGCAGTGCCACGCATCAGTTGGCGCTGCAGCAGCAATCGCGAAGTTTGCCGGCAACGCAGTTTGCAACGGAGCGAAGCGCAGTACAGCTTGCCTGGGAATCGCTTTTTGCGGATGTAGTTGCTGATAAAGAAGAAGGCATAGATACGGAACCGGCAGACGATGAGGATATTCTCGGATCTGCAGGCAAACATAAAGAATAGACAAAAGAGAGTTTAGGAGAAGAACATGAATTTTGCGGAACGCGAGGGCACTATCTGGCTCGACGGGGAGATGGTTCCCTGGGGCGAGGCCAAGGTGCACGTGCTGACGCATACACTGCATTACGGTTTGGGCGTTTTTGAAGGCGTGCGTGCTTACAAGACTCCGGATCGTGGCAGCTGCATCTTTAAGCTGAATGAACACACCGACCGCCTCTTTAATTCGGCGAAGATTCTCACGATGGATATGCCTTACGACAAGGAAACCCTGAATGAGGCTCAGCGCGCTGTGGTGCGAGCTAACGATCTTGAAGAAGCCTATTTGCGGCCCATGTGCTTTTATGGCTCTGAGGGTATGGGTTTGCGTGCCGATGGGCTCAAAACTCATGTGATGGTAGCTGCGTGGGAGTGGCCCTCCTATATGGATCCTGAGGCCGTGGCGCGGGGTATCAAAGTACGGACGTCTTCTTATACCCGTCACCACGTGAACATCACCATGTGCAAAGCGAAGGCCAACGGCAACTACATCAATTCCATGCTCGCTCTGCGCGAGGCTTTGGATTCGGGTGCTGAAGAGGCGCTCCTACTGGACAACGAAGGTTACGTAGCCGAAGGCAGCGGCGAGAACGTCTTTATTGTGCGTCGAGGAAAGATCCATACACCCGAGCTTACATCCTGTTTGGATGGGATCACCCGAGCAACGATCTTTGCTTTTGCGAAAGAGCTGGGACTGGAAATCGTCGAGCGACGGATCACTCGCGACGAAGTGTATGTTGCGGATGAGGCGTTCTTTACCGGCACAGCCGCAGAAGTCGTGCCTATCAGAATGCTAGATGGACGGGAGATTGGGAGCGGCAGCCGTGGACCAATCACCGAGCAGCTACAGTCTATGTATTTTGACGCGGTTCGCGGGAATCGACCCCAGAACGCGGAGTGGCTAAGCCCGGTTGCCTGATCGGCCCTTCGACGGGCCACTGGCTCATCACCAATAAGAGATAGAACCATGAGCGAACATACAGAGCTTGCAGTACAGGAGCTAGGCTTGGAAGACGGCGACGCCAAAGGTGTCTTTTATCGTCGATGGGATGTGGAATCTCCTCGAGCCGTCGCACTCATTGTTCATGGTCTCGGGGAACATAGCGGTCGTTATCAACATGTTGCTGAGGCGTTGGCTGCGCGTAAGATCGCCAGCTTCGCTCCCGACCATCCGGGGCACGGCAAAACGCCAGGGCACCGCTGCTTCATCAACAAGTTTGAAGATTTCTATCCCGCATTGGACGCGCTGCGTGAAAAGATAGCGGCTGACTACGCAGAAGTCCCCTGCTTCATTATTGGTCACAGCATGGGTGGTCTGATTACCGGAAACTACCTTATTGACCGACAGCCACAGTTTGCCGGCGCCGCTTTTTCCGGTGCGGCATTTGAGGTCCCTGAACCTCCCAGTGGTTTTGCGATTTTTCTTAATAAGGTTTTGGCGTCGATCGTGCCAAAGCTCGGCGCTTTGCAGTTGGATGCCAGTGAGGTCAGTCGGGATGCTGAGGTTGTGCGACGTTACCAGGAGGATCCTTTGGTACATAGCGGCAAAATTACGGCTCGCCTGTTGGTTGAACTGTTTTCCGCGATGGAGAACCTCCAAAAACGCCGTGGTGACGTGACGCTTCCGCTTCTGGTTATGCATGGAGAAGGCGATGTTATGGCTGCCGTCAGCGGATCTCGGAACTTCTTTGATAGCGTGGGTAGCCAAGATAAGACTCTGCGTTTGTATCCTGGTTTGTACCACGAGATCTTTAACGAGCCGGAGCAAGCTCAAGTGCTTGGAGAGCTGGGTGATTGGATGGATGCCCACATCGCCGCGGCTTAAGCCATGACTCTATTTGGCAGCATTGGCGAAGACGATGAGTGAAGGTCCTTTGACCAAGGTTTTAGTAACCGGTGCGGCGGGCCAGCTTGGCTCTGCCCTTAGCGCCACTGCACCCTCCTCGATTAAGGTTTGTGCGCTCACCCGTGCCGACTGTGATATCTGCGATCGCGCTGCCGTGGATTCCGTATTGGATGCCGAAGCTCCCCAGCTCCTGATTAATGCGGCCGCCTACACGGCCGTGGATCGCGCGGAAGAAGACTCCGCCGCTGCTTTTGCAGCGAATGCCGAAGCCCCGTTGGTACTGGCAGAAGCCTGTGCTGAGCGAGGTGTCCGTCTGTTTCATGTTTCCACCGATTTTGTATTTGATGGTCTGAATAGCTCTCCTTATCCGACAGATGCCACTACAGCGCCACTGGGGGTGTATGGCGAGAGCAAGCAGGCTGGCGAGAGAGCTGTGTTGAATTCCCGCGCCGATGCGTTGGTCTTGCGAACCGGTTGGGTGTATTCCCATGATGGCCAGAACTTTATGCGGACCATGCTGCGACTGCATGATTCGCTTGATGAAATCAGTGTCGTGTCAGATCAGGTAGGAACCCCAACGGACGCCTACTCTTTAGCCAATGCACTGTGGGCTGCCGCAGGGCGTCCTGAGCTAAACGGGATCTATCATTGGAGTGATGCGGGTGTTTGTAGCTGGTATGACTTTGCATTGGCAATCGGTGAAGAGGCTTTCGCGCTTGGCTTACTGCAGAAGATTGCAGGCGTAAATCCTATTCGCACTGTGGACTACCCAACGCCAGCCGCTCGTCCGGCTTATAGTGTGTTGGACAAAACACGGAGTTGGCAGGATTTTGACATACCACCGACTCACTGGCGCAGCCAACTCCGTGCTGCACTTTTACGATTAAGGGAGGCGGACCATGGCTAACACTCTGTTGGTGACGGGAGCGGCGGGATTTATCGGTTCCAATTTCGTTCACTATTGGTTGGGTGCACACCCAGATGATCGTGTCATTGCCTACGATGCACTCACCTACGCAGGTAACAGAGCTAATCTTGCGAGCATAGAAGCCAATGACAACTTCAGCTTTGTTCACGCGGATATCTGCGATGAAGATCGAGTAACTCAGTTGATGCGCGATGAGGCAGTAGATACCGTCGTGCACTTTGCTGCGGAGAGTCACGTCGATCGCTCCATTAGCGGTCCCGATGCATTCATCGAGACCAACATTATTGGAACCCACAGTCTTTTAAAGGCAGCCCGGACAGTCTGGTTAGATGGAGACGGAAAACCTCATCGTTTTCATCATGTGTCCACGGACGAAGTTTATGGCTCTCTTGCACCGGACGCCCCGGGCTTTTTTGAAGCCCAGCAGTACCAGCCCAATTCGCCTTATTCTGCGAGTAAAGCGGCTTCAGACCATCTTGTACGGGCCTATCTCCATACCTATGGTTTGCAGGTCAGTACGAGTAATTGCTCGAATAACTATGGACCTTTCCATTTTCCCGAGAAGCTGGTCCCTCTTTGCTTGACCAATATTCTGCGGGGACAAGAGCTACCGGTATACGGTGATGGCACTAATATCCGAGATTGGCTTTATGTTGAGGATCACTGCCGCGGCATTGAGCTGGTCTTGGGTAAAGGCGAGGTGGGTGAGTGCTACAACATTGGCGGCAACAACGAATGGAACAATCTGGCGATTGTGAATCTCTTGTGCGAGCGCCTGGACGCAAGGTTTGCTGCAGACCCAAGCTTGCGAGAGAACTATCCCGATGCTCCCCAAAGCCGTGGTGAGTCTGCCGACAGTCTCATTCGATTTGTCACCGATCGTGCGGGACACGATTGGCGCTACGCTATTGATGCGAGCCGGATTATGAGCGAGCTGGGTTATGCGCCTGCAGAGACCTTCGAAACGGGTATTGAACGCACCATTGATTGGTATCTAGCAAACGAAGCCTGGTGGCGGCCCTTAGTTCAGGCTTAGCTAAATAAAGGAATATCTAAAATCTGACGGCCTCGGTGTCGCTCTGTGCTTGGAGCATGGGGATGTGCGGATTGAGATTGCTCCGGAAAACGGCGCGGCGCTTCTGTCCCTTCAGTCGCTGCATGCAGGACAGTGGCGCGACTGGCTTGTCGACAGCGCTCTCGCATCGACCATAAGCACGCCACCGTGCTTTCCTCTCGTACCGTTTGCCAACCGCATCGCTGACGGAAGGCTGAAGTCTTCTTCTGAAGTTTTGCCAGCCAATCGTCCTCATGTGTCTGTTCACCCCATTCACGGCTATGCCTGGCAGGCGCCCTGGTCTGTGGGCCGCCAGGAAGTGAACTCCGTTGAACTCAGCTATGACGGTAGTGATGACCCATGGCCGTGGCGATACCGCGCTTCGCTTAGCTTTATGCTTGCGCCCCAAGAACTGCAGATCCACATGAAGCTCCAACACCTTGGTGCCGGTTTAATGCCCGCTGGTTTTGGATTACATCCCGCCTTTCCCACTGACGGCTTGCTTGGTGTTAAGGCCACGACGAACGCTTTCTTAGCTGCTGACGAACGATGTTTGCCGGTTGCGTATAGGGTTGGTGCGACGGAATGCACTGACCTAATTACGGGGAGTTTGCCCAAGCCAGGTATTGATAGTGATTTTGATGGTTGGCAAAACAGCCTGCGGATGGAGTGGTGGGACCGGAGTCTCCTGCTGTCTTCAGATCCCGTGTTTACGGCACTGCATGTGTTCAGACCCAAAAACAAACCGCTGTTGTGTTTAGAGCCGGTGAGTCATTTAACCGGGGCAATGGCCGTAGATTCTTTGCCTGAGATCCCAGCCCCACAGATGTTGCGCACTAACGAAGTTCTTGAAGGCACGCTCGTGTTTCGGCTCATACACCACTAAGTGTCCTGTGATGCTCCGTCATCGGTGTGCCGCAGATTTTCGCCTGCTAGGGAAGCCGAGGTGCGTCCGCAAACGCCAAGCCTGTTTGATCTTTGGCTGAGAGTGACGGGGGTTTACCGCCCACCAGTGGCCAATCGATCCCAAGGGTTGGATCATCCCAGGCTATGCTGACTTCGTTGCTCGGGTCGTATTTGTCCGTGCACTTGTATTGGAAGTCGGCGTACTCAGAAGTTACGTAGAAACCGTGGGCAAAGCCTGGAGGTACCCAAAGCATTTGTTGGCTTGTGGCATCAAGAGTGACGCCATACCACTGCCCCAGAGTCGGTGAATCTCTTCGCAGATCCACGGCAACGTCATACACACTGCCGGCGGTGACGCGCACAAGTTTTCCCTGCGTATGATTGGTCTGGTAATGCAGCCCCCGCAGAATGCCCTGCGCAGAGCGGCTGTGGTTGTCCTGAACAAAGTTCAGATCGAATCCAGCGTCCCGAAAGGCTTCTGCGTTCCAGCTTTCCATAAAGAACCCGCGCTCGTCGCCATACACGGTAGGCGTTAGCAGGTACACCCCGGGAAGACTGGTCGCTTCAAATTGCATTGCGAACTGCCCCCTCTTCGCGAAGCAGGCCCATTAGATATTCACCGTAGCCGCTCTTGATCAGAGGCGCTGCGAGCTCCTGAAGACCATTAGCGTCGATGTAACCCATGCGGTAAGCCACTTCTTCGGGGCAGGCGATCTTTAGCCCCTGGCGCTCTTCTACAACCCGAATAAAATTGGCGGCATCCAAGAGAGAGTTATGGGTTCCCGTGTCCAACCACGCGGTACCCCGACTCATAACCTCGACATGGAGATCTCCGCGCTTGAGATAAGCGAGGTTCACATCAGTGATTTCGAGCTCGCCCCGAGGGGAAGGCTTTATATTCTTAGCGATATCTACGACGTCATTATCGTAAAAGTATAGGCCGGTGACTGCATAGTGAGAGCGAGGATTGGCGGGCTTTTCTTCGATATTGCTGGCCACTCCATCACTGTCAAAATCCACAACGCCGTAACGTTCGGGATCGTTTACATAGTAGGCAAACACTGACGCGCCACTTTTGCGCTCGGCGGCGTGTCGCAGGCTTTTGGAAAAGCCATCGCCGTAAAAAATGTTGTCGCCAAGGACCAGACTGACCGGGCTGTCACCGACGAAGTCCTCACCAAGGATAAAAGCCTGCGCGAGGCCATCTGGACTGGGCTGTACGGCATAGGTGATGTTGATTCCCCACTGCTCACCGCCTCCAAGAAGATCGGCAAAAGCCTTTTGATCCCGAGGCGTGGTGATTATCAGTACATCGCGGATACCCGCTTCCATGAGAGTAGCAAGGGGGTAGTAGATCATTGGCTTGTCATAAACCGGCATGAGCTGCTTGCTCACCGTGCTGGTAAGGGGGTGAAGTCGCGTGCCAGAACCGCCGGCAAGAATGATGCCCTTGTACGCCGTGTCACTCATAAGCTTACATCCATGGCTTGATCATAGGCCTGCAGTATATCGCCGCACCTTGGGCCCTGTCGTGTCACGGCCGGTGCTCCGAGTCAGCTTTTACCCAGGGCTGGGACTTGAATCACAGCTTGTACCATGACCTGCGGTGTATACAATGCGCGGCTGCCCTTTAAACATCATCCCACTCGGAGTTCCATGTCGGGACCTTTGCACATTGCCCTGCTTGGCTATCGCAGCCAGCCCCATGGAGGGGGCCAAGGTATTTACCTGCATTACCTGAGCAAGGCTCTGGTTGAGGCAGGCCATGAGGTGGATGTCATTTCAGGGCCGCCCTACCCGGAACTCGACCCCCGCGTGCGATTGATTCATATCCCCAGTCTGGATTTGTTCACCCACGGCTTGGGTTCTCTTCGGCCACGCCACTTGCTGTCGCTGAGCGATATGATTGAGTGGCTGAGTAAGTTAACGGGTGGGTTTGCGGAGCCTTACACCTTCGGTCGCCGGGTACGAAAGTATCTGCATAAAGAGGGTCGTCATTACGATCTGATCCATGACAATCAAAGCCTGAGTTACGGGGTGCTTAAGCTCCAGAAAGAGGGCTTTCCGCTGGTTACCACGGTCCATCACCCAATAACCCACGATTTGCGAATTGCGCTTCGTGCAGCCAGAAGCTGGCACGAGCGACTGCTGGTGCGCCGTTGGCACTCTTTTCTGACCATGCAGGGAAAGGTGGTGCGCCGTTTGCGCCACGTGATCACGGTGTCAGAGCAGTCGCGTCAGGACATTGCTACGGATTTCGGATTGCCCGCCGATCAGATAGATCTGGTCTACAACGGTATCGATACGGCGGTGTTTCGCCCTCACGCGGAAATACAGCGCCGTAGCAATCGTCTCATGGCCACTGCTTCGGCAGATGCACCGCTGAAGGGACTGCGTTACTTGCTGAAAGCCTATGCAGCTCTCCTTGAGCGTTATCCCGATCTGGAATTACTGGTCGTGGGCCGGCCGCAGCCGGGTGGAAAAACAGAACAGTTACTGGATCGACTGCGGATTCGTGATCGCGTACGGTTTATCTCCGGTATTAGCACTGGAGAGATGGTGCGCCATTATGCCGAAGCCACCTTGGCGGTCATACCTTCGATTTACGAGGGCTTTGGTTTACCCGCCGGAGAGGCCATGGCTTGTGGGGTACCCGTAGTGTCGACCGATGGTGGCGCCCTTCCAGAGATTGTCTCTGACGCCGGTGTGATCGTGCCCAATGCCGATGACCAAGCCTTGGTGAAGGCAATAACTCAGCTTCTGGATAACGAAGCGGAGCGGGAGCGTTTGGCTGCGGCGGGGCGAGAGCGCATCCTCGATACCTTTAGCTGGACTGTGTGTGGTGAAGAGATGGTGCGCTACTACCGAGAGGTGATTGCCGATGCAAACGCTTGATCGGAATTATTTCCCTATGCACCCAGGGCAGCGCGTTCTGGACCTGGGCTGCGGTGAAGGCAGACATGTGATTGCCGCCTGCGCCCTTGATGGTGTAGATGCCGTGGGCGTAGATCTATCTCTCAAGGACTTGGCGACTGCTCGGGAGCGCATGGCGGAATTCCGTGATTCTGCTTCAGAAGATTCCGCGCTGTTTCTGCTTCTAGCCGGAGACGCTCTGAAACTGCCTTTTGCAGATGAGAGTTTCGACGCTGTTATCTGTAGCGAAGTGTTGGAGCATATCCCGGACTATCGTAGCGCATTGGCTGAGATTTCTCGGGTGCTGAAGCCCGGCGGCCGGTTTTGTGCGAGCGTTCCCCGGGCATGGTGCGAACGCATCTGCTGGAGCCTTTCTCGCGATTATCATCAAGTGTTAGGCGGTCATTTACGTATTTTTGATAAGGCTGATCTCTGCACCGAGATTGAAAAACAAGGTTTCAACGTTTATTACGAACATGGGGCCCATGCGTTGCACAGCATTTACTGGTGGTTGCAGTGTTTGTTCTGGAAGTCGCGGGAAAGCAACTGGCTGGTGCGCCAATATCATCGTTTGCTGGTCTGGGATATGATGAGCCAACCAGCATTTACGCGTGTGCTTGAGCGCACGCTCAACCCCGTTCTTGGTAAAAGCGTCGTCATGTATTTTCGCAAGGGCAGCGAGTGAGCGGCCCCTACTTCACTACCGGACTATTCCCCCGGGACTTTCTCGCGCCGACCATCGCATCGATCCGCGATGCTCAGCTATCGAACGGGGAAATCCCCTGGTCACCTGGCAACTATGCTGATCCCTGGGATCACGTGGAAGCGGCCATGGGCCTGTCTATTGGCGGAGAGTGGAACGCAGCAGAGCGTGCCTACCGTTGGCTGGCAGAGCAGCAGTTGAGTGACGGTAGTTGGTGGGCAGCCTACAGAAACGGTGTACCTGATAATCGCGAGCGGCGAGAGACAAACTTTGTCGCCTATGTCGCGACCGGTGTTTGGCATCACTACCTGATCAGCGAAAATCGCGATTTTCTGTCAGAGCTTTGGCCGGTGGTTAATAAAGCCATGAGCTTCGTGATGTCCTTGCAGTCAGAACACGGCGACATAGACTGGGCTGTGGACGAAGATGGCACGCCGCGTTCTGATGCATTGATCACCGGATGTAGCTCGATTTACAAAAGCCTTGAGTGCGCCCACAACATAGCGGTCACTCTGGGTGAAGAGCGACCCGAGTTCCTCCAAAGTCGAAGCGCCCTCGGTGATGCCTTGCGTAATCGCCCCCAGCGTTTCGATCGCACGTGGGAGAGTAAGTCCCGCTATTCTATGGATTGGTTTTATCCCGTGCTGACCGGTGTAATTAGAGGCGCTGCAGCAAAGGAGCGTCTCGCTGCGCGGTGGGATGAGTTTGTGGAAGACGGTATGGGTTGTCGTTGCGTAGTCGAGGAGCCCTGGGTGACCGTCGCAGAGTCCTGCGAGCTCGTGATGGCCCTCCTCGCTGCAGGAGAACATGCTCGCGCCGTTGAGCTCTACAGCTGGCTGCACCAGTGGCGCAGCGACACCGGCGATTACTGGACGGGTTATCAGTTTGCAGAAGATCTGCTGTGGCCCGATGAGCGGCCAACCTGGACGGCGGGCGCTGTACTGCTCGCTGCCGACGCACTGACTCAGCACACAGCAGCGGCGAACATTTTTACCTGTGTTGAGCTTCTCGACTCCGCCGCTACACCTTTATCCCGGCGCGCGACCTAGACCTAGACCTAGACCTCTAAAGCCGCTCTAAAACCCTCAGGCTGTCTACCGACATTATTTCCTTAAACAATCCCGAAGCCATAGCCAGGCGATAGACCGTAATGGGAGCCTGGCCTCCCGCCTCTGACCCCGGGTACACGTCGTGGATCGCCAGTAGCCCTTTTTGAGCGATAGAGCCTGCCCAGCTTCGATAATCAAGTAATGCTGCATCGAGACTGTGGCCGCCATCGATAAACACCAACCCCAGCTCGCCCTGCCATGCCCGGGCAAATTGGGCAGAGCTGCTCAAAACGGGTATGACGCTGTCATCGAGATCAGCCGCACGAATGGTCTTACGAAAGCTCGCGAGGGTGCTAAAAGCACCGGTATCGTCGACCAATTGCGGATCATGGAACATCTCTCCGGGTTGATGCTCTTCGGAGCCCCGATGATGGTCTACCGCAAACAGTGTGCTACCCGTAGCCTTGCAGCCAAGCCCCAGATAAACCGACGATTTGCCACAGTAGCTTCCTATCTCTACCGCTACGGCGCCTTGCGCTAAGGTACTTGCGCAGCGGAACAAGGCCTCTCCTTCGGCATGGGAAAGAAAGCCCTTAACGCTGTCTATGTCGATAGGCAGGATCAGTTCGATGTGTTTGGACACAGTTGCGCACTCTGTTTTGCCGGGGCGCTGACACTACCGATAGCGGCTGCTGGTCGCAAGCTGTGGTCGTCGCTGACTTTGATCGTTATGCTGCAGCTGTTCTTTGAGTCTGAGCAACCGCTGTGAGTCGCATTGCCTACAGTACGCTGTTTATCGTGCTGCAACCTTTCATTTTGTTGCGCATGATTCTGCGTTCCCGTCGTGCTCCCGCCTACCGGGAGCGGCTCGCAGAGCGTTTTGGTTTTTTTAAACCGCCGGTGGTCGACAGACCTGGGATATGGATTCACGCGGTCTCGCTGGGTGAGACCCTCGCCGCGGGACCTCTTGTAGAGCGTATCCTCACCGAGTATCCCGGTCATCGTGTGATCGTTACCACTACCACGCCTACTGGGTCCGCACAGGTTCGCCGCTTGTTCGGAGACAGGGTTTTTCACGTCTATGCACCCTGGGACACGCCCGGCGCTGTTAAGCGTTTTCTAAAACGTACTCGTCCGCGATTGCTGGTTTTGATGGAGACCGAGCTGTGGCCTAATCTCCTCCACTACAGCCAACGTTCAGGCTGTCGGATACTGCTTGCGAATGCTCGGCTGTCTGCCAGGTCTGCCGCGGGCTACGCAAAGGTGGCGGGCATCACTCGGGACATGCTCGATGCTCTTGACTGGGTGGGTGTGCAAAATTCTGCGGATGCAGATCGCTTCATGCAGCTGGGAATGGAGGCGGCGCGTCTTAAGGTCACTGGCAGCGTTAAGTTTGATATTCGCCTTGATGAAGACACTCGTACGCGCATCGGAGACCTTCGCCGTCAGTGGGGCCTGTCCGATCGGTTTGCGATTGTCTTTGCCAGTACTCACGAGGGTGAGGACGAGTTGGCGTTGTCCGCTTTCGCTGCGTTTCGCAAAGTTAAGAACAACGCGCTGCTGCTGTTGGCGCCAAGACACCCGGAGCGATTCGAGGCGGTATATGAGCTTTGTAAAAGCGATGGACTGAGGGTCTCTCGTCGATCCCAGTCTGAGACCGTCGATGACAGTACAGATCTGGTTTTGCTGGATTCTCTTGGCGAGCTGTCAGCGCTGTTTGGTGTCGCAGACCTTGGAGTCATTGGCGGAAGTTTTATTGAGCGGGGCGGACATAATCCTCTTGAGGCCGCAGCATGGGGTATGCCGATACTGTGCGGGCCTTCCATGTTCAATTTTGAAGACATTACTGCCCGGCTTTCAGAGGCTGGTGCCCTTCAGCGTTGCGCCAATGAGTCAGAGCTTGTTGCGCAATTTGAGCGTCTATCCGAATATGACAACGAAAAACGCCGCCGAGGTACGGCGGCGTTAGAGGTTCTGAAAAACAATCAAGGCGCGTTGGACGCCTTGTTTCAGGGCCTGCAAGATTTACTTGGGCGCCATTCCTGAGCTGGTGGGCGCCGCTGCAGCTTCGAGGTAGCTATCAAGATTTATAACGTCCTCGGGGCTTAGGAGGCCCGCCTGCTCCTTCAGTAGCAGCGTGTTGACGATATAGTCATAGCGACTGTTGGCGTAATCACGGAGCGCGCCAAACAGCGTGTTCTGCGCATTCAGCACGTCGACGATGTTTCGGGTGCCCACTTCATAGCCGGCCTGGGTCGCATCCAAAGCGCTCTTGGACGACAGAATGCTCTGCTTTCGTGCGGCAACTCGAGCGACATCGTTCACTACAGTCATGTGCAAAGATCGGGCATCAGTAACGGTTTGTCGCGTAAGGTTGATACGCTCCTCGCGCGCCTGATTAAACAGCTGCGCTGCACGACGGCGTTCTGCACTGATCGCTCCGCCGGTGTAGAGCGGCATAGAGAGCTCTACGCC
The DNA here is from genome assembly GCF_045689245.1 of Congregibacter brevis. Taxonomy (GTDB): domain Bacteria; phylum Pseudomonadota; class Gammaproteobacteria; order Pseudomonadales; family Halieaceae; genus Congregibacter; species Congregibacter brevis. Next base: position 479,199 of record NZ_CP136865.1, on the reverse strand, counting down.
CCACACCGTCTGGTCCCGTTCAGAATTGGGCGGGAAGTTAAAAATACCGGCCGGATCCTGAAAACGCGTACCGTCAGTCTCAGATTCCAGATACTGCGCCGAGCCGCTGATGGTTGGCGCATGAGCCAGACGCCGTGCCTTGGCGTTTTGTCGAGCGGCTTCTTCGGCGTACTGAGAAGCCTTCAGATTGAAGTTGTTCGCCAGAGCGAACTCGACCCATGCGCTGCGATCTGCAGGCTCAGGCTTGTTTACGGCAAAGGACTCTACAAGGACGTCGAGCGTATCGTGTCGTTTGCCCGTAAGAACGCTGAGGTTCTCAAGCGCAACGGCAACGGAGTTCTCGTCAGAAATTCTGTCGACCTGAGAAAGATCATAAGCAGCCTGAGATTCGTAGACGTCGGTGATAGCAATGAGGCCCACTTCAAAGCGTTGCTGATTCTGCTCGAGCTGGCGGCCAAATGCTTCTTCGCGCGCGACGGAGGCGCGAAGATTGTCTTGAGCGCGCAACACAGCCAGGTAGGCTTGGACTACACGAACAATCAAATTTTGTTGATTCGCCGCGAAAGTCGCTTCGACCTGCTTTGACAGCTCCTTGCCAGACTGAAAAGAAAACCAGGCAGGAAGATTGAAAATAGCTTGCTGCAGAGAAACCTGATATGTGTCCGTATCCACATCGGTATTGTCAAAGGTATTACCAATGATGGGTGCGCCGGTCGGGTCAAACCCGATAATGCCCGGGCTCGTGGTGTCCGTATCCGAGTTTTGAGTACCGGCGGTAGCGGTTACCTGAGGTAGCAATACAGACAGCGCAGCATTCTCATCTTCCAGACCTGCCATATACAGGGCTTGCTGAGCTTTGAGCGTCGCATCGTTTTCGAGCGCCAGTTCGTAGATATCACGCAGTGACTCAGCGCTCGCAGAGGATGAAGCCACTGCTGATGCAACCAGAGTCAGAGAGGCGAGGAGGACCTTGCCGGGGACATACATAATGAAATCCTTGGGTATGCGGAATTAAAGCCGCGCAAATGTTACCAGTAATGTCGACTGCTTCGCAGTGCTGAATAGTCACGAAAGCTACGCTAGTCAGGGTTACAATTTTAGGTGGTACACTCGATTCAAGACTATACGTTAATGCGCGACCCATCGCGTTTTAAGTGCATTTGATCGATTTTCTTGATCGACATGTGCCCTGTTGCAAAGGAATACGTGTAATCCTTGGGTATTGGTTCAGGCAGTGGCATTGAATTGGCATTGAATTGGCGTTGAATTAGTACCGAAATTTCGTCGGGGGAAAGTACAAGCAGTGATAAAAGGCTCTTACAAAGTCGATTTGCGTGCATTGCATGCCCTTTGCGAGGCTAATTACGCCCGTTTGTTACGTTTGTTTTCGGATTACGAGAGCTGCAACAGCAAACATTTCTCGGTAGATGGCGCTCAGGTGCATATCGAAGTTCTGGAGCGAAGTCGCTACACCACGCTTTTTTGTCTGCAGAGCTACCGCAGTGCAGCTATGGACAGCGAGCAGACCGCAGATCTGAGCACCAACTGGTTAGCCCCTCTTGTTATGGAGGCACGCGCCTACCATGACGCTGGAATGATTGAAGTGGTGCGATTTCAAACCGCCGGAAAGACTCAGGGCCGGTACACATATCCGAATCCGTCCATGCACCAGCAGGACGAAAAGAACCAACAGAACCGATTTCTCGCTGACTGGTTGTCGCACTGCCTGCACTTCGGGCAGGCCGATGTCGCTGGTCTTCTAAAGCCCGGGGCAGAACACGCCTAAGGGCGACTTTTTCATGAGTGAAATCCCAAACAGTGTCTGTCAACTGAGTGTGCGCAGCGAAACCGTCCGCATTGTGCAGCTCACCGACACCCACCTAAAAGCGCACGATGGTGGGAAGTTACTCGGTCTGGATACCGACTACTCGTTGCAGGCTGTGATTGATTTGGTAAAGAACGAATACCCTGACCCCGATTTCATCCTTGGAACGGGCGACCTCGCGGACTCGGGAGCAGGTGATGCCTACAAACGACTCGTAGGCTATTTTGACCAAATCACTACGGAGCACTATTGGATTCCGGGCAATCATGATCTCCGCGATGTGATGATCGATGTTGGCGGTGCCAAGCGTCTTCCAGGCGAAATTCGCGTCGGCGCATGGCAGATTGTGATGCTTGATTCACAGCTGCCCGGTGAGGTGGGTGGTCATTTGGGTCGTCCCGAGCTTCAACGTCTCGAGGAATGCCTGAGGTTGAGCGCCGAAGCGGGCTTACACACCTTGATATGCATGCACCACCAGCCGGTTCCCGTGGGTTGTGATTGGCTGGATGAGCAAAAGGTGTCAGATGCAGACTCATTTTTTGAGATTTTGGCGCGCTACCCCCATGTCCGGGCAGTACTGTGGGGCCATGTGCATCAAGAGCTGGATCAGAAGTGTGACGATCTGCGGCTTCTTTGTACCCCCTCAACCTGTGTGCAATTTCTTCCGCAGCAAGTGGACTTTGCCGTAGACACTCAGGCTCCCGGGTTTCGTTGGCTGGAACTGAACCCCGATGGCACAATTCTTACCGACGTGTCTCGCGCAGAATCACAAATCTTCCCCGTCGATAGAGAGGCCTCCGGTTACCTGTGAGCCGCGATGGCAGCCTTGGCATCCCAAGGTTAAACCGCATAACCTGTTCCTAAGCTTTTTCTAGTTGGTGTTTCGCCATGTCCGCGGTCTTTCTTAGTGTCCAACGCACCCTCATGGGTCTTTTTGCTATCGCTGGTCTATTGATCGCTCAGACCGGTGGCGCACAAGAGGGCCCTATCGAAATACGCGTTGCCGTTCTGGTGAACTTCGAAGTCGGCGAAGACACAGGGGATGCCCCCGGTGAATTTCAAGCTTGGCGTGAACGCGGGCTGGACAATCAACCTTTGGACGAGTGTTTTGATCTGCCCTACAGCACGCACGCGGCCTGCGTGGATCGCGATCGAGGCTTGCTGGTCACCTTTACCGGCCTGACTCAGGATCGAGCCGCTGCCAGTGTCATGGCCCTGGGCCTGGATAAGCGTTTCGACTTCTCTCACAGCTATTGGATCATTGGCGGCATTGCTGGCATCGACCCGGCAGATGGCACCTTGGGTTCTGCGGTGTGGGCCAACTACGTGGTTAATGGCGACTGGGCTCATGAGATAGATGCGCGAGAGATGCCAAAGGATTGGAAGACCGGCTACTTTCCGTTTATGACGGGCGAGCCGTATCCACAACCGCGGGCCGATGATACCGGAAAGGTCTTTGCGCTGAATCGGGATCTTGCTGGCTGGGCATTCAAGGAGAGCGCAGGGGTCGAGCTCTTTGATAACGCAGCGGCGCAGGCCTTGCGCGCAGAATACAAAGGTTATCCTGAGGCCCTTGCAGCACCCAAAATCATGCGCGGCGACAACCTATCTGCCAGTACGTTTTGGCACGGCAAGTACCTCAATGAATGGGCCAACGACTGGGTAGGCTACTGGACCGAAGGCGACGGCGAGTTTGTGACTACCGCTGTAGAAGATAGTGGGATTCTTGAAGCTCTTCGCTTTCTGGATGGCGGTGGTCGCGTGAATTTCGATCGGATCATGCTTTTGCGTACCGCGAGTAATTTCTCTATGCAGCCTCCCGGCATGACTGCGGTTGATAGCCTGACCCGTGAAACGGAAGGCTTCGGGGGTATGCTCCCCGCTGTTGAGAATCTCTGGCGGGTGGGTAGCAACGTTGCTCGCGCCCTTATTGAGAACTGGGAGCAACGCCGCTCTGCGCCGCCGGGAAGTTGAGGCGACGCCCTTGCAGTAATGACCTACCCCGCGGCGTTAATTTACCTGCCTCGCGGTTCAAGCCTCGGTGTTTTGTGATGCTCCCGTGTACAATGCCGCGATCTTTCTAATCAGGCGATTTCTACCGCAGTGAGCGATTATTCTTCTGAATCTATTGAGGTCCTAACTGGCCTTGAACCGGTGCGTAAACGCCCCGGAATGTACACCGACACCACGCGTCCCAATCACCTTGCCCAGGAGATTATCGATAATAGCGTCGACGAGGCGCTAGCGGGCTTCGCGCGGCAGATTGACGTCGTCCTTCATGCTGACGGTTCGCTGTCCGCTAGCGACGATGGTCGAGGCATGCCGGTAGACATGCACCCTGAGCAGAAAAAGCCAGGGGTAGAGGTGATCCTCAGTACGCTGCATGCTGGCGGTAAATTCTCCAGCAAAAACTATCAGTTCAGCGGCGGTCTCCACGGTGTTGGGGTCTCGGTGGTGAATGCTCTGTCAAAGCAGCTCACGGTGACCATTCGCCGAGACGCGCAAGTACACCAAATGAGCTTTGCCGGTGGTGAGAAGACCTCAGATCTCAAGGTGATTGATAGCTGTGGTAAGCGAAATACCGGGACTACGGTGCACTTTACGCCGGATCCCCAGTATTTCGATTCCATCAACTTCTCGGTGCCCCGGTTGAAGCACGTGCTGCGGGCAAAGGCGGTATTGTGTCCCGGGCTGCGCGTCACGTTCCTCGATGAGAAAAAGAACGAGAAAGAAGAGTGGTTCTACGAGGACGGTCTTACGGACTATCTTCTCTCCGCTACCGACGGCTTTCCAACCCTCCCGGTCGAGCCTTTCACCGGGAGCTTTAGCGGCAGCACGGAGGCGGTGGACTGGGCGGTTCAGTGGTTGCCTGAGGGCGGCGAACTGATTACCGAATCCTATGTAAACCTGATTCCAACGGCACAGGGCGGCACCCACGTAAATGGTCTTCGCACAGGCTTACTGGATGCGATGCGAGAGTTTTGTGAGCTTCGCTCTCTATTGCCCCGCGGCGTCAAGCTTGCGCCCGACGACATCTGGGAGCGCTGTAGTTACGTGCTTTCGTCGAAGCTAGAAGACCCGCAGTTCTCCGGCCAGACCAAGGAACGCCTCAGCTCCCGCGAGGCAGCGGCCTTTGTATCGGGGGTAGCCAAGGATGCGTTCAGCCTGTGGCTGAATCAGCATACCGGCGACGCAGAAGCGCTTGCCGAGCTGTGCATCAACACCGCACAGCGACGTTTACGTAGCGCCAAAAAAGTGGTGCGTAAGAAGGTCAGTGCGGGCCCGGCCTTGCCAGGGAAGCTTGCTGATTGCTCTGGCGAAGACATCACACGTACCGAGTTGTTCCTGGTAGAGGGTGACTCCGCTGGCGGAAGTGCGAAACAGGCTCGCGACCGCGAGATTCAGGCGATCCTTCCCTTACGCGGAAAGATACTGAATACCTGGGAGGTGGACTCCCAAGAGATTCTGGCGTCTCAGGAAGTGCACAATATCTCAGTCGCCTTGGGCATTGACCCCGCGGACGATGATCTTAGCGGTCTGCGCTACGGGAAGGTCTGCATACTTGCTGATGCCGACTCCGATGGTCTGCACATCGCAACTCTGATTTGCGCTCTGTTTGTTCGCCATTTCCGCGCTCTTGTTTCTGCTGGGCACGTCTACGTCGCGATGCCGCCTTTGTATCGAATCGATATTGGTAAAGAAGTGTTTTACGCGCTGGACGAAGCTGAGAAGCAGGGTGTTCTTGATCGCATAGAGGCAGAGAAGAAGCGTGGCAAGGTAAATGTGCAGCGTTTTAAGGGTCTTGGTGAGATGAATCCCCTGCAGCTTCGAGAGACGACCATGAGTCCCGACACGCGCCGTCTCGTGCAGTTGCGGCTTGAAGCCGGTGATGAAACCAACGAGATGCTGGACATGCTCTTGGCCAAGAAACGCGCGGGAGATCGAAAGTCCTGGCTTGAGACCAAGGGCGATTTGGCGGAAGTTTTGTAGGTTCTACGGCAACCGTAGATGCTATGAGCCAGATTACTTCACTCTACGTTTACAAAGTCGCCGCGCAGGCAAGCGCCGGCGTTGAAACACGTGATCTGGTCGAAGGTCTCGGCCTTAGCATTGATGGCGCCATCGACCCAAGTCAGATGGTCTCATCATCTGAGTACTATGACTTCTTCGCGGCACTTGCGAGTCGAGATCCTGAGGGGGTGGCTTTGCCTCTTCGTATTGGCGCGGCCATGCGCGTCGACGAATATGGGGCTTTTGGTCTCGCGTGGAAGTCCGCTCCCAACTTGCTTGGTTCCTTTATTCGATCTGAGCGCTATGGACACGTTTTAGGCAGTGCCGAAACCTATGCGGTGGAGCCGCGCGAAGAAGGTGTTTTTTTCAGCCTCGAAAAGGCCGGAGACGGTCGGCCCGGTATGTTACTTTCAAATGAAGCGAGCATTTCGGCGGTAGTAGCCATCAGCCAAGAAGCCAGCGCTATTCCATTTGCACCTCTGTCAGTCCACTTTAAACACGAAGCACGAGGTGCCACCTCCATTTATGAGGAGCACTTTTGCTGCCCGGTTTATTTCGAATCTGGGCGCGACGCTCTTTTTGTCAGTAAAGATAGCTTAGAAGCCCCCAATAAATTGGGGGATGCGACGATCGCGAGCTTCTTCGATCGTCATTTGGAGCAGGAACTAGAGTCTCTTTCAAGCGACCCTAGCCTGGAGCAGCAAGTTCGGAGCGTCATCGCGAATGTGCTCAGTGAAGGTGTGCCCACGCTATCGTTGGTTGCCTCTGAGTTAGGTGTTGGTGCCCGGACTTTGCAACGACGCCTAACAGAGCATGGCCACAGCTTTCAGGGTGTGGTTGATCTTGCGCGAAAGGATCTTGCGCAGCGTTTGTTACGCGAAACCAGCTACAGCCTTGCTGAAGTAGCGTTCCTTACGGGGTTCGCCGAGCAAAGCGGCTTTACGAGAGCTTTTAAACGATGGGCCGGGCAGACTCCCCGATCCTACCGACTGAGCAGTAGCTCTGCCTGATTTTAAAATTGTCATCATCGGCCTAAACACTGTCATCAACGGGCAAGAGTGAGAGCCAACTCTTTGCCATTCTGAGCTTGCTGAAACTAACCAGGAGCAAGTTCATGACCAACGATCAAAACAAATCATCAGAAAATGGCGACCTCACTCTCATCCTTGGCGGTACGGGGAAGACGGGGCGACGCGTGGCCGAACGCCTGCAGGCAAAAGGATGTCGTGTTCGAATCGGATCCCGATCATCTACACCGTCTTTTGACTGGGACAACGAGAAAGCCTGGGGCGCCTGTCTGGATGGCGTGAGTGCCGTATACATCACCTATGCGCCTGACTTGGCTATGCCGGGTGCAGTCGACGCGATTCAAAGCTTCGTGAACCTCGCTGTATCTCGAGGAGTAAAGCGATTGGTTTTGCTTTCTGGGCGTGGAGAGGAGGAAGCTCAGGCTTGCGAGAAGCTTGTTCAGGCTTCGGGCGTGGAATGGACTATTGTCAGGGCCAGTTGGTTCAATCAGAACTTCTCTGAGGGTGCCTTCATCGATATGGTTTTAAGTGGTGCGATCACCCTCCCTGCAGGAAACCAGCTCGAGCCTTTTGTCGATACCGATGACATCGCAGATGTGGCCGTGGCTGCTTTCACAGAGGATCACCACGGTGGCCAAATTTATGAAGTTACCGGACCGAGATTGATGACGGTAGCCGATGTTGCTGCTGATCTTTCCGCCGCCACAGGCCGCAAAATTGACTACATAGACGTCCCTCATGATGCGTTTGTCGCCGAGGTTGCGAGTTCCGGCGCCCCTAAAGATGTTGTGTGGATGCTCGATTATCTCTTTTCGACGGTTCTGGACGGACGCAACGCCTATCTGACAGATGGCGTGCAGCGTGCACTCGGACGAGCGCCTCGTGACTTTGCCGATTACGCTCGTGAGGTCGCGGCAACGGGTGCGTGGAGGACATCCGCATGAAACAAAGCATAAGATTTGCGTTGTTCAGTGCGGGCGCTCTTCTGGCACTTATTGGTGGCAGCCTAATGTTTACACCGAAGAGTTTTCTTGAGGATAGCGGTATCGTTTTGCAGCCAGAGCCAAGTCTAATGTCGGAACTAACGGCGCCGAGTGCTGTACTGATAGTCACCGCGTCTCTAATGATTTTTGCTGCGTTCAGGGCTCGTTATAGCAATCTGGCGCTACTCGTCGGAGCTGCCGTTTACGGAAGTTACGGCTTGGGACGAGTCATTAGTATGCTCATCCATGGTGTCCCCTCACAATCCTTGCTCATCGCCTTGTGCCTTGAGCTTACGATTGCCGTGGTGCTCTTGGCGCTTCGAGCAAAGGATTACTCCTTGCGAGTGCGCATTAGCTCTTCGTCAGATTTTCTGGAGAGACAGGCATGACGTGGCTAACTTTTCGTACTTTCGCAGCTACAACAGAAAGACCAAAGATTTTGGTCAATGATTGTCAGCTTGAGGGATGACGCCATGATGAGAGTTCTTTTGTACTGTATTTCTGCGCTGGTTCTCATTGGTCTGTGGGCAGTGCTGGTCTTTGTGGCAATTAGTGGGGGGTGGTTGAAGTCGCCCATCGTTGATTCGAGCTCGCCGAAATCGTTTGCGGAGGCTGCACGAGGCGTTGTGGATGACAGTCACACCGGCAACCTCAGTATGTACCTCATAGAAAACGGGCGTGTCGCTGAAGGTGTTTTCACATCATCGGGGGATGCCGTAGACGGAAGCTCTGTGTATCAGGTCGCCTCTCTAGGTAAGTGGATCACCGCATGGGGTGTGATGACCCTGGTCGAAGACGAGACCATCGATCTGGATAGTCCCGTATCCAATTACCTAACACGATGGGCCCTCCCTAAGAGTGAGTTTGACTCCGATGGAGTAACGGTTCGCAGACTCCTTAGTCACACAGCGGGACTTGATGACGCGCTGGGATACGACGGCTTTGAGAGCGCCGCCTCAGTGCAGTCTTTGGAAGAATCCTTATCCCGTGCCCGTGATGCATCTCCAGGCAAAGACGGGGTCGTGAAAGTAGGCATGCAGCCTGGTACTGAATGGAAGTACTCGGGTGGTGGTTACACAATGCTGCAATTAATCATCGAAGAAGTGTCGGGGCAGGACTTCGCTGAGTTTATGGCTGTCCGAGTCTTTGGGCCTCTCGGTATGACTCGCACAACGTTTCGATATTCCGAAGCGATGGAGTTGGGACTGGCAGAAAACTTTAGCCGCGATGGTCGCACAGAGCCTTTTCGCTGGTATTCGGCCCTGGCAGCTACATCACTATTTACCACAGCGGATGACCTGGTCACCTTCATGTCTGCGCAATCTTCTGCTGGTCAGCAATCTGTGTTGTCTGATGAAATGCTCAGGCTCATGCGGAAGCCTCATGCGACCCAGATGGGTGCTGAAATCTGGGGCTTGGGTGTGATGCTTTTTGCTCCAAACAACCAGGGCGGTTACGTTATTGGCCATGACGGTAACAATGGACCCGCGATTAACACTGTTGCCCGCTATGACCCGGACACTGGAGACGGTATCGTAATCCTTTCTACTGGCAGCGAAACACTCGCGACGCGACTTGCCGGGGAATGGATTTTTTGGAAGACAGGTAACGTGGACAGTCTGATGTTTCTCATGTCCTTGGGGTTGATGTTGCGGGTGATCGGTGGCGGGAGTCTTGTGATTCTTGTGCTAGTTGGGTTTTTTGGCATTAAGCGCCGTCGTTGAACTGATTTTGAGTTGGAAAAGCCTTGACGCCTTGCTTCTCCTCTAGTGCTTTTCGCTCTTCAATCAGGGAATGTTCAGCGCGTTCGTGGAGAACCGCGGCGTCAAACACTTCCTCACGAGCTCTGCGTTTTTTCTCGTGTGTTTCAAGGTCGTACACATCGCGCTTGTTGGCTTTTGAGACATAAGCCGTAGCTAATTCTTCACTACTTCTGCGGGCTGCTAAGACCCACAACAACCATGCAAAGAGAGCTAGCCACACAGCGCCGATCCAATTGAGCCAAGGCGCCACGGTAAAAATCCCGTAAACCGTAGCCGCGCACAATGCCCATGTAATGATTTGAATGATATGCAGTCCTTCGTAGTATTCATGGCAATGAACATTTTCTAGGATTCTGTGATGCTTGTCATCGAGCCCTGTGCTTTCGAAGAATTTGAGGGGGCTCTGGCTCTGATGAAGAGAAATATGGCAGCAGAGCTTGACCGGGTCGATATTGTTTGGGACGGGGCCTAGCATAGAACCTATTATGAGCAGAACGACAATTTCTCAGTCTTTCATAAAGACCGCTGGATAGGCTTCTTGTCCCTAGAGTTTGTGCCTAGGCGTCTATTTGTGCATAACGTGCAGATTACAGAGAGTGCGCAGGGTAGGATGCATGGGTACCGCATTTACCAGTGGCTTTTAAAGAGCGCAGCACTGGCCGACATCCAGGAAATTGTATGCGAGGCCTTCATTGATAGCTCGGTGATCCCTCTTTACGAGAGGCTCGGCTTTACGAGAGGCTCGGCTTTGAAACAGTTGCGACGGATCCTCCACTTTGTTCGATGCGGCCAAAAATTGAAGGCTAGCCTCAATCCGTGAGCGAGCGGTAGATGGCGATACTATGGAGCGTACTTGAACACTTACATTCTTTTTCTCCGCGGCGTAAATGTCGGCGGCAAAAATCTCCTCCCCATGAAAGATCTACGTAGCTGCTTGGGAGACGCTGGCTACGCAAACGTTCAAACCTATATCCAAAGCGGCAATATCATTCTGGATTCTGCAGCGGATCCTGCAGTAAAAGTTGCAGGCGTGATTGAGAAGAAGTTTGGTTTTCGTCCAGCAGTCATGTCCGTGACGGAGAGTGAGTTCATGGCCGCCGCCATGCAGAACCCCTTTTCTGAGGAGGCAGGCAATACTGTTCATTTCTATTTTTGCCCCCGGAAGCCAAATTTGGATGCGAGCAAGTTGGAAAAGTGGGACGCCAATTCAGAGCGTTACGAAGTCCATGGAAATGTCTTTTATTTGCATGCGCCCGATGGCATCGGTCGATCAAAGCTCGTTGCCAACATAGATGCGTGCCTTGGCGTTTGCGGCACGGGGCGCAACCTTAATACCGTGAGAAAGCTCCAAGACATGCTTCAAAATCGAACGGCATGAGAAAAACCGATAAGAAGCATGAGCGAATGCTCGTCGAGGCTCTCACTCGAGTATGTGATCAGGCGCTAGAGGAGATCGACGGTTTTTCGTGGATAACGCACTTTGTGGACTTCAACAACTTCCCCGACTCGTTATTAGTTGTTTGTGTATTTAAAACGGAGGAGCAGTTGCGAGCCGTTCGTTCGGCAAAGGAAGACGCGTACTTATCCAAGAGAGTGGTAGAAGAGCTTCAAAGCGAAGCTGTACCGATCAGCGCTACATGGCGCCGGGTTCAATTCGATACGGAAGAGGCCTGTGCGAGCTCGCATTCGGGGGACTGGCAGGCGCGGTATCGAAGCCGGCCTGCAGTGCCTAGGATTTAGTACCGAGGTCGCTTAAGCGACGCTGATAGGCTACTTTCAAGTTTGTTATACAGAACGCCAAGACAAGAGTCGTCGGTGGGCAATCAACAGCAGGGGGATATTCAGGTGGGTAGAGGAATAAACAAAGCTTTCACAGGGGCGTACTGTAAAGCGGGAATCCGATCTTTACGGCATGGTCTCTTCGCGGCGCTGATTGCGGCGACACTGCCTGCAGCCGCGCAGACGCTGGATGATGAAGCCGTAGAATGGCTTCAGGCATTTCTCAAAATCGACACGATCAACCCACCCGGAAATGAATCTCGAGCTGTCGATTTCTATTCCAAGATTCTAGATGCCGAGGGCATATCCTGGAGCTCGGCGGAGAGTGCGCCTGGACGGGGAAACATCTGGGCAAGGATTGAGGGCGGCGATGAGCCCGCTTTGATTCTTCTCCAACATACCGATGTAGTGCCAGCAGACCCCAAGTATTGGACTACGGATCCGCTGTCTGGCGAGATTCGCGAGGGTTTTATCTGGGGACGCGGCGCCATAGACATGAAGGGCACGGGTATTACCCAGCTTGCTACTTTCCTTAGCTTGCATCGCGCAGGTAAGCCTCTGAACCGGGATGTAGTGTTTGTAGCTACTGCAGACGAAGAGGCCGGCGGATTGTTTGGCGCAGGGTGGCTACTGAAGAACCACCCTGAAATTTTCGACAATGCAGGTCTCCTGTTGAATGAGGGCGGCAGCGGCCGCCTGACAGCTAAAGGGGAGACCATATTTTCTGTAGAGCTGACGCAGAAAGTCCCGGTTTGGCTAAGGCTCACCAGTGTGGACAAACCTGGGCACGGCTCTATGCCTTACCCGACCTCTTCGGTTACGCGTGTCGTTCAAGCGTTGGAGTTGGTACGAACTAACCCCTTCCCGGCGCGAATCATTGCTCCGGTAGATGCGATGTTTCGCAGTATTGCGCAAAGTGCAGAGCCCGAATGGGCGCCGGCATTTGCAGACATGGCCGCAGCTATTGAAGAGCCGGGATTCTTAACCCGACTTCAAAAGTTCTCACCACCCATGCATGCGTTAACACGTGACACCTGCTCTATCACGCGAATGTCGGCATCCAACAAGATCAATGTTGTTCCCCCAGAAGCTTGGGGGGAGATTGATTGTCGGATTCTCCCTGACAAGCCGGTCGATGAGTTTGTGGAAGAGATGCGCGAACTGGTCGCGCCCAGCGGTGTAGAAGTCGAAGTGTTGATGGCTTTTTCGCCAGCGATTACCGATACAGGATCTCGGCTTTATAGTGCGATTACAGACATCACGGCGGAAAGGCACCCGGGTTCTCGGGTGATGCCATCGGTGTCAGCTGGTTTTACGGATAGCCACTTTACGCGGGACGCTGGAATCGCCAGCTACGGTTTTACGCCAACGGTGATACCTGAGTCTGAGATGGTGCGGATTCATGGTAACGATGAGCGGATCAGCGAAGCGGCTTTTCGTCGGGGAGTTGATGACCACCTAGCGATTATCGAGGCGGTGGTTTACGACTGAGGGGTAGTAACGAATCTGCGGTGCCCATAGGCACCGCAGCAGCGCGTGTATGTGATGAAACTTACTTTTGCTGACGGCGTCGCAGCACTAACAGTGCGCCGATAGCCATCAAAGGAAGAGAGCCCGGTACGGGAACTGCGTTGACCTCGAGTGCTTGCCACTCGGCTGGTGCATCATTGAAGGCTGCAATTTGACCAGTTTCGAAAGTGCGGTACTGGGCGGAGTTTATTCCGTCGCAGCATCCTTCAAAGCCCAAAAGTGTGAGTGAAAAACTGCCTACATCTGAAAAACTGTAGGTAAGGATTTCATTGCTTTTGTTCCAGTTTTTGGCCCACCAAATGTCGTCGTTAATGAGGCTTACGGGTGCATCATCAAAGTCAGCGCGAATAAAGCCGCCGCGGCCCCAGTCCATGCCGAACTGAAACTCGGCGCTGCCTGAGAGGCTGCCAGTAATCGTGTAAAGAGCGCCGTATCCACCATTCGATCCGCCGCAGGTCGTCTGCGAATTGATCCCGGTGAATGCCTCGAGGTCTTTATCGCAGTACTGTGTACCAGTATCGAAAGCGGACTTAGCTTCCGAGAACGTTGATTCATCGTCGACTGAGTACGGTGTAGTTGCCATCTTCACGTTAATGGACTCGATGACTAGCCCTGCGCTGGCAAAGCTTGAACAAGCTGTCAGTGTGAGGCCGGCAATCAATTTTGAGTAACGCATGGATCTTCGCTTTTCTTTGGATTCGGCGCGATTAAAGCTAAGCACGGGCCCAGATACACGCCAATCGAGCGAAATCTGCGGTTTTCGTCACGCTTCGCTCTTAATTGCCCAGCATAGTGTGATCCAGGTCACACAACGATTTGAGGTTGTGCTCGTGCAGCTTTGACCTGCGAATCATTGCGTCAGAGAATACGACGCACTTTCTATCTATTTTTATGGGCCCAAAGTGACGTTGAAAAAACAGTGGCAACTGCATCCTACTCTGGCCAAGGACTGCCATGTGTTGGGACGCACGGCCTCTGTCGAGTTGCTACTTCATAGCAACGCGGCGCTCCACTGGTTCATTCTGGTGCCGCATACGTCAGTTGTGGATCTGTTTGATTTGGAGGTCTATGAGCGAGACGCGCTTTTTGCGGAGGCACAACGCTTGAGTGATCACCTAAAACAGACCCTGAACTACCCCCGGGTAAATGTGGGTGCGCTAGGGCTCGTTGTCCCGCAGCTGCATCTACACGTTGTTGGCCGCCGGGAAGATGACCCCTGTTGGCCGGCGCCTGTGTGGGGAAACTTGAAGACCGGCGACACCTACTCCGCCGAACAGATTGAGCACGTAAGAGGCGAGCTAGACGCCCTTGGTTGTTTCAACGCTTGAAACTTTCTCCCCGCAGTCCGATTATGGCGGTCCTTGGGGAATAAAAACGAGAAACCACCATGCTCATTGTCGAGTCCTACACCATCGCCGTAGCGATGTGCGTCATTACCATGCTGTGCTGGGGGTCCTGGGCTAACACCCAGAAACTCGCCAGTAACGAATGGCAGTTCCAGCTCTTTTACTGGGATTACTCTTTGGGCGTGTTGCTCCTGACATTGCTCTTCGCATTTACCATCGGTTCTTCCGGTGAAGAAGGTCGGGCCTTCATGCCTGATATCTCTCAGGCGAGCAATCAGGCTATCCACTCGGCTTTGATTGGGGGGGTGGTCTTCAATTTGGCCAATATTCTATTAGTTGTTGCCATTGATATCGCAGGAATGGCCGTCGCCTTCCCTGTCGCCATTGGATTGGCCTTAGTTATTGGCGTCGTCACGAACTACCTCGCGGCGCCCGTAGGAGACCCTGTGTTTCTATTCGCGGGAGTTGGTTTGGTTACGGCAGCTATCATTGTCTGCGCGCTCATTTACGCGCGCCTACCCCAGGATGAGGGACGTTCTGTGGGTAAAGGGCTTGCGATCTCAGTGATCGCCGGTATCGCCATGGGCTTCTTTTATCGCTTCGTTGCATCTTCCATCTCCATGGATTTTGCGAATCCCGAAGCGGGCCTTATGACCCCTTATAGCGCTGGCGTGGTGTTTGCCGTCGGCCTTCTGGTGTCGAACATCATTTGGCTGATCCCGCTGATGTACAAGCCCATCTCGGGCGAAGTAGCGCCTATCGGTGAGTACTTCAGTAAGGGAACGCCCCGACTGCACCTTGTAGGTATTTTGGGCGGCGCGATCTGGTGTGTTGGCTTTTCCTTTAGCTTCATCGCGTCCGGCGCAGCTGGCCCCGCCATATCCTACGGACTCGGTCAGGGCGCCACTATGGTCGCCGCCTTCTGGGGCGTGTTTATCTGGAAAGAGTTCAAAGACGCTCCCGAAGGTACATCCATGATGATTACAGCAATGTTCGCACTGTTCTTCGTGGGCCTTGGGTTGATTGTCTATTCAAGATAGTTAGAAAGTATTAATGAGCGAGCGGGAATTGCGCTCGGTAATGCAGCGAGGGAGCGTCAGCGTCCATGGAAGGACGCTGCCGAGCCGCCATGGATGGCGCTTTTTGCGTCTCCCGAGTGCATTACCGAGCGTAGTTCCCGCGTCAATCAACGATTGGTTTTGCTGACTTCAGTAAGCCTCAGCCCCAACCCCACCAGTAACAATTGCCACTCCAGCACTGCATCCCAAACGGTTAGCCCCTGCGTTAAGCATGGCTACCGCAGTTTCTCGATCACGAATGCCTCCCGATGCCTTGACGCCTATGTCCGGGCCCACAACGCTGCGCATCAGCGCAACGTCTTCAATAGTGGCACCGCCCGTGCTGAATCCTGTGGACGTCTTTACAAATGCTACGCCGAGGTCGCGGCAGATTTCGCAGGCTAGGCGTTTATGGGAGTCTGTGATTAAGCAGGTCTCAAGGATCACTTTCAGGGGAACGTCTGCGCAGCTGGCAAGAACTTCTACGATCCCTGCTTGCACGGCCTCCCAGTTACCTTCCAGTGCCTCGCCGATGGACATCACCATATCGATCTCTTGCGCGCCCGCGTTGATAGCGGTGCGCACTTCAGCCGCTGTAGCGACGGGTGATGAAGCACCGAGGGGAAACCCAACAACTGAACAAGTCTTTACGGTGCTGCCTTCGAGTCGCTCCGCTACTTTTGGTACCCATAGGCTATTGACGCAAACGGCGGCAAAGCTATATTCCAGAGCCTCGTTGCAAATCCGATCAACATCGACGGCCCGGGCTTCTGGTTTCAGCAAGGTGTGATCGATGGCTGCTGCGATAGTCGCATTGTCATAGTTGTCCATAGAATGGGCCCTGATGCAGTCGTATTTAAGGTCGGTTAGGCTACACTGTCGCGCATCGAATAAGAACGGAAGGACTGCTATGAAAATTGCTGTTATCGGCTCCTGCATGGTCGATCTGATTGCCTATACCGACACCGTGCCCAAGGCCGGAGAAACACTGGTGGCAAATGAATTCGCCATGGGCTGCGGTGGAAAGGGCGCAAACCAGGCGGTAGCTGCCTCTAAGCTTGGCGCAGACGTATTGATGATGGGCCGCGTGGGCGATGACGCTTTTGCCGACAAGACCCTCGCAAATTTTCAGGAATATGGGGTCAGTATTGAGCACGTAACCAAAGTACCCGGCGTTTCCAGCGGTGTTGCTCCCATATGGGTTGACGCGGATTCTCAGAATCGGATTCTGATCATTCCTGGCGCCAACATGCATTTGCTGCCGTCGGATATCGATGCGGCCGCCGATCAACTTAAGCAGTGCAGCATGATTATTCTACAGCTGGAAATCCCGCTGGAGACTGTGTACGCGGCCATTGAATTTGGTAACAGCAATGGAATTCCCGTGCTGTTGAATCCCGCTCCCGCGAGCACCGAGCTGGATATCGACTACGCCTGTCGTTGTGATTACTTTGTGCCGAATGAGACAGAGCTCGAGATTCTTACAGGAATGCCGGTGGAGAATGAAGATCAAATCGCGGCAGCGGCAAGCTCTTTGCTAGCTAAGGGGCTGAAGAACCTCATCGTGACTCTCGGTGAGAAAGGCGCTCTTTGGATGCATGGAGATCAGCGCACGCACGTCACTGCGCCCGCCGTAAGCGCCGTAGATACCACTGGCGCCGGTGATGGGTTCATCGGCTGCTTTGCGGCTCAGCTTGCCGCGGGTGCCGACGTAGAAACAGCCTTGGGCCGGGCAGTGAGTTATGCCTCGCACAGCGTCACGGGTAAAGGAACGCAAACGTCCTATGCCACGGCTGATGAGTTTGCTGCTTGGCAGAGTGAGAGCTGAATTTGAGGGCGTAGTTGTGGGGTAGTTGTGGCGTAGTTGTTGGGTCGTCGTGGGATAGTTGTTATCTCACGATGATTGGAGTACCACTCACAGCAACCCAAATCATGAAAGCAACGAGATATACGAGAGAGAACCCGATGAAATTGTTATCAAGAACTGCCGTCGCGCTAACTAGCGCCGTCCTCTTTTCAAGTGCAAGCCAATTCGCTCTTGCGGATTGGGTACTTGATGGTCAGCGCTCCACCGTGCAGTTTATGTCTGTAAAGAACGCCAGCGTGGCTGAGCTGCATCACTTTCGGTCTATTACCGGCGGTATCAGTGACACTGGCGCTGCACAGGTTGCTCTGGATCTCGACAGTGTCGAAACGTTGGTACCGATTCGTAATCAGCGGATGCGCGAGTTGCTGTTTGAGACGGTGCGTTTTCCCGCCGCGATGTTAAGAGCCGAAGTGCCGGAGTCACTAAGTGCCTTACCCATCGGTGAAACACGCGATACTGCCATAGAGGTCGAAGTCGACCTTCATGGAGCCAAGCAGTCTTACATCGCCGAAGTGTTGGTGACACGCCTCAGTGACGGAGGTTTGCAGGTGGTGATCAGTGAGCCGCTAGTGGTTAAGGCCGCGGACTTTGGCCTCGATGGGGGTATCGAAATTCTTCGCGAGGTCGCAGGCCTTCAAAGTATTAGTACCGCAGTACCCGTGTCCGGACAGTTGGTGTTTCTGCCAGAGCCAGACTAAGCCATAGCTTAGAGCTTCAGACCTAGGCTGGCGGCTAACTGCTGATAGTTGGGGTTTCGAGGAGCCAGGGCTATCAGCTTCTTCGCATAGCGTCTGGCATTGTCTGTGTTACCGCTTTCGGCACTGTAGTTTACGAGGGCCAGCAAAACCTGCTCATCGGCAGGAAGAGCGGCGTGGAGCCTTCGCAGAGTATTCAGCGATCCAGCGATGTCGCCAAAGTCGTGCTGGGCGACGCCGTAAACAAACCGGTGTCGCGACCCGACGGTTTCCACAGAGGCGGCTTTCGCGAGCCATTCCAGTGAGCTATCTCGGCGCCCTGCTCGCGCTTCCAGTAAACCCAGAGCATGCATTGCATCCCCGCTCTCGGGGTTCACCTCAAGAGCCAATTTCAGCTGCTCCTTCGCCTCAGACTCTCGGCTCTGGCCGCGTAGCAAATCAGCAAGGTTCAGGTAAGCGGACATCAGCTGCGGGTTCAGAGCCAGTGCTTCTCTGTAAGCGGACTCTGCCGCTGGGAAATCGCCTCGAGTCGCATTGAATATGCCCAGCTGCATGTTAATAGCCGGCATATCCAAATGCTGTTTTTGCACTGCTTTGTATTCATCGAAGAGGGCCAGCAGCGATTTTTGACGAGCGCCATCAAGCTCATTCAATGGGACCGCCGCCAGACTCATGGCAACCTCCATACGAACACCGGTTACGGGATCCTTAATCAATGGAGCGAGGGCAAGATAACGCCGAGCTACAGGCAGCTGTTGCGTGGCCCTCACTGCAGATATACGCAGGAGTGGATCATCCGCTATGAGTAGGCTCTGAGCAATTTGCAGGGTTCCCTGAGCACCACTTGAGGAGACCTGCTCTAGCGCCGTTGCACGCCAAATTGGAGAAGCACTCTCATCGCCCGCTAGGGCCATTAAGCTTGGCACTGCACGGCTATCGCCTCTCTGAAGCGCTGCCATCGCCACCGCAGGATGGTCGCTGGTTGTGCCGAAGTTAGTGCCCCAATCCCTAAGTGCGTCCAATGCCCATTGCGACGTCTGATCATCGTGACACTCGGTGCACGCGTTGGGTGTGCCTATCATCACACTGAGATCTGGCCGCGGTATGCGCATGGAGTGATCCCGCCGCGCATCAACTCCCATATAGGTCTGCGCTGGCATATGACAGTTTACGCACTGTGCACCCGCACTTCCCGCTGGGTGATTGTGATGCTGGCTTGAGTCAAACACATCGGCTTTATGACATTGGGCGCAAACGCCGTTACCTTCCGCGCGCAGTTGGTTGGAATGAGGCTCGTGGCAGTTTGCGCAGACGACACCTGCCTGAGACATTTTGCTCTGCATGAACGACCCATAAACGTAGACCTCGTCCAGAATC
The DNA here is from genome assembly GCF_045689245.1 of Congregibacter brevis. Lineage (GTDB taxonomy): Bacteria > Pseudomonadota > Gammaproteobacteria > Pseudomonadales > Halieaceae > Congregibacter > Congregibacter brevis. The sequence continues at coordinate 459,937 of NZ_CP136865.1, read as the reverse complement.
TGTCCGTCGTGGTGGTACAGGGGTTGCCCTAGCAGTGAAAGGCGGTGTGTATCCGACAACGGTTTGCCGTGTTCATAACTACCTAGCGTTCCTCGCCGCGCGTGACAGCGACCACAGCTATCGACTTGTTGATGGTCGTTAAGCGTCGTTTTACGCCGCGCGATAGACTCTCCATCGGGAAAGTACCATTGCCCTCGGGCGCTTAAGTCCGTTTGAAGCCCCGTGGGATTCGTGCCGCTGAGTGCTCCTGACTGTGCGAGAGCGATGTGCTGGCTACCGGGTCCGTGACAGGCCTCGCAGCCGACGTCTTCCTCATAGAACGTTGTGGCAAACTTCCGTGTATTCCCGTCGTAGTTTTTTTGCACATCCGTGCTGTGACATTCGGCGCAGCGGGTATTCCAGTTGAGATAAGGGCCGGTCCAGTGCAAAGGGTCGTCGTAAAGAATCTCCTCATCAGGAAACAGGTGATACCAGCGCTGACCGCCGGCTTTGGCGTCCCGTGTGTCCCAAGCGACGGCTAAGGCCTGAAGCCGGCCATCTTCCATAGGCAACAGATACTGTTGAAGAGGGTCTACGCCGAAAACCCAGGCAACGGGAAACTCTGTAATTTGGCCGTCAGGTCCATCGGTACGCACGAAGTAGTCGCCATTGCGCGTAAGAAACTGGGTTTCTACGCCAAAGTACTCAAAGCTGGCATCGTCAAAGTCACCTAATACTGTTTCCGGCGTGGGTTTCTGCATTGCAAGATCATGGTGTGAGCCTTGCCACTTTGCATGCTCGCCCTGGTGGCAGCCGGAGCACTCTTCAGTGCCAACAAAGCTTGGATCCTTGGGCTCTGCCGCCCCAACAGTGGTGCTCGCAAAGGGCAGGAATAGCAGAGAAAGTGCTAACAAAAGAGTAAAAAGGACGTCCATCAACGGCATTGGACCCGGGCAGCCAATGGCATCTGAGCTCTTCTTGAAAGCCGTGAGAGTATTGTCGGAGCCGCCATGAGCGAGTGCTGAGATACAGAAAATTTTCATTCCTGCATGGTAACGCAAACTGCGCCTCCCTCTCCCGGGATATAGACAGTTCCTCACCCAGGTTCGTAGACTATCTCCTGTAACTCCTTATCGGGAATCAGTTCGTGAAAATTGGAATTTTAAAAACGGATGCCGTGCGTGAAGAATGGGTCGATGACTTTGGCGAGTACCCCGATATGTTTGCTGCGTTACTGGGCAGCCGGGATTCTGATTTAGAGTTCGTCACTTTCGATGTTCGTTTGGGTGAGTATCCTGAAGATATAGATGACTGTGACGCCTATCTCATGACGGGTAGTCGACACAGTGTTTATGACGATTTGCCTTGGATAGCGCCGCTGAAGAGCTTTGTTCGTGATCTGAATGATCGACGTAAAAAGCTCGTGGGGATCTGTTTTGGACATCAACTTATTGCCCAAGCTCTGGGTGGCCGCACAGAGAAGGCCGCCGCTGGTTGGGGGGTTGGTATGCATCACCATCGCTTCTCCCGCCGGCCGAGCTGGTTTGACGAGGGTGACCTGGAGTTTCCTATTCTGGTGACTCATCAGGATCAGGTGACCGAGAACGCGGAAGGCGCAGAGGTTTTAGCAAGCAGTGATTTTTGTCCGAACGCGGTATGCCAGATTGGTGATCACATTTTGACGATGCAGGGTCACCCGGAATTCGTGAACGATTATTCTCGGGCGATCATGGAGTTTCGCCGCCAGATTATTAGCGAGCCTGTTTACCAATCGGGCGTTGCGTCCCTATCAGAGCAACCGGCAACAGACCGGATGGCGCATTGGATACTGCGTTTTCTAAAAGATTAGAAGTGGGCCCTTTGGCAAGGAGCCCTTAGTTCAGGGAGTATCCCCACCTCTGACCTTGGCCTGCATGGCGTCGAGGTACTCATCCAGCTCGGCATCGTTTGAAAACACCGCCATATCGGGCAGTGCCTGCAGTATCTCGAACACTTTCGCTATCTGCGGTTGACGGTTTGCGACAGCAAGACTGCGCCCGGCGCTCTTTAGTTGCTTTGCGGCCTTAAAAATCACGCGCAGTCCTGCTGAGCTCACGTAATCCAGAGCCTGCATATCGAGGAGTACCATCTGCCAGTCGCCCGCAATAGCGTCCGCTAGGGTGTCTTCAAAACCCGGCGCGGTGTCGGTGTTAAGGCCTCCGATCATACTCACTCGTAAAAGAGATTTGGCGTGATCTTCGTGGAGCTGGGTATCCAGGTTCATGGTTTATTCTCCGGTAGCATGGTCCGTCTCTGGGCCAAAGGCAGGCAGATCTAGTCGTAAGCGAAGTATATTGCGACCTTCTTGTCGCTGATAGGACTGGCGACTGGTGAGCTGAGTGATCAAGTGTAGCCCTAAACCGCCAATACTGGCGTCTTCAGTGCTCTCGCCCAGTGCTGAGCGTTGCGCTTCCTGAAGGGGGTTATAGGCGTGGCCAGGATCAACGCACTCTAACTCTACGCGATCGATAAAACGCTCAAGGCCAAGACTCATAGTGGCCTTATCCTCGGTGCGAGCGTGGTCTCGAATATTGCAAACAACTTCTTCAAGGACCAACTGCATATCGTGGAGCGCGTCGATTGGAAGTCCCTGGGCCTGCCATTGATCCTCCAGCCATCGAGCTGCGTTTCCGGCAAGGCTATTGTCGACTGTGAGGCTGCTGCGCTCTGCCTGGAGCGGCGCTCGACGTTCTCCGGGGACTTCAAGAAGCATGAGAGACATGTCGTCAAACTGCGGCGCCCCCGCGGCAAACTCATCCACTGACGCAAAAATCGCCTCGCCTGCCTCATGGAGTGGAAGGTTATCAGGTTGTATCAGGAACTCGGAAAAACGCGTTTCACCTAAAAGCTCATCGTCGGGATTCTGTGCCTCATCAAAGCCATCGGTATAAATCACTAGACGGTCATCACTCTGAAGCTGCAGTCGGTTGACTGGAAAGCTCAGGCCCTCCTGAAGCCCCAAGGCCGGGCCTCGGTTTTGTTCGATAGCGTTTGGCTGCCCCTCTCGAAGAAGAATCGGAGCGCTATGCCCGGCGCTGGCATAACGAAGTTCGAGAGTGTTCAGGTCAAGTACGCCGATAAACAGGGTCAGGAACATGCAGTTATCGTTGTCTCTTGTCAGACCCTCGTTGAGCTGCCTCAGAGCAATCTCCGGGGGTACCGTGCCGGGCTGCACTTCCCACTGCTGAATGAGACTGATTGCCCTCGCCATGAACAAGGCAGCGGGTACGCCTTTGTCAGAGACATCGCCGATGCAAATGAGTAGCTTTCGTCCTGCTTGATGAAAGGAGTATAGATCTCCCCCGACAGCGCGCGCGGGGCGCACACGAGCCCACAGCGTAAGTGCGTCGTTGTCGAGTTCGGCCTGACCGCCCTGAGGTAGCATAGCCATTTGAATTTCCCGCGCAGCGCTGAGCTCGCCGTCCATGCGGCTGCGCTGGGCGGCTGCGGTTTCCAAGTCCTTAATGTAATGGCCTAAATCCTGGCGCATGGAATCAAACGCATTAACCAGTTGGCCAACTTCATCACCACCGTTTGTCTCAGGTAGCGCGACGTCTAGCTCTCCTTTTGCAATAGATTTACTTGCGTCCGATAGCGCCAGAAGAGGAGCAGTGAGCCTTCTCGCTACCACTATCACCACCAGGGCCATAAGAATCAGCATGCCTGTACCGACAAAGAGCACACGCGTTTGGTAGTCACGAAGGGGGCGCAAAAGAGTGTCCTCTGAATAGACGATACCCACAGACCAATGACTATCCTTAGCGTCCGCTATGCGCAATTGGCAAAGCGCATTGCTGCCGGGGCAGCGGACCGAGGCGCGCAAGGAATCGCTTTCAGTGGTCTGAAGCCAACGCTGCCAGTCGCTCACAGTGTCGCTCACCAGCACTTCGGAAATGGGCTCACTGATGACCTCATCCTCAGGAGCGCCTATCAATGTGCCTCGAGAAGTGAGTAGAAATCCAAATCCGTTTTTGTCGATACGCAAATCGTCCAGGTACTCATCAAGATCTGAGAGTCGTAGGTCTATGGTGGCGACCCCGATGAATCTCTGCTGGCTATTGCGGTTTGTGCGGTACAAGGGGGCCGAGAACGTCGTCAGCTCTACTTTTGCTCCGGTGGCTTCAAAATAGGGCTCTACCCAAGCGGCATGTCCTAAATCCCGAACATCGGCAAACCAGGGTTCTTCCCAATAGGGAGTCTCTGCCTCCGCCAAATCGGTGCGTATCAGGCTGCCGCGATTGCGATAAAGGTAGGGCGCTAAGCCTTTTTCTGAGCGAGTATATGTTGGGTCCAGAGCGATGGTCGCGGCAAAAATGTTTGGATTACTGTCGACTACGCCCCGTAGCACCGTATCCATTCGCGCTTCGTCGGGAACTTCATCTATTGCCTCCCCAAGAAAGCGCACAGACGCCTCCAGACCTGTTGTGAGCTCCTGAATACGCAGAACAGCACTGGAAACAGAATTGCGGGCGCCGTTTTCCAGGCTTTCAACAATCCGCGCTCTCGAAATCTGGTAGTCAATGAAGAGACCGCTCGTAATCACGGCAGCCGCGACCAGTGTTACAGGCACCACCAGTCGGGTTGTGAAGGAGCGACTCACTAGGCTGACTTACCAGCTACCGGTATTGGGCATGGAAGCCCAAGGCTCCCGGGGTGCCAGAGACTCGCCCGCTTGTAGTAGTTCAATAGAGATTCCATCTGGCGAGCGTACAAATGCCATGTGACCATCTCTAGGGGGACGATTGATGGTGACTCCGCCGTCCATGAGCTGTTGGCAGGTCGCGTAGATATCGTCTACGCGATAGGCAAGGTGTCCAAAGTTTCTCCCACCGTCGTACTCCTCCGGGTCCCAGTTATGGGTGATCTCGACCATGGGCACGTTAGACTCGCCGGAACTCTCGACGTCGCCGGGCGCAGCAAGAAAGACCAGGGTAAAGCGACCCTGGTCGCTGTCGTAGCGACTGGTTTCTACCAGCCCCAGCTTGTTGCAATAGAATTCCAGCGTTTCTGTGAGATCACGAGCTCGAACCATGGTGTGCAGGTACTGCATGATGAATATCCGTTAGGTAAGGGGTCTCGATACTAGGCAGCTCCCCGCTCTGCGGCAAGTGTGATCTGAGCGTCGGGCTTGGTTGATGTATCTCAGAGTCAGGCGGGCATGGTATTGGCAGTTTGCTTGTGTAGAATGTTCCGCCCTTTTGCCGGATATACGTATTTATGTGGTTCAAAAATCTGCGGGCTTACCGCATGACTCGCGGTCTTGAGTTCTCTGCAGAACAACTTGAAGAGAAGCTGTCCGGTCACGGCTTCAGGCCCTGCACGCCGGCACAACCTTTATCAGTAGGTTGGGTTCCGGCCCTCGGAGAGGGCGCCGAACTACTGGTGCATTCCGCCGATGGACGCTTGATGTTGTGCCTGCGTAGAGAAGAGAAAATTCTTCCCCCGTCCGTCGTGCGAGACCTGGTCAAAGAACGCGTCGAAGCGATCGAAGCCCAACAGGGACGCAAGGTTTACCGCAAAGAAAAACTGTCGTTGAAGGACGAAGTGGTGCAAGACTGTATGCCTCGTGCCTTTAGCCGTCATGCAGAGCTGCGCCTCATTGTTGATCCCCAAGCGCGTTGGGTGCTTGTGGACTCTGCCAGCGCCTCCCGTGCCGAAGAAGCGCTGAACCTGTTGCGAGAGTGCATCGGAAGTTTTCCGGTGCTCCTGCCTCAGACTGCCCATGCGCCGGCGGCGGCCATGACCAGTTGGCTGGCTAACTCCAGCTTGCCGGAAGACCTGCAGGCCCGAGAAGAGTGCGAACTTCGCGATATGGGTGAGCAGGCGGCGGTGATACGCTGTAAAGGGTTGGACCTATACAGCGATGAGGTGCGACAGCACCTTCAAGGCACCACTCAGGTCGTGCGTCTGGCGCTTGGTTGGAATGAACAACTGCAGTTTGTACTTGGGGACGACCTTTGTCTGCGACGCCTCAAGTTTTCGGACGTGCTGGTCAAGGAGAACGATGAACTCATGGATGAAGACCGACTTGCCAGATTTGATGCGGACTTTGCGCTAATGGCGCCTACGTTAACGGCGATTCAGGATCGCCTCATTGCGCTCTTCGGTGGTGAAGACAACGGTTAAGTCATGACATCGCGGGCCGACACCTCGGATTACGCCCGCCTTTTTCTTGCAGACACCCCGCTGCTTGATACCCGTGCACCGGTAGAGTTTGCTGCGGGTGCTTTTCCCTTTGCGCACAGCCTGCCTCTCATGAGCGACACAGAGCGCGCCGCGGTAGGCACCTGTTACAAGGAGAACGGTCAGGAAGCCGCGATAACCCTGGGTCACGAGCTGGTATCGGGTGATCTTCGTGAGCAACGAATGGCAAGCTGGAAACAGTTCGCCAGCGATCACCCCGAGGGCTACCTCTATTGTTTTCGTGGAGGCCTGCGCTCTCAGTTAGTTCAACAATGGCTCAAAGATGCTGGAGTGGACTATCCGCGAGTTGTCGGTGGTTACAAGGCCATGCGACGTTTCCTCATCGATACTCTAGACGCTCTGGCCAAAGAGGCTGAGTTCATTTTGGTGGGTGGAGCAACGGGCACCGGTAAGACCCGACTGATTAAGGACCTTCCTCGCGCCATTGACCTAGAAGGGCTCGCACATCATCGCGGCTCGGCTTTCGGTCGCCTTCTAGAAGAGCAACCTACGCAAATCGATTTTGAGAACGCTTTGGCGATTGCGCTGTTAAAGCTCTCTCGGGGTGAAGGCCCCGTCGTTCTTGAGGACGAGGGCCAGCTTATCGGGCGACTCGCTATCCCAGCGTCCTTGAGGGCCAGGATGATTGAGGCGCCCTTGGTGGTTCTTGAGTACGATCTTGAGGCGCGGATACAGGTTGTTTTCGAGGATTACATCCTTGATCTCGGCGAGCGTTATCGGCAGGTTCACGGCGCCGCAGGCCTTGTCGAGCACCGAGATCGTCTCCTTGGAGATCTTGAGCGCACGCGTAAGCGTTTGGGTGGCGAGCGTTACCAGAACATCGCCAAAATTATGCGGGCTGCGTTTGATAGCCAAGAACAAACAGGCAGCGGCGAAGGGCATCGCGACTGGATCCGTCGCATGCTCGAAGACTATTACGACCCCATGTACAGCTACCAGCTCGGGAAACGTGAAGGGCAACGACTCTGCAGTGGTGACCGGGACTTTCTCAAAGAGTTCTTGGGTGCGCGATGTTAGGCAGAAACCCGGCAGAGCAAGACCTGGTTTTGGTGGGTGGGGGGCATAGTCACGTACTGGTTCTCAAGCAGCTTGCGATGTCGCGACCTGCAGGTTTGCGTATCACTCTTGTTTCTCCCGCAGCGTTCACACCCTACTCCGGCATGCTTCCCGGCCTTCTGGCGGGACATTACAGTTTTGAAGAGACCCATATTGATCTCATGCGGCTCTGTCAGTGGGCAGGTGTGAGATTCCTCGTGGATACCGTGGAGTCTCTTGATCCAGACCGACAGCGCCTCTACTGCCAATCCCGGGGTTACGTTGCTTACGATGTACTCTCCATCGATATTGGCTCACAGCCAGAACTGGATTCAGTGCCTGGCGCGCGCGAGTTTGCCGTGCCCGTGAAGCCAGTAGCAGAGCTGTGGGATCGCTGGGGGACTCTGTCCCGGGCAGATGATTTGGCAAAGCGCCGCATTGCCATCGTTGGTGGTGGTGCGGGAAGTGTGGAGATCGCTCTTGCCATAGCGCATCGCCTGAAAACCAATCGGCCCGCAATGGCGCTGTACTGCGGCGGGCACGAAGTACTGACTGGCTACACACGGGGTGCTCGACGGGCTGTAGAAGACCAGCTAGCTCGGTTGGGTGTTTTATTGCATTGCGGTCATCGCGTGAGTCGAGTGTCAGAGTCTCAGCTGCACTTCGAATCGGCGAATAGTGCAGATTTTGACACCTTGGTTTGGTGCACCGGCGCGTCTGCTGCGCCGTGGATTGAAACCAGCGGCTTGCCCGTGGATGAGCGCGGCTTCATGCAGGTAGAGGACACACTACAGAGCACCGGATACAGCAATGTATTTGGCGCCGGTGATATCGCTACTCAATACCGTCACCCAAGGCCCAAAGCGGGAGTTTACGCCGTGCGTCAGGGTCCAGTGCTGGCAGACAACCTACGATCCTTTTTTTCCAACGAAAGTCTTCGGGAGCATAAACCCCAGACTGGCTTTCTATCCATGTTGGCACTCGGTCCAAAGCGCGCGGTGGCTCAACGTAATGGCTTTAGCGTCAGTGGTTCGTGGGTGTGGCGATGGAAAGACCGCATTGATCAAGCTTTTATGGCGCGTTTCAGTGATTTATCCAATGTGGATATGGCTGGACCGGATTCAGGAACGGGCAAATCGGAAGGCCATTTACCACAGGCACCTTGCGGGGGCTGTGGAGCTAAAGTGTCGGGAGACGCCCTAAGTGCCGTCCTTGGAGAGTTGCGAGAAACGTATCCACAGATCCTCGCTGAGGCAGATACTCTTGATGATGCCATGCCGTTACAGACTACCGAGCCTTTATTGCAGTCTCTTGATGCGCTGCGCGGGCTGGTGGACGATCCCTGGCGTATGGGTCGTATTGCCGCTCAGCATGCTTTGTCTGATCTTTACGCCTGTGGTGCAGCGCCTCACTCCGCACTCGCACTGGTCACACTGCCGTTTGCGCGACCATCATTGTTGCATCGGGACTTGCATGCGGTTCTGGACGGAGCACTGTCAGTATTCGCTGAAACAGGGTGCAAACTGCAAGGTGGACACAGTATGCAAGGCCCGGAGTTGCAGTTGGGGTTTGCAGTTAACGGAGTACTGCCGTCGGGATTCGCAGCGTTAACGAAGCGTGGAGCAGCACCCGGGAACAAGTTGCTTCTGACGAAGGCTCTAGGCAGCGGAGCGCTGTTCGCTGCGCATATGCAGAGCCAGATGGACGGACGTTACGTTGAAAGTGCGTTGCGCAGTATGGAGCAGAGCAATGCCAAAGCAGCGGCGGTTGCCAGACAGTTCCATGCTACGGCTGTTACAGATGTGACGGGCTTTGGGTTGGCGGGACACTTACTGGAGATGCTGGGAGATTCGCTGATCGCGGAAATCGACCTGGATCAGGTCGCTGTAATGCCAGGCGCCTTGGATGCGATGGCTTCGGGTGTCTTTAGTACGCTGCACGAGCCCAATCGACAGGCAGTTGCTACACGCTGGACGCTCCCCGAGGATTCGCCTCTCGCAGCGGAGTTGCTTTTTGATCCTCAAACCAGCGGAGGGTTGTTGATCGCCTTGTCTGACGAGGCAGCACCACAGGCTTGCGAGGCTTTGCGTGCTGAGAATATTGATGCCGCTCTGATCGGTGTGATTCGCGCGTCCGGCGCTCCGAGCACAGCGTGCGTCAACGAAAGTGCGCCGGCGATAACCCTTAACTTTAGCCGCCCAAATTTTAGCTAACCAAAAACTCTCTAATACGATCTTTGTAGCTTCTGCTGACCTTAAGCTGGGTTCCACCCTCGAGGTTGAGCAGGTATTCGCCATTGGTCAGCGTTTGAGCACCCGTCACACACCGATTGTTGACGATGGTGGAGCGGTGAACGCGCAGGAACACGGCGGGATTTAGCATGCCTTCAAGCTGCTTCATGGTGATGCGCATAATGTGCGTCTTGCCCGTAGCATGAATACACATATAGTCACCGGCTGCGTCGACCCACTCGATATCCGGGACGCGGATAAACTGGATGTCATTACCATCTTTCACGGTGATCTTTTCCGGCCAGCTATCGCCATTCGTGGCAGTGCCCTCAACCATGGCTTCCACACCAGCTGCACTCTCTCCGGTCATACTCATTAATAGCTTTACGAGTTTTTCCTTGCCCGAATTGCTGACTTCCTGAGTCCTATGCTGTAAAGCACGCTGCACTGCTTCGTGAAGGCGGTCGTCTTCGATGGGTTTGAGCACGTAATCGATTGCGTGAACTTTAAAAGCATCCACCGCATATTCGTTGTAAGCCGTAACAAAAATGACCATTGGCATATCATCACCCTGAAGTTTTTCGACAACTTCAAAGCCATCCATACCCGGCATCTGTATATCCAAAAAAAGTAGGTCAGGATTGTGCTGGGCAACTGCGTGAAGCGCTTCTTGCCCATTCCCGCACTCTGCGATCACGTCTACTTCGGGTAGTTGCTGCAATCGAACGGAGAGCCCTCGACGTGCCAGATGTTCGTCGTCAACAATGATTGCGGATAGGGTGGTCATGCTGCCTCCTTCGGTGGCATGGTTAAACGGTACAGCTAATCAGCATAGCTCACTGGTATACATATGGTGATGGTTAGCCCGTGAGGCTCTGTGGAGCTCAAACGAAAGCTCTGCTTCTCTCGATAGATTTGTGACAGTCGCTCGCGAGTGTTCGCCAGGCCGACGCCACCGCCTTTGGGAAGTCGGCCCTGACGTAGATCCAGTCCTGGCCCGTCGTCCGCAACGGTTAGTTGTAGGCATCCGTCCTCGATACTGGCAGAGACTGCGATAGATCCGCCATTGATAGACTTCGAGACCGCGTATTTGATTGAGTTTTCGACCAGCGGTTGCAGAAGTAGTGAGGGCATCAACGCATTCTCGGCGTCCTCACTTATGGCGAAGTGCAAGGTGAGTCTCTCGCCAAATCGTACTTCTTCGATATCGAGGTACAACTTAAGGGACTCTACTTCTTCGGCCACTGTGATCTGCTGCATGGGATCGTTGTCTAGAGAATAGCGCAGGAACCGAGACAGCTTCATGACCATGCTGTTTGCGAGCTCCGTATCCTTATCGAGGATCAGGGTAGAAATAGCATTCAGCGTGTTAAACAGGAAATGCGGGTTGAGTTGATAGCGCAGCATTTTGAGTTGCGCCTCATGGGCCATAGAGAGCGCTTTTAGGTAGCGCTGCTTTTCTTCCTGGCTCAGCAGGTAATACTTGATACCAAAGTACAAGGCACTCCAGACGAGCATTACCCATACGCCAGAGATCGAGTTGTTGAAGTACATGGCGAGGGTGGCACCACCCTCTTGGTCATATTTTTCCAGTTCTTGCGGAAACAGATTGAAAAACAGTACTGATCGGCAAAGCACCCAAACGACACCCGCGCAGTAAGATGCGCCGAGTATGGCGAAAGCCCGGATCCCTAAGGTCCGTTCCCAGGTCGCGCGATAGATCCAGCGAAGAGCCAAGGTAATGAACATACCAATGGCCGAAACAATGGGGAGATAGGAGAGATAGTTCTCTGGAGGTTCACCCCAAACCAAGATGCCCAGATAAAACGTCGCCGCCCAACTGCTCCAGCCCCCCAGTTGTAGGAGCCAGAACAGCCGTTGTTTATCTTCTATGACGCGGTCTATCGGCATGTTGGCCATTATAAGGAGCCTTATGGACTCTGCGGTGTGTCTTTTTGGTGGCTTATCGCATAATCGCGACGGTTTAACGCACTTTTTCTAAGTATTTGGAGTTTTTATGGGATTGAGACCTGGACGCTACCGGCATTACAAAGGCGCTGACTATGAGGTCTTGGGTATAGCGAGACATTCCGAAACGGAAGAGTACTTAGCTTTGTATACACCGTTGTATGGCGATCGAGGGCTTTGGGTTCGGCCGTTAGCGATGTTTTTGGAAGAGGTTGAGGTGAATGGCGAGTCGATGCCGCGGTTTGCGTGGGTGGAGCCTATGGACGATTCAGCCGCCGATGGAAAGAATTGACGTCAGTCCTCGCTGCTTGCAAACGCCGCCATCGCTTCACGATCCATTCGGTAGCCCACCCACTCACTGAGCGGCTTGGCGCCACAGGCCTCATAAAACTCGATGGCGGGAGTGTTCCAGCGTAGAACGTTCCATTCGTAGCGTCCGCAATCGTTGTCCAATGCGATCTGTGCCAGGTGCTTTAGCAGCGACTTACCTGCGCCCAGTCCCCGTGCTTCGGGAGTAACATAAAGATCCTCTAGATAAAGACCGTGCTTGCCGAGCCAGGTTGAATAGTTGAAGAAGTAAATCGCGAACCCAATGGGTACACTCTCTGAGCCATCCTCACTTTGCCGCTCGCAGATGAGGCCAAAGGCTTTAGGTGCATCGCAAAACAGTGTCTTCTGGATATGCGTCTCGTCCGCGAGTACGGCGTCCGGCTCTCGTTCGTAAACCGCTAACTCCGTGATGAAGTTGAGAATGATGCCTGAGTCTTGGGGCGTAATTGCTCGAATGTTGAGTGTAGTCACGGATGTTCCTTTTTATTCCCTGTCCCAGTAACGGGTCATTTCCAGATACAAGAACGAAGCAGTCCAGGTTATGAGTACAAACCCGGTGAGCGACTCCAGTCCCACGAGGTAGCGAAGGTTCCCGGAGGGGGTGATATCACCAAGCCCAAGGGTCGTAAAAGCAGTGAAGGAAAAATAAGCGCTGCTTAACAGGGAGCCATCGTAGTCGCCTCGAAGATGCCCCCATTCCGTTGCGGTATCCATGTAATAGTAGGCTGTCGCAAAGATCCAGATCTCAATCGCGTGTGCAGTGAGTGCCGCAAACACTCCCAGCAGAATCCTGAACCGATGACGAATGCGCAGCTTCGGCATCACCATCGTGAACTGATAGAGAAACTCGTAGTGTATGACTACGGCGAACGCGATAACCGCACTGTTGATGAGAAATACCTTGATCATTGAGCACCAGCCGCTTTGACGTGTTGGCATTCTACGCGTTGAGTGATTGCAGCGAAATGTGGATCAAAGAAGATAGCGGTGCCAGCGGGTCCTATGCTGCCGCGCACGCGCTATTATCTGAACCTTAGCTAAGAGAAGCATTTACGGAGAACGTTATGGAGTTTGAGACCGATCAGGCTTTTTTGCGCAAGAGTGATCGAGGCACGGTCGTAGAGCCGTCCTACGGAGGCGCAACCAGCTTCATGCGACGACGCTACACCCGGGATCTCGAGGGCATCGATGTAGCAGTGGTGGGTATCCCCTATGACTTGGCGACCACCAATCGCTCGGGAACACGTCTGGGTCCAAGAGCGATACGCAACATTTCTGGAAACCTGTCCTGGGAAATGGCGGTAAACGGTTGGGGCTACGATCCCTTTGATCGAATTTCTGTTGTGGACTATGGCGATTTTGGTTTTGACCCGGGTCTGCCAGCAGAAGTCCCCGGGGTTTTGGAGGCGCAGGCTCGGGAGATTCTTGCGACGGATACCGCAATACTCGCACTGGGAGGCGATCACTTCGTTACCTACCCCATGCTCAAAGCTTGTGCCGAAAAGCACGGCTCTCTATCGTTGATTCACTTTGACGCGCATTCCGATACCTGGGAAGACGATGCGGGGCGGATCGATCACGGCACAATGTTTTGGCATGCGGCACAGGATGGCACCGTTGATCCGGCACGTTCAATTCAATTGGGCATGCGCACGCACAATCCGGACACCCACGGGTACAACGTCTATGACGCGGATTGGGTTCACGATCACACCGCGGATCAGGCGATCGCAAAGATTCGCGAAACCGTGGGGAGCAATCCCTGCTACCTCACTTTTGATATCGATTGTCTGGATCCGTCTTTTGCGCCAGGCACGGGCACTCCCGTAGTGGGTGGTCTATCTACCCAGCAAGCGCTGCGCATTCTTCGCGGCCTCGGCGGATTGAATATCGTGGGGATGGATCTGGTAGAGGTGGCGCCTGCGTATGACGTGTCTGAGGTAACCGCTTTGGCTGGCGCAACTTTGGCCTTGAATATGTTGTGTATTTATTCGGAGCGAATTGCCTGAGATATTGGCCGCCGTCCTAGCTTACATGGTCTAAGCTTGGGGTGATGAATACCGGAGTTTGCGGAGACAGAGAGGTAACTCGCAATGCTTGAGATGATTCAAACAGATATCGAAGATGCCGTGGCCTGGCGTATCGTCGGCAAAGTTACAGAAGCGGATATGAACCTGGCGCTGGATGCCGTGCGTAACAAGATTCAGATACACAACGAAGTCTCGGTGTATCAGGAGATAAAGAGTTTCGACGGTGTGGAATTCGACGCCATTATGGGCAAAATGAAGTTCTTTTCTGAGTTTGGTATATCGCAGTTCAAGCGCATTGCCGTGGTGACGGACAAGCGGTGGGCGCAGCGTCTAATCGCCTGGGAGGACAAGATTTTTAGAAGTATCGATATGCGCGTTTTTGGTACCGATGAGCGGGATCGTGCGTTTAATTTTCTAGCTTATGGTGATGACCCCGGGTCATCACCCGAGGTAGCTTAATGGCACGCGTTGGCGACAGGCCGGTTACCCTCACGCGAAAGCCCGAACCACCCGCAGACTCCAGCGACTGGGTGATTTGGGCAGCCTGGGCGGATCGAGTGAGCTTTGATGAGATTCGCGAGCGCACCGGTCTCGATGAACAAGCTGTTATTAAGATTATGCGCAGAGAGCTCAAGCCGGCGAGTTTTCGGCGCTGGCGCAAGCGTGCGAGTGGGCAGGTGACCAAACATCGGAAGCGGTTTATGCAACTCCGCGAGATGTCGCGATAGCAACTGCCCTAATTTCCGACCCTAATCATCAACCCAAGCCCCAGTCACCAACCCACGGCTTGGCCGTCCTTGCGGTGGTCTGATCCAGCGCGATAAACGCCGTTGACCGGGTGGTCTTCCTCGATGCTCTTGCGGTTGTAAACCGGCAGAGGTAGCTGTGGATCCCGGGTAAATAAAATTCCTTGATAACCTCCCACAGCGCCACCGTCCACCGGAAGTACGTCATGGCCTTTGGCGCGAAGGGCCGGGCCTACCAAGTTTGCAAGGGCTTCCTCCATCGCAAGAACGTTTGATTGCTGACGGTGCGTAAAGCGTGCGGCGTCTGTGGTCATCTGCACATTCATACCATGGTCCACCATGTTGACGATGTGCTGAGCATGAGTCTCTGGTTGCACAGCGCCGCCCATGTTGCCGAAGGCCATGAGAGGCTCTCCGTCGCGCATAACAAACCCGGCAATGATGGAATGAAAGGGCCGCTTCCGCGGTGCCACAACGTTAGGGTGGCCTGCCTCAAGACGGAAAGGGTTACCGCGATTGTGCAGAATCATGCCGTAAGGCGGCACGGTTACGCCAGATCCGTAAACGTCATACACACTGTGCACTAGACTCACCATGTTGCCCCAGCGATCGGCGGCGTTCAGGTAAACGGTGCCGCCTTTTAGGCCGCCTTCCACAGACGGCAGTGATGCCACATTCATATCTATGCGGTCGCAGAGCTCTGCGGCGTAGTCTTTGTCCAGCAACTCGCTGATAGGGACGTCGACGAACAGCGGGTCGCCGTTGTAGGCATAGAGGTCTGAGTAGGCGAGCTTCTTCGCTTCAACCATAAAGTGCCAATAGTCGGGATTGCTGGGGCCCAGCGCGGATAGATCAACGCCATGTACGGGGGCGCAAACTTCAAGAATATTGAGCATATGCAGTGCCGCAAAACCCTGGCCGGGAGGCGGAAGCTGGAAAACATCGTAGCCGTGATAGTTGGTGGTGACCGGCTCTATCCACTCTGATTGGTACTCGGCAAGATCAGCGTGGGTCATGACGCCGCCATTGGCCTGCACCTTACTGACGATGGCGTCCGCGATGGGGCCTTTGTAGAACGCGTCCCGGCCATCTTGCTGAATCAAGCGTAGAGCAGACGCAAGGTCGGGGTTGCGGATGATGCTGTAGAGCGGTGGAACCTCTCCATCCTTTAGGAACGTTGCCGCCGAGTCCTTGTCTTCGCGCACCCTGTCCTGAACCCGAACCAGATCTGCGTGGCGTCGCTCTGCCTGTCCCCAGCCCTCCTCTGCTAGCGTTGCCGCTCGCTCAAAGGTCTCTTCAAAGCCGAGGGTACCAAACCGGTCAAGCATAGCTGCGTAGCCAGAGATTGCGCCGGGAACCGTAGATGCGTTGACACCGAAGTCGGGCATTTCCGTAAGCCCTAGGGTCTCGGTAAAGTACTCAAGCGTCCAGGCTTCCGGTGACCAGCCTGCAGAATTGAGGCCGTAAAGTTTTTTATCGGCCGCGCTCCAGATCAGGGCGAAGAGGTCACCGCCAATACCCGTATCATTCTGCGATGTTACGTCTAGAACCGCTGCTGCGGCCACGATGGCGTCTACAGCGTTACCGCCAGCGCGCAAAATTTCCAACCCAGCCTCTGAGGCCAAGGGGTCGCTGCTTGCCACGACGCCATGGCGCGCAAGCAATTCTGAGCGCCCCTGAGCGAGCCAACCCTGAGCTCTCGATCCGGGCATAGCGGTAATGCTGGCAGAGGGTTTGTCATCGCCGCTTTGGGGGATACCAAAGGGGTGGCTCGACTGCGCCTGCGCCGAAGTCGCGCAGGCGATGCTTGTTAAAAGAGTTGTTGAAAGGGTCAGGGACCGCGTTAACAGCGAAAGTTTGATCATGGAGTCCGGTTCCTTTGACAGTCAGCGACACTTCCCTATCAGCGATACTTTGATTGCTGCTTCGAAAGCCTAATCACCGAATAGGCGATGCTTGCGCTAGAGTCTGCCCCCACCGATCATAGAGCGCAACTTTTAAGACCAGCAGGCACATCTCCTGGATATATTTCGTCACAACCAACGGCTCCGCGACTATCTTCAAAGAAGCTTGAACACGTTTGTGCATCGGAAGATGGCTCTTGAGCGTCGCCGTTCAGCGGCGGTAACACTCACGGTTTGTCGCGACGACACTCGCTCCGCGATCGTGGTGACCCGAAGAAGTGCTTCGCTGCGCGCGCATTCAAGGCAGTGGGCACTGCCCGGAGGTCGTCGGGATCAGGGAGAAACTGCCATCGAGGGTGCGCTTCGAGAGTTGCACGAAGAAGTGGGGTTGATCGCCACTCCTGATGACGTGCTCGGTGTACTTGATGACTACGCGACGCGATCCGGTTACGTGATTACGCCAGTTGTTGTCTGGACAGACAAAGACTGGCGGGAGCTTACGCCCAATCCAGACGAAGTCGAATTGGTTAAACCATTTTCTTTTAAGGAACTGGCCCGAGAGGATTCACCAAACCTCCAGAAAATCGAAGAGAGCGACGGTGAAGTGCTATCTATGAACTTTCATGACGACTGCATTTATGCGCCCACGGGTGCGATGCTGTATCAGTTTCGCGAGGTGGCTATGTTTGGCCGGCACACGCGGGTCGCACATTTTGATCAGCCGATGTTTGCGTGGCGATAGCAATCTCAGGGCAGGACTGTTACTCAGAAGCTTCCAGGTAGTTTTCAAGTCGCTCCGCGAGATCTCGCGCATCTTCTACGGTGAGTCGCATCACATTGTCCACGGAGTACGCGAAGGTGAGCTCTTTGTTGACCATGGTCAAAAACCGCGGCTGTTTGAAACGCTCCAGCGACACGGGCAAATCTCTCGCATCGAATGTGATCCCGCCGCGGGGGCTATAGGGTGAGCTGGAGTTAACGTAGCTGGCGTACTCACTGCGTAAGTTATCCGCGTACCCCGCTACGAATTTTTTTTGCGAGTAGTAGTCGATGATTTTGGCTCTTAGTTCGTCGTCTTGAATGACCCGTAAATTGCCAGTACTTAAAAGTTCTTCGAAGGTCGTGTTGTTTGCAAGCAGGCGTCCGCGACTGCCAGCACCACCAAAACCTATGGTCTTTATAAATTCGGGACCTTGAGCGGCGGGTAAATCACCGAAGTAGTAGTCCTTCGCCGTCTGCAGGCCGTTGATTTTGTCGTCGAAGCGATCGAACCACGCCGAGCTGCGCTCAACATCAAAACGCAGATCTTCTATAAGATTATGAATGTAACTTTGCTCGAGTTGTTTTTCACTGCGCCGTTCGTTCCAATTGTCGAACTGAATTGCGATTAAAATACCGATCACGATGAGTGCAATTTCGCTTAACGCCCTGCCGAAATAGAGCGCCTGCCTGCCAGGCGCACTGAGTCGCGATTGGAGTCTGGAAAGAATTGTCACGGTGATGGCGAACCTAAGTCTCGGCGATTATTGAACGCTCTCTGACCATCATATCTCGCTACAGTGAAGTCAAGCATTTTGCTGGGCCGCGAGATACACTGAGCGTCTTCGTGATCAGCTACAAACCATGGCGAACAACCCTATGAGTTCGATTTTTAGTGAGCTGAAAAGACGCAATGTGTTTCGCGTTGCCGCCCTCTACGCTGCAGTGAGTTGGGGCTTGTTACAAATTACCGATGTACTAGCTCCGGCGATTGCCTTGCCTGAGTGGGTGACGGGTTTCGTAGCACTGTTGCTCATCATCGGATTTCCCATTGCCATTATTTTTGCCTGGGCGTTCGAACTAACGCCAGAGGGCGTAAAGCGCACTGAAGCCGTCGATGAATCCGAAAGCACCACGACGAACACGGGCCGTCGCCTCGACGGGTTTTTGATCATCGCCCTCGTGGTGTTCGGTGCCATTGTGCTCAGTGACCGTTTTCTACCGGACGCTGGCGATGTCGAGACCAATGCTGGCTCAGAAACCGTATCAGACTCCAAAGATCCATTTGATGGGCAGCCATCCATAGCTGTCTTACCATTTGTTGACATGTCACCCGACGGTGATCAGGAATACTTTGCCGATGGCATAGCAGAGGAGCTGCTGAACGTTTTTGCTCAGGTTAAGGGTTTGAGTGTTGCGGGGCGTACTTCAGCATTCGCCTTTAAAGGCAAAAGCACTGACTTGAGAGAAATCGCCCAGGTGCTGGATGTAGATCACGTGCTCGAGGGCTCCGTACGCAAAGCCGGCAATCAGATTCGCGTTACGGCACAGCTTATTCAGGCGGATAACGGCTACCACTTATGGTCTGCCACCTACGATGGCGAGCTTAACGATATCTTTGGTGTGCAGGACTCCATTGCTCAGGCCATTCTTGAGGAGCTGACGCCGCAGCTGTTGGGTAGTGATGAAGACCTTGCCGCCGAGGTACGTGTCGTGACCACGGATCTCGATGCCTACGATCTTTATCTTATATCCAAGCAACACGCCTCCGATGGGACCCTTAAGGGCCTAGAGGCTGCCTCCGCGGCGCTGGACCGTGCCATCGAGATCGATCCCAATTACGTACCTGCGCTTGTCTGGCGCGCCTATTACGAGTTGCAGATGTCCGACGGTGAGGGTGCCTGGGGCAATATCCCCTTTGAAGAGGCATTGCCCCGCGCCAAACACTGGATTGACCGCGCTGTGGACGTGGCCCCAGACTCTCCGGACGCCCTCTTTGGTCTTGCCAGCTACTTTGGTTATACAAACAACGACGAGGCAGCGATTCGCTATTACCGGGCGGCAATAGAAGCGAAGCCGAACTTCCCCGTCGCTCTAAATGATTTGGCGTTTTTTCTCTCGGCAGATGGCAAAGTAAAAGAGTCCGTGGATTATCTAGAGCGGGCATTGGCTCACGATCCGGCGTACGTGGATGCCAATCTGAATCTCACTTCTGCCTACGCCCTGCTCAACGATCAGGCAGCACTTCGCGCACAACTTGATCGCTGGGAACGGGTGGACCCCAATAATGCGAACCGCATGCGAGCCGAGAGCATCTACAGCCAGCGCCAAGGCGACTTTGTGGAAGCCATACGTTTTGCCCAAGCGGCGACGGTGCTCGAGCCCGGACAGAATTACTTTATCAGCGGTTTAAACAATACCTTGCTAGATATAGGTGAGTATCAACAGGTTCTTGAGTCGCCTATTGAATCACAGCATTCTTGGGCCCTGTTGTTTTTGGGCAGGCGCGACGAAGCGTTGGAATTGGCTCGCCAGCAACTGGCAGCGCGGCCCGATTTTTACCGCCAACAGATCCTTTTTATTCAGGTGCTGGGCTTCGCGGGACAGTGGGAAGAGGTCGCCCGCTATTTTAATCGTACCTGGGGTGATGTGGGGGCTTTTGTTGAGGAGTTGAATCGACCGCCGTTTTGGGAGATGGCAACCGCAATGCAAATGACCGAGCATCCTCTGGCGCCAAAAATGTTGGAAGCCTATGAGGCGGACATTGCCTATATACGCAATCAGGGGCTGGCCTCAGGTAGTGTTGATCGCCAAGAGGCAGTCTTGCTGCTGCTGCAAGGTAAAGAGCAAGAGGCGCTCGCGCTTTTAGAGTTGGCGGACGAAAAGGGCTGGCGAGAAGCCTATGTTGGTGACTATCCGGTCTGGACATTGGTTCAGGACCAAGACCGACTGAATAAGCTACTTGCAAAAGTAATCGCCGACATAGAAAGAGAGCGCCAGAAGCTGGGTTACGGCTCTCTAGACTAATCGTTACTGAAAAAAGCCCTGCCGGCATACGACAAGGGAGTCATTGATGAGTGGTGTTACTAGCTTGCGCAGTGCTTTCGATCGACTTGTAGGGTTGTCCACCCGTGTCTTTCACTCTGTCATGTCTAAGCTCAGTAACACCCAGGCGTTGAGCGCTTTTTGGTTCTTTGCGCTGCTGGGAACCGTTCCCGCTCTGCGTGCGAATGTACTACTCCCTCATGATTGGTATGAGCTTTGGCATCACGGCTTTGTCCTCCCAGAGCTTGTAAACCCTGCCGGCCTTCTTTTTATCGTGCCAGCGGCAATCACAGGCGTCTTAGCTCGGCGCCTGGGTGAGGATCGTTACCTGCTCGGGATTTTTCCGTACTTGCTGGTGCTATTGGCGACACTATGGGCTGACTCTGCTACGGCGCTTTTTGGCTTACTGTACGCCGTTTCTGCATTAGTAATGGTGCTGGTGTTTGCTCTTTATAGTCAGGCCCTGTCTAAACACTTTGGCGCGTTTTTTGTTGCTCTACTGGCTTGGCAATACCTCGATCCAGGTCTCTCGGTCTGGTCTGTGATTCTGCTTGTTTTGAGTGTTCTTGTGTCGCGGCTTGGTGTGGAGGCCTATCTTGAGAACAAACCTCTGTTAAAGGCATTGGGCCGCAATAACGCCAAGAGTCTTGCAAAGCGAACTGTTGCGCTCTGGTGGCCGATGATTTTTTTGCTGGGATTGGGTATCTGGTTTAGCGCAGAACTCGAGCGAAGATCCGAAAATTTCATCTACGATGCCGGGCTCGTTACCCCCTTTTGTCATTTGCCGGCAACCGATAGTTCTCCGGAAGGGCCACTTTTGCGGTGTCCGCCTGAGCATGAAGAGTTACTTAACACGCAGTTTGCCGTGTTGGCTGGTAGTGAGGAAGGCCTTGCTCCTCGATGTGAGTTCACTGACCCTGAATTTCTAACGGCGCTCGCCCCGACAGTGCCTGAGCCCTTTTTTTGTCCCAGGAGCGAGAGCCGTTATGCCTGGCCTCTGCGTCGAAAAGATCTCTTTGACAACATCGACCTCCAGGTGGCGCGAACTTTCGACCAGCAACGTAAAGAGATGCACGCGTCCCTCACAACCGTGGATACAGGGTTGGAGAATAGTGAAGAGCTGGGAAAACAAGAGGCACGGCGACTGTTTAAAGCCGTGCCATCGAGTACAGGTATGTCTCGACGGCGTTGTAGTTTCCCGAGCCTCGCCTGTCCTGCCGGTAACCTTGTTATTGGAGAGTTGAATCGTGCCTATCGCGACGCCCGTCGAGAGGCTGAAAAGGATTTTGTAGCCTACATGGGGGGCAAAGCGGGACAGGGAGCAGGCACCGCCCAGGTTTATGTCAAAGACGCTCGTGAAAGACTCGACGAAACCATGGATAACTATGAGACGCGAACCCGAAGCAACCTTTCTAAGGTGCACACGGCGAGTACCGTCGTCCAGCAGCTTTTGTGGCTTTTGCTGGTCGTGGCGTTCATTAAAAGTGTTTTGTATGTCGCCTCAAGAGTGATTTTTGATCAGAGCACGGATATTGATATCGATCTGTTGGAACGTGGCGGCACGCCGGTTCAAGGAACTGTCACTTTTCTCGATGAGATCAATGTGCCCGCGGACTACCCCCACAACATGTATTACAAAGCTAATTATCAGCCTTTGGGGCCCGCGCCGCGCTTTAGTATTCCCCAGTGGAGCGCGTCTTTACTGGCTCGGCTGCGTCACGGAGCCTGGAACATGAGCTTTGTGGAGATGCCCATGAGAGATAGCAATCGCTTGAGCTTCAACGCGATTCAGGCCGAGCATCTCGTGGATTGGGAAATGAAAGAAGGCGAAGAGATTGTGTTTAACTACGGCAACTTTGTCGCCATGAATGAACATGTAGAGCTGCGTACGGTGGTCAGCTTGCGCATCGCTACGCTTTTACTCGGGCGCATGGTGTTTCATACGGCGCGCTGCAGCGGTGGCCCAGGGCGACTGATACTACGCACAAGGGGTACGCCTGCCCGTGCGTCGCAAGTGGAACAAAGCATTCCTGTCGCCCGCCTCGTCGCTTTTAATCGCTACGCGCGTTTCGCGGTGGACAGTCACCTCACAAAGGCGGATGTTTTTCTAAACGGCTTCAATTTGCGCCGAAAAAACTCGGGAGACGAAGCTCATCCGCAAGGCTATTTGATCGTCGAGGCTGATGCCCGCGACGGCGGCATATTGGTGGGCACGCTGCGTTTTGCCAAGAATTTTTTACTTCCGCTCTGAGACGATACGCAGCCAGACACGGAGAGCGAGTCTAGAGTCGCAGAATTCTTGCTGCCCAGTTATATTGATGGCAGTCCCTAAGGTAGCGGAGCCTAGTTATCTCGTCCTCTCTGGAACCCATTTCTATTAGCGCTGAGCGTATGGCGCAGGCCTATCGCGACGACGCTCGCCGAATTGTGGGGATCGCAGTCCCGTTTTTTACCGGTGGGTTTCTGCTGGAGGCCGCCAGTCACGCAGGCGACCCTGATCTGCGTATGCTCTTGCAGCCGCTGCTCTCAGGAGTAGTTTGTCTTGTTGCGTTGATTCTTAGTCGTCGATTTATGGCGCAGATACGCTACCCCGAAATCATACTTCTGGTGCTTTGGTGGCTTGTGCTGTGGTCGCTCTATTTGCATCAACCTTCCTTTGACGCGCCTGTCCAAGCCCCAACGCTGGTGATGCTCGCAGTAACCACGGTTGGCAGCGCAATGCTTGTTATGCCCACGGTTGCAGCGCTGCTCGCGATTGGGACCACGACGTCTCTATACGTGTACGCGCAGATTGCGCTGCTTGGAGTGTCAGGATTGTCCTCTCTGGTAACTCCCGTGATTGTGGTCATGGTTGTGTTGATGATTTATCGATCTCGCCGGAGTTCTATTCGCAATGTCGAGGAGCTTAGAGAGCGCGTAGCTCAGGACCAGCGGCAGCTGGAGTTGGTTAACCAACAGCTTCTCAATTTAACGATTACCGATCCGTTAACAGGCGCTTTGAATAGGCGGGGCTTTAATGATCGGCTAAAGGCTGAATTGGCGGGTGCCGCGCGAGCGGGTGAACCTCTGTCGGTCCTGATGCTCGATGTAGATCATTTCAAGCGTTACAACGATGCTTTTGGGCACCCGGCGGGGGACATAGCGTTGCGAAAAACATCGGATGCTCTGCGCGCCTGTTGTCGCGACAGTGACTCTGTGTCTCGCTACGGTGGCGAGGAGTTCGCACTAATTCTTCCAGCTACAGATGCGGCAGGAGCAGAGAGCATGGCAGAGCGAGTACGTAACGCTGTCGCGACGCTAGAGGACCTGGCTCAGCCAATTACGATTAGCGTTGGCGCAGCCACTGTACCTGCTGCGGTGCTGAAAGATCAGGCAACGGTAGCCACGACGCTGGTGGCGTTTGCTGATAGCGCTCTTTATCGCGCCAAAGAAGGTGGCCGTGACCGGACCGAGATCAATGTTTTGACCGAAATGCTTTCGGGAGATTGAGTGTGCCGCGAATGCGCCGTTGGAAAATGGTGCCCGGAGACAGAATCGAACTGCCGACACGGGGATTTTCAATCCCCTGCTCTACCGACTGAGCTATCCGGGCACAAACTTTCACAGCAATCCTTTGCGTCAATAAAAGGTCGCTTGGTGCGTCCTCTACGCAAGGGCCGCGTATTAAACCTATCGGTCCGCTTCCAGTCAAGGGCGGGCGTTCAAATCTATGGTTCCTTCTTTGCTAACGCGAATCGCTCCGCCGATTCCGGAGCGCGATAACTTGGCGTTCAGCTTGTAGGGTAAACCGCCATCGACCGGGTTAGACATGAGGTCTCGCACTAGCGCAAGGGAGCCAAACATACCCGCAGCGACCTCCAGCTCAGCAGTACTCTCGCTGTAAGCGCCTACACTGATTCCATCATTACTTACCCCTGAGAGCACTTTTGAGCCGCGGATAGACACGTCATAGGCGATGCCGTCTATTGCCAGAGGTATGGAATTCGGATTGACGATGCGCAGCTTCACTAAAAATCTTGCTTCTAGCCCTTGGCTTGGCAGCGGCTCTAAACCCAGTAGTTCGACCTCGGGCTCGTCGAAGTCCAATGCTCCCATGCCGGCGCAGCCTACCAGAGAGAGGAGTATCGCGGCGGCTGTACATCGCAAACCGCGTAAGAACCAGTTTTCGTGTGTCAGATCTATGTGCATAAGCATTAGTTAACCATCACTGTCAGTGTGACGAAGTCACTTTCCCAGTTGAACCCTTCACCGATCTTTGGACGGAGGTGGGTTGCGTAGATCATATGTCGGCCGCTGCCTTCAAACACGATGGTTAACTGGCCATCACCGTTGGAGCGAGCTAGCACGCCAGTCTCATCCCCTTCCTGCCACAGTCCGACTGATTGATTCGCCAAGGGCTCGCCATCAAAAAACACCTGTAATTGCAGTGATTCGCCCGCCTCAAGGGATGTGGGGTCAGCCAGGGGCAGGATTTCAAAGCGGGATACGCTTTGGTCAGTCCAGCACATCGCGTCTTCGCTTTCTGGGGTGCTCGGGGTGCTTTGCAGATACGTTCGAGCTAGCTTTGAGTAGGATTCCTTCCAGTACTTTGGCTCCGGCTGGGCGTCCCATGCTTCCCATACGCTTTCTTCAGCGCCAATTTCTTCTAGATAATGTGCTACCGCTTTTGGCTTTATCTCAAGTATCCGTGGGGCAAGTGCGACCCATGCGCAGGCTGTTCCCGCGCCTGGAGTGGCGATCAGCTCTAATGCGCCTCCTCGTGTATCCACGGGTACCAAGAGGTCCCGTTTCCCGTTCTGACTTACTACGGCTTCTTTGATGCGGGATGCACTTATGCCGGAGTCAAAAGTCGGGAAGGCCATTCCGCTGGTCATCGACAGCGTGAGCTGAGCGTCTGCTTCGGGTTGAAACGTGTCTGGCAGAAGCCAGGTTTCATGGGCAGAAGAACTTTGAGCAAACATAAGGCAAGTGGTGGCGGCTGCAGGAGCTAGAGTACGCAGCAGGTAATGGTACACGGACATAAAAAACCTCAGCAAAAAGAAACCCAGACGACAGTAAAGCCGTAAATACAATGTCTTTAATCCCATCGTCTTTTGCAATGTCTTTTAGGCTATTGTGACGCGCTATCTAAAGCACGGTAGAAAACGGCGGAAAACGTTGTCGAACATACAGTAAAGGGAGTTCATATGAGTCTTAAGAATAAAACAATCTTCATCACAGGCGCGAGCCGGGGTATTGGTCTGGCTATCGCCAAGCGCGCTGCCGCTGATGGCGCGAACGTAGCCATTGCCGCTAAGACGACGGAGCCCCATCCAAAACTGCCGGGCACTATTTATACCGCCGCTGAGGAAATCGAAGCGGCGGGGGGCAAGGCATTGCCACTGGTCTGCGATATTCGTTTTGAAGATCAGGTTCAAGCCGCTGTCGATAAAACCGTAGAGACTTTTGGCAGTATCGATATCTGTATCAACAACGCTAGCGCGATCAGTCCAACGCCGACCCTCGGTACTGAGATGAAGCGTTATGACTTGATGAACGAGATCAACACGCGGGGTACGTTTTTGACGTCCAAAACTTGCATTCCCCACCTGCAAAAGTCTGACAACGGTCACATTCTTAACCTGGCCCCGCCTTTGGATATGGAAGCCAAGTGGTTTGCCCCCCATGTGGCCTACACGATCGCAAAGATGGGTATGAGCCTGTGTACCTTGGGTATGAGTAAGGAGCTCGCAGACGATGCTATCGCGGTAAATTCTTTGTGGCCCCTGACGGCCATCGACACCGCCGCGGTACGCAACGTTCTTGGTGGTGACGCTATGAGCAAAGGCAGCCGAACGGTCGCCATCATGGCTGACGCGGCCTACGAAATTCTTACCCGCCCTTCGAAAGAGTGCACGGGCAATTTCTTTATTGATGAAGTTTTACTCCGCGATGCAGGTGTCACCGATTTTGATCAGTATGCCGTCGTGCCGGGCGAAGACCTGTTTAGAGACTTCTTTGTACCCGACGATGTTGTCGATCGTCTGCCGACGAAAACACTGACAATGTACTAGACGCAGCGGTTTATGACTCCGGGGGCACGTAGCCCTCGGCTTTGTCGTACTCCTCGCCAGCAAAAAACTTGTCCATTTCCTGTTGAAGATACTTGCGGGCTTCGGGGTCGATGAGACTTAGCTGCTTTTCATTTATCAGCATGGTCTGATGGGCCTGCCATTCCTCCCAAGCCTGCTTGCACACGTTCTCAAAGATGTCTTGCCCTTTGGGGCCCGGGTACGGCGGCGCATCCAGTCCCGGCATTTCCTTTTGATGCTTGCGACAAAACACCTGTCTGCTCATGGCTTATCTTCCTTGTCTGAATTGTTAATGCCTCGCACTGCCTCGTCCCAGAGGCGCCTTACTGGTGCGGCCAGGCCCACTGCGGGAGCTTCCTGAGCGGGCCAGCATCGCAGTTCCTGACCTTCGAGGATTAGCGTCGGCGTTTTCGACAGTGTAAGGAGTAAGGGGCTTATCTCAAGATGGTAGTGGCTGAAGCTGTGTCGCAGCGCTGGCAGCGCCTTTGTGCCCAGTACTTGGACGGCCAGCGAATCTTCACAAAATTGGATTGCAGCGGCGGTATCGCTAACTTCAGGAAAACACCAAAGGCCTCCCCAAATACCCGTTGATTGCCGGCGCTCCAGCAATAGTTCGCCGTCCGGCGTATGGGCAATGATAAAACTTGTTTGCTTTGTAGGAATCGCCCTTTTTGGCTTCTTACCTGGATACTTACTCTGGCTTGATCGCTGCAAAGCGAGACAGTCACCGGCTTGAGGACAACGATGGCATTCAGGTTTTGAGCGCGTGCACAGCGTAGCCCCCAAGTCCATGATTGCCTGGGTGTAGTCGGCGACTCGTGAATCTGGTGTGTGCTGCTCTGCCAACTCCCAGAGCTTTGCGGCCACGGCCGTCTTACCTGGCCAGCCCTCTACCGCATGAAATCTGGCAAGAACGCGTTTTACATTACCGTCAAGGATAGCTGCCCGGCCATTCAGCGCAGTGGAGAGGATTGCGCCAGCGGTGGAGCGCCCTACCCCGGGCAAACTTTGCAGTGCTTCGACATCCGCTGGAAAATCGCCGCCAAAATCCTCAACCAGAGTCTTAGCGGCCTTATGAAGATTACGGGCCCGAGCGTAATAGCCCAATCCGCTCCAGTGGTGGAGTACCTGATCGATGTCGGCAGCGGCAAGAGCCTCTATACGGGGGAAACTCGTGGTAAATCGTTCGTAATAGGGAATGACCGTAGCAACCTGGGTCTGCTGCAGCATGATCTCTGACAGCCATACGTGATAAGGCGTAGCGTCACGCTGCCAGGGCAGGTTGTGGCGGCCATGATCGTCGTACCAGGCTAAAAGGCGTTTTGCGAAGTCATCCATAAACGCTGGCGAGACTATCCTTGCAGCGGGAGAATTGCCAATGAATCCATACGCTCGCTCCCCTATAATGTCGCGCTTTCGCGGTTGTCATCAGGACGCTCATCGCGATGAACTATCGCGATAGACATCGCGAGCTGGAGAAAAGACATGTCAGAACGTAGCGCAACGGTAAGCCGCGATACGCTGGAAACACAGATCACCGTTAGCGTGAATCTAGACGGTAGTGGTAAAGCCGAGTTTGATACTGGGCTACCCTTCCTCGAGCACATGCTCGATCAGATCGCGCGCCACGGTATGATGGATATCAATATTAAGGCTAACGGCGACCTGCATATTGATGCCCACCACACAGTAGAAGACATCGGCATCACTCTTGGACAGGCTTTTACAAAGGCAGTGGGCGAGCGTAAGGGTATTCAGCGCTATGGGCACGCCTATGTGCCCCTTGATGAGGCTCTATCCCGAGTCGTCATCGACTTTTCCGGTCGTCCGGGGCTTGAGTTTCATGTGCCGTTTACCCGCGCAGCGGTGGGCAATTTTGACGTAGACCTGTTCTACGAGTTTTTTCAGGGCTTTGTTAATCACGCGCTTGTGACCCTGCATGTAGACAATCTCCGCGGGGATAACAGCCATCACCAGATCGAGACGGTATTTAAGGCTTTTGGCCGCGCGTTGCGTATGGCGCTCAGCGCAGATCCGGCTATGGCTGGCGTGACGCCGTCAACTAAGGGCGTCCTCTAAGCCGGGGATTTTCTGCAGAACACGTTCCGGAGACGACTGTGAACGGCTCTTCCAAAAACAATAGCGTAGCTGTCATTGACTATGGCATGGGCAATTTGCATTCCGTCGAGAGTGCGCTTCTGCATGCCGGTGCTGACGAGGTGATCGTGACCCACGATGCGGATTTGATTCGCAGCGCTGACAGGGTTGTATTCCCTGGGGTTGGGGCGATTCGCGACTGCATGTCCGAGATAAGACGCCTGCACTGTGACAATCTGCTCGATACTGCGCTCCGGGAGCAGCACAAGCCTGTACTAGCGATATGCGTTGGTATGCAGGCGCTGATGCAGCACTCAGAAGAGAACGGCGGCGTTGACTGTTTGGGCTTACTCGAGGGGCAGGTTCGTCACTTTGGCTCGCCGCTTCAAGACCGGGACGGGGGGCGACTCAAGGTCCCTCACATGGGTTGGAACCGTGTTCATCAGGAAAGACCTCACCCGCTGTGGCGAAACATCGCCGATGGCGAGCGCTTTTACTTTGTGCACAGCTATTACGTAGATGCGAGTGATCGTTCGCTGCTGGCAGGCAGCGTTGACTACGGCGTCAAAGCCGATGCTGCGTTGGCGCTGGATAACCTGTTTGCAGTGCAGTTTCACCCCGAGAAAAGCCACAGGGCAGGACTGCAATTGTTGAGTAACTTTTTGAACTGGGATGGAACATGCTGATTATTCCGGCAATTGATCTTAAGGATGGGCAGTGTGTGCGTCTTCGTCAGGGCGAGATGGATGACAGCACGGTGTTCTCTGACAATCCCGTTGCTACTGCGCAGCGCTGGGTGGATGAGGGATGTCGACGTTTGCATCTGGTAGATCTGAACGGTGCTTTTGCCGGCACACCTGTTAATGGCGATGCCGTGACGGCGATTGCGAAAGAGTTTCCTGAGCTGCCCATTCAGATAGGCGGCGGTATCCGCGACCTTGAGACCATCGAGTTTTACCTGAATGCAGGCGTTAGCTACGTCATCATCGGCACCCAAGCGGTGAAGCAGCCGACGTTTGTAGCGGAAGCCTGTGCGGCCTACCCCGGCAAGATTATCGTCGGCTTGGATGCTCGAGATGGCCGCGTTGCCACCGATGGCTGGGCGGAGGTTTCTGCGCTGCAGGCGACGGATCTCGCAAGGCGCTTTGCCGATGATGGCGTCAGTGCCATCGTCTATACGGATATTGCCCGTGACGGCATGATGCAAGGCGTCAATGTAGAGGCAACTCTGGACATAGCGCAGGCGGGAGGTATTCCCATCATTGCATCGGGTGGTATTACCAATATGCGCGATATACGCGCGCTGGCAGCTCTCAATAGCGGAGGTATCATAGGCGCGATTACGGGGCGAGCCATTTACGAAGGCAGCCTTGATCTTGCAGAAGCGCAGCAATACTGCGACGAGAACGCAGCCTGATGGGTCTCGCTAGGCGCATCATCCCCTGCCTTGATGTGGACAATGGGCGCGTGGTGAAGGGCGTGAACTTTGTTGATATCCGTGATGCTGGCGACCCCGTCGAGATTGCAGCGCGCTATAACGATCAAGGCGCCGACGAAATCACATTCCTGGATATCACCGCCAGTCACGAGAACCGTGACACCACGGTTCATATGGTGGAAGCCATTGCGCGGGAAGTGTTTATTCCCCTTACGGTCGGTGGCGGAATTCGCAGCGTCGAAGATATCCGTAGCATGCTCAATGCGGGCGCCGACAAGGTAAGTATCAACACCGCGGCCATTCATGATCCCGACCTTGTGCGTCGCGCCTCTGAGCGATTCGGTGCCCAATGTATTGTGGTCGCTATCGACGCAAAGCGTGTTGACGAGGTTGACGGACAGCCACGCTACGAGATTTTCACCCATGGTGGTCGTAAACCCACTGGGATCAATGCTGTGGAATGGGCGCAGCGTATGGCTGCGCTCGGTGCCGGCGAGATTCTCCTTACGAGCATGGACCGAGACGGTACTCGTGACGGCTTTGAGCTGGGTGTCACTCGTGCGATCACCGACGCCGTTGATATTCCTGTGATAGCTTCCGGCGGCGTGGGCACTCTGAACCACCTAGTTGAAGGAGTGACAAAAGGTGGGGCGGATGCTGTGCTGGCGGCGAGTATCTTCCACTTTGGAGAGTTCACTGTGGGTCAGGCAAAAGAGCATATGGCCCAAGCGGGGATAGAAGTACGCTAAGCCCGCATTAGCACGCTGACGCTCAGTTGCCCGAGGCTCGATGTCTTGTCTTTTTAGTCAGCGATAAATCCGCTGATCAGACTGGCTGTTTCTTCGCTTGTACCCGGCGCTAAAATATCGCCCGTGAGTACATGGGGGCTGAGACTCTCGGGATTCTCTACCTTATGAATTTTCTTCTCATCCGCGGGTAGTTGCTCAAAACCGGCGAGCAATTGGCTGACGGACACCACGTCGTCCTGCGGTGAGTAAACCAACATTGCTTTTGGTGTCTTGGCATCGGGAGTGAGCTCTACCGCCAGATTGACCAGACGCATCATTTCTACGATGGACGCCGTGGGGTAATCCGTGGACCAGTACTTTGCTTGCAGGGGGTTTGCGGCGGTCCAGGATCGACGCTCCCCTAAGATCAGTCGTGTGAGCTGTGGTCCATAGGGGCCCG
Organism: Congregibacter brevis; assembly: GCF_045689245.1. GTDB lineage: Bacteria > Pseudomonadota > Gammaproteobacteria > Pseudomonadales > Halieaceae > Congregibacter > Congregibacter brevis. Next base: position 428,873 of record NZ_CP136865.1, on the reverse strand, counting down.
TAGCAATGCCCGACCCTTCTCCTGCTGGTCCAAAGTTCGGCGATACCAAAATCATGCTGTGGACCGAAGAAAAGTCGGGGTGCCTTGCCATTGCAAGCGCGACCGTTGCACCCGTGGAGGTGCCCATAAGAACAATTTTATCGCCCAGTGCTTTGGCGACAGCGAGAGCCTCGGCGCCATCCTCCATCCAGTCTTCCGCGCGGATGTCAGCCAATTTTTTATCTTCCCGGCCATGCCCCGCAAGGCGGGTTTCAAAAAGATTGGCACCCAGGGCCTGGGCAACCAGCTCTGGCACGGGTGCGATCTCCTGACGAGTTGCAGAGAACCCATGGAGGTATACAAGTACGTACTCACTGCGCGCGCCTGTCTCTGCATTCCAGACAATGCGCTTTTCAGCGCCATCGGTTACGCCATACTGAGTGTCTTCCACAGCTTCCCTTTCACGCAGATAGCCCTCTAAATCATCTGGCACCACAGCCGAAGGCGGGACGGGTGACAGCTCTGGCGGCCTGGTTAGCAAGCCACCTAAGGCGATAGCGAGAACACTCAGTCCAAGGACTGTTAGGACCATTTTTTTACCGGACATCAGCAGCGTTTCTTACCCTTGAGCCTGGATCATGATTCACCGCTGCTGTCTTTAACGGCAGCAGTTTGCTGCCCTTTTGGTAAAGCCTGGGGAGCTCGGGGATTGATGATGTTGATGCCTTTGAGCAGGATGAGTGCTTCGTAAAGTTGGTTGTCTCGCGAGATAAGCCCTTTGCTGGCTTCGGCTTCCACGGCCTCTTGCGTGGTCGTATTGTCCAGGTGACCCGCTAGATCCTTTTCACTCACCCTGCCGGATTCGTCAAAGGTCTCTACCTTAGCGCGCTCCACAATAATGTCGGGCTTGATCCCTTCCGCCTGGATTGATCGGCCGTTTGGAGTGAAGTAACGCGCAGTGGTCAGTTTTACCGCGCGTGAATCAGAGATAGGTAGCACGGTCTGTACGGATCCTTTACCAAAACTTTGGGTCCCCATGACGACGCCTCGAGCATGATCCTGAAGTGCGCCAGCAACGATTTCAGATGCGCTCGCAGAGCCGCGATTGATAAGCACAACCAAAGGTGCTCCATCAGTTATGTCGCCAGCAGCTGCACCATAATTCTGGGCTGCGTTATTCAGGCGGCCCTCGGTGTAGACCACATCACCGCTCTCCATAAAGAGCCCGGCTACGTCAACACTCGCGCCAAGAACCCCGCCGGGGTTGTTGCGAAGATCTAACACCAAACCTTTCAGAGGCTGCTCGGCTAACAATTTCTCGATGGAGGCTTTTACATCATCCCCGGTCTTTTGCTGAAACTGTGAGATACGCAGATATCCAAAACCGGGTTCCAGCCATCTTTCGCGAACACTCGCAACGCGGATAGTGTCGCGAACAAGTGTTACGTCAAAGGGTTCCTGTTCTCCTGGACGACCAATGGATACGACGATTTCGCTGCCTTTTGGCCCGCGCATCTTCTCCACCGCCTTGTTGAGGCTCAATCCCCGAATAGTGACGCCATCGAGTTTGAGTATGACATCGCCAGACTGGATGCCGGCGTCAGTAGCCGGAGACCCATCAATTGGTGAGATGACTTTCAGAAAGCCATTCTCCATGCCCACTTCCAGGCCTAATCCCGAAAATTCGCCGCTTGTAGAGGTTTGCAGGTTTTCATAGGCATCTCGCTCCAAGTAGGCGGAGTGGGGGTCAAGGCTGCTGAGCATGCCCTTAATGGCGTATTCCAGAAGGGTGCTGTCGTCGATTTCTTCTACATACCCCACGCGAATCTGATTAAAAACGTCCGCGAAGGTACGAAGCTCGTCCAGGGGAAGCTCTCCGACGTTACTATCGTCCTGAGCCATGACAGTCGCGGTGTTCCCAAGTAACAGTCCTGCTACACCGGCTAGGAAAATCTGGCGCAGGCCAACCGTTGCACGCTTGTAACCGCGCAAACTTGTGTTACTCGTACCGTTCTCTGCATTAGCTGAGGCGCTAAAGCGAGATCGTAAAATATTCATGGTATGCATAAGGTGACTTTGAAAACCTCGATTCTGGAAACTTCAGTGTAGCCTAATCGGCGGGCACTCCAAGAAGCGCTAAATACCACCTAACTCTCTCTTCATGACGTTTGGTGTTTAACTCTTCCTAACTCGTGTAGCTCAACTCTTCAAAATTTTTAACTACGGCACCACCCCTGGGGGTCTGTGGGTTTTCCGTCTTTGCGTATCTCAAAGTACAGCCCGGCCTCACTTTGTCCGCCACTGTCTCCCACCGTTGAGATGGCTGCTCCGGCGCCCACCCAGTCCCCAACCTCTCTAAGGAGGCTCTCGTTGTGGGCATAGAGACTTAGATACCCCTCTCCGTGATCAATCACCATCAGTAGGCCTGATCCTCGAAGCCAGTCCGCATAAACAACGCGGCCATGGTGGATAGCAGTAACGGTACTGCCCGACTCCGCTTTGAGCCGCACGCCTTGCCAGCGCATCTTTCCCTGGTTCCTCGGGCGACCAAAGCGACTGGTGATACGGCCTTTTACTGGCCAGAGCATGCTGCCTTTTGCGGAACTAAAAGGTTCGACATCGTCTTCAGGGATTAGTTGCGCAAGGGCCGCGTCGATCTCGGCCAGAAGGCCCTCGAGCTGCTCCCGATCCTGCTCTCTGGCCGCTAGCTGAGCCGCATCGCTTTTCAGGGAGAGTTCGATCTCCGCCAGAAGTTTTGAGCGCTCTTTACGTTCTTCTTCTAGTTCCCGTTGCTGTAAGGCTAAAGAGCTCTGCTGTTCCTCGAGCTGGTTTTTCCGCGACTGAAGGTCCGTCTCCAGGGCAACAAGGGAGTTGAGCGTATGCCGATATTCGTCGAGAAGTTTGCTTCTGGCCGCAAGGATGTAGCGATAGTAGGCAAGCATACGGGCCAGCACTTGCGGGTCTTCTTCGGTGAGCAGTAGTTTGAGTTGGTCATTACCGCCGCTTTTGTAGGCCTCTCGAATTTCTGCGGCAACCGCAACTTGCTGAGTAGACGCGGCAGCCTGAAGTCGGGTTTGTTCTATTCGCAGCTTGGAGATTTCGCCTTGGTTACGAGTTATTGCAGAGCGGGTTTTCTGCTGTTGCTCTTTTAGCTGACCCAGAGCGGTTTCACTGCGGCGAAGGTTTGCCTGCAGGGAGCTGCGTTCTTTTTCGCGCCTCGCCTGTTTTGCTGCGATTTGCGCAATGTCTTTCTCAAGCTGCGCTAAGCGTTCGCGGGTTTCCTCGGCGTCTGCACTTGATGTGTTTTGCGCGGCTAAATCGGGAACCACCACGATCGCTAACAGAAGAACTACGCCCAGGGCCCAGATGAATAAGCTCCGGCTCTTCTGCCTAGCTAACGCAGGGGTTCGCACGGTCAATAGTCAGGACTTTCCGTCAGCCGGGATAACCAGGTTACGACCGCTCATTTCCGGTGGTTGGTCCAACGTCATTAGGCTCAGTAGGGTCGGTGCGATGTCCGCCAGAATACCGCCCTTGGGATCCAGCGTAAGGGCATTGTTGCCGATGTACACCAGCGGCACATGCTCCGTGGTGTGCTGGGTGTGTAGCTGGCCCGAATCATAGTCCTGCATTTGTTCACAGTTGCCGTGATCGGCCGTCACCAGCGCCTGACCGTTCACCTCTAACAGAGCGCTCTCCACACGCCCAAGGCACTCATCCAGCGCTTCTACGGCTTGAACGGCGGCATTGTAGTTGCCTGTGTGGCCGACCATGTCGCCATTGGCATAGTTGCAAACTATAAGGTCGTACTCCCGTGAACGAATCGCCTCTACAAGTTTGTCCGTAACTTCCGGGGCGCTCATCGCTGGCTGTAAATCATAGGTTGCCACGTCGGGGGAAGGCACCAATATCCGTGTTTCGTGCTCAAACTCGGCTTCGCGGCCCCCACTGAAGAAAAAGGTCACGTGAGCGTACTTTTCTGTCTCGGCAATGCGTAACTGTGACAGGCCTTTGTCCGCCAGCCATTCACCCAACACGTTAGTGAGAACGCTGGAGGGAAATGCGCAGGCCGCTGGCATATCAGCGGCGTATTCCGTGGTCATGACAAAACTGGCGAGCTCGGGGCGCTCTCCTCGTTCGAAGCCCGTGAAAGTGTCATCCACAAAGGTTTGAGTTAGCTCTCGGGCGCGGTCAGCGCGAAAATTCATGAAAAGCACAGCGTCGCCATCGCTAATGGGGGCCGCTTCACCAATCCGGGTAGGTGCTACGAACTCGTCGTTCTCGTCCCGCTTATAGGCGGCGTGGAGGCCCTCCAGAGCCGACGCCGCGATGTTTTCGGCTTCTCCGCGGGTGAGCAAACTGTAAGCGGGTTCGACTCTCTCCCAGCGCTGATCCCGGTCCATGGCGAAGTAGCGTCCGGTGATCGTCGCGATACGACCGACTCCAAGCTCCTCGAGACAGCTTTCAGCGGCGATAAGCGATTCTTGAGCGCTCCGAGGGGGCGTATCGCGCCCGTCAAGGAACGCGTGCAGGTAAATTTTGCTGGCTCCTCGTGAAGCTGCGAGCTTCAGCGCGGCCAGAATTTGACGTTCGTGACTGTGTACGCCGCCAGGGGACAGCAGCCCCATGACATGCACGGCGCCATTCGCAGCGATTGCCGCATCGATGGCATCACAGTAGGCGGGGTTGCTGTCAAAGGAGCCATCACTGATCGCCTTGTCGATGCGCGAAATACTCTGATAGAGCACGCGCCCCGAGCCCAGACTCATATGACCGACTTCCGAGTTGCCAAATTGCCCCTCGGGCAGCCCCACATCCAAACCGGATGCCGACACCAAGGTGCTGGGAGCGGTGTTCCAAAGACGATCCCATGTGGGAGTGTCGGCATTGGCGATGGCATTGTCCCGGGAGTCCTCGCGGTAGCCCCAACCATCGAGGATGATCAGGACGGTGGGGGATTTTTGCTGTTCTTGCATACTTGTCGTACCCGGCTTGCTGTTCCAATGAGATGGGCAGTCAGGCCGCTTATGCCGGCCTTCTGCGTTTCAAACGAGATTCTACCGATTGTCAGCCACGGGCGCATTTTTCGGGGTGGAGCCTCCTACGGTCAAACTGTATACTTCGCGACCTTTTCGGCCTTCAGGCCTTGTCGGTATACCTACGGGATCATGGAACTTTTTTTAGAATTTGCAGCGCAGCAATGGATTCTCATGGGCGCATTAGCGGCCACGATTGCAATGCTCGTCGCTCATGAAGGACGCAAGTCCGGGCCTGCGCTCAGCCCTCAGCAAGCGATCAACCTCGTTAATCGAGAGGACGGCGTGTTCGTGGATTTGCGAGATGCTGCAGCGTTTAAGCAGGGACATATCGTGGAAGCGCGGCATATTCCCATGTCCAAGCTGCAGGAACGCAGTGCTGAACTTGAGTCTTTCAAGGACAAGCCTGTGGTGCTGGTATGCAAAATGGGACAGCAGGCAGCAACGGCCGGTAAGCAGCTACGCGCTGAAGGCTTTAGTCAGGTTTATAAGATGGCGGGTGGCATGATGGAGTGGTCAAGCCTGCAGCTACCCACCGTAAGCAAGTAGCGATTTGACTATGAGCGCCGACGTCACCCTTTACAGCACTCGATTTTGCCCCTACTGCGTGGCGGCGAAGCGTTTGCTTGATGCCAAAGGGGTGTCTTATCGGGATATTCCGGTAGATGGCGATCCCGAGCTACGACAGCAGATGGCCGCCCAAGCAGGACAGCGGACGGTACCGCAGATATGGATTGGTGACAGCCACGTTGGCGGATATACCGATCTGGCAGCACTCGAGCAGCGTGGTCTGTTGGATAACCTTTTAAGCGGCGCATCAAACGGCTAAAACAGATTATTTTGAACTTAGTTTCAGTTTTATTTTTTAACAGGAGTATCAGCAATGGCTGAAGAACAGGCAGCAGCAACCCAGGAACCGGCGCAGCAACAGTTTGTATTGCAGCGTATTTACAACAAGGATTTGTCTTTTGAGTCTCCGGCTACGCCAGAGGTTTTCAAGAAGCAGTGGCAGCCAAAGGTCAACGTAGATCTGAATACGCGCAGCAACGCGATTGATGAAGAAGGCAACTTTGAGGTTGTACTGACCATCACCGTGACATCAAAAATGGAAGAGGACACTGCCTTTTTGGTAGAAGTTCAGCAGGCCGGTATTTTCTTTATCACTGGCTTTGAGCAAGAGCAGCTTCGCCGAGTACTCGGTACCGCGGCACCGAACATCTTGTTCCCCTATGCCCGCGAGACTATCGACAACTTGGTAGTTAAGGGTGGTTTTCCTGCACTGATGTTGTCACCAGTAAGCTTCGATGCTCTTTTTGAGCAAGCTTTGGCGCAGCAGGCTCAGCAGCAGGCAGCTGCCGAGTAAGGCAAGCTTAGACTGACCAGGCTCCCGGGTACGGCTCAGGCCATGCCCGGGAATCCCTGCTGACGAAGTCCTTCGTACAGCACCAGCGCCGTCGCATTACTCAGGTTCAAGCTTCTACTGTCGGGAAACATCGGTACGCGCAGACAGCGGTGAACCCCAAGCTCATCAAGTATTGTTGCGGGCAGGCCTCGGGTTTCCGGACCAAACAATAAAACGTCACCATCGCTGAAGCTTGCTTCAGTGTAGTTTCGCGTGCCTCGGGTACTGAGTGTCCAGATGCGGGGGTTGTTAAGAGCAGAGGTCATCGCTTTGAGACTTTCGTGTACCCGCACTTTAGAAAACTCACGATAATCCAGACCTGCGCGACGCAGTTGTTTGTCCTCCAGAGTGAAGCCCAGAGGCTTTATCAGATGCAGGGGGCAGCCGGTGTTGGCGCACAGACGCATGATGTTACCGGTGTTCGGAGGTATCTCTGGTTCATACAGCGCGACCTGAAGCATCTAAATGTCGTCACTCTCTAATTCTTTCATCTTCCGCGTGAGGGTGTTTCTACCCCAACCCAGCAGTTCGGCGGCATCGCGTTTACGGCCACGGGTATGCGCCAGCGCCACTTCAATGAGAGCTCTCTCAAAGGCGGGTATAGCATCGCGCAGGATGTGCTGCTTACCGCTGACCAGCTCTGTGCGCGCCCACTGACAGAGCAATTCCTGCCATTGCATCTCTTGTTCTCCGGCAGTTTCCTCGCTGTCGCGGCCGAGCTCAGGTGGTAAGTCAGACAGATGAATCTCTCGGCCTGAGGCCATTACTGTCAGCCAGCGGCAGGTGTTCTCCAGTTGTCGAACGTTTCCTGGCCAGTTGAGCGAGTTTAAGAACTGCTGGGTCTCCGGCAGTAAGATTTTCGGCTGACCGCCCAGCTCCTTCGCCGCCTTCTCAAAAAAGAACTCCATGAGTTTTGGGATATCTTCCCGGCGCTCGGACAGCTTGGGTATGTGGATACGAATAACGTTCAGGCGATGGAATAGATCCTCGCGGAAGTCTCCTTTGCGCACCAACCCTTCGAGGTCCTGGTGGGTTGCGGCGATGATTCGCACATCGGTGCGTTGAGACGTATGGCCGCCGACACGATAGAACTCCCCGTCAGCCAGTACACGGAGTAGTCGTGTTTGTGTTTCTGCTGGCATATCTCCAATTTCATCGAGGAAGAGAGTGCCCCCGTTGGCTTGTTCAAAACGCCCTTCCCGGCGAGCGTTAGCACCGGTGAAGGCGCCTTTTTCATGGCCAAAGAGTTCAGATTCCATAAGGTCTCTGGGGATTGCAGCCATGTTGAGGGCGATAAACGGTGCATCAGCCCGGGGACTGTGACGGTGGAGTGCTTGCGCGACCAGTTCTTTACCCGTACCAGATTCGCCGTTGATCAATACTGTGATGTTGCTGTGCGCCAGACGCCCAATGGCCCTGAAGACCTCCTGCATTGCGGGCGCTTCCCCGATTATTTCCGGGGTTGGAGTGTTGCTGCCTGCTGTTTTAGGCGCGCGTCGTCCTCGCTCGCGGGCCTGCGCCAAGGCGCGCTCGGTGACGGCGACGACTTCATCAATATCAAAGGGCTTGGGCAGATACTCGAAAGCACCCTGCTGATAGGACGCGACCGCGCTGTCCAAATCCGAGTGCGCCGTTGTGATGATGACGGGAAGTTCCGGGTGGTTTTCTCGGATCCGCTGAAGCAGTTCGATACCGTCCATGCCGGGCATACGGATGTCGCTGATTACTACGTCCGGTAGCTCTTCTTCCATACGCGCCAGCATGGACTCAGCGTCGGCAAAGCATTCCCGCTCTATGTCCGCCTGTGTAAGGGCCTTTTCCAGGACCCAGCGTATGGATTGATCGTCATCTACTACCCATACGGAGCCAGAGTTTTGCATGTTAATTTTCCATAGGTAGGTAAATGGTGAAGCAAGTTTCGCCGGGACGGCTCTCGCAATTGAGCAGGCCGCCATGACGGTGAACGATGGACTGAGATATGGATAAACCCAAGCCTGTACCTTCGGCGCGACCACTCACCATGGGTACGAACAATGTTTCGCTGAGAGCTTCTGGTATACCCGGGCCGTTGTCGATAATGTCGATCTGGCAAACTAGGCGGTGACGCTGTTCGCCGATGGTGAATTGCCTTTGAGAGCGACTACGCAAGGTAAGGGCGCACTGAGGTTGGTTCTCTGTGGCTTGGAGTGCATTCCCAACGATATTGAGGAGCGCTTGAATCAACAGGCCACGATCGCCCTTGATCGACGGGAGGCTGGGGTCATAGTCGCGCTGGATCGCCAGGCGCTCCCCAGCTTCTACTACGGCTAGCTGTAAAACATGTTCCAGAATTTCGTGGACATTGAGTGCTACCAACGCCGGTTTTTTGTTGGGTCCTAGAAGCCGGTCGACTAGATCCCTGAGTCTGTCCGCTTCCTGAATAATGATGCTCGTATATTCCTGCAGTGACCCTTCGGGAAGCTCGCGCTCCAAAAGCTGCGCGGCACCGCGAATACCCCCCAGCGGATTTTTTATCTCGTGGGCGAGTCCGCGAACAACGGTTCGAGTTGTCTCCTGAGCGTTCATGAGGTTTTCTTCGCGACTGATGCGCAAAAGGCGATCTACCGGCTGAAGTTCTATTAGGTAAGCCAGGTGCGAAACTTCGCGCATGGGTGCTACTACGATGTCAGCGAAGGTGGGCTTACCGTCGCGCGTGTCGAGGGAGAGCCCTCTGCGCACGATAGCCCGACCCTCAAGCGCTGCCTGATCTAAGGTGGCTCGCCAGGGCACGTCGGGACTCTCGAGCTCGCAGATCATCAGGCCAAGAATTCGTGCTTCGGATAACTGAAGTAAGGCCTCGGCTGCGGGATTGATCATGCGCACGCGATAGTCCGCATCCAGACCAATAATGCCGCTATTGATGTTGTCTATGATGTCTTGCTGGAGCATCGGAGGCGGTTCTACGACCAAGTTGGATCACTGTGCTTGATAATGAAGCAAAAATGACGCCATGTCCTCGCTTTTAAGGCAATGATTAAAACGCTATGTATTGCCTACGCATGGTAATTAGTTAGCGCTCACTAACTTAATGGTTCGATTCTACGAACATAGATCGTACCGTTGTACGAGGTACATGAAGAGTCGTATGCACCAAGATAGTGCGTTCGTTAAACTTTGGCAATTATCGCCCGATGACGGAGGGGCGTAATACGTAGATTCTCACCGTTTCTGACGAGGCAATAAGCTTCCCGTTAGATGTGGTCCGTTGTACTTGAAGATCGTGGGGGCCTCGAAGAGCGCCCTCTACGAACCAGCTGCCGGACGTCTGAGCCTGTCCTTGTACAGCGCCGTCGATAAGCAGTATCAGGCGCTCGCCTCGGCTTAATGCGGGACTGGCCGATGCGCTCACCCCAAAGTTACCAGGCCCCATGGCTATGGTGCTCTCGTTGGCCGGAGACACAATACTTACGACGGGGTCTTCGGCTTCCTGTGATTCAGTAGACGAGCGTGATTCCCGTACTGCGGGTGGGCGAGCCTCGACGGGTGTTGCCGTATTGATGTCTTCGAGTTCGACTTCTTCAACGCTCTGGCCGTTACTGTCGCCGATGACCGCTGGGCTGTCAGTGAACACGACTCCGTTCTCGCTATCGGTCACTTTGTAGATCTGCCCCCATGCATAACTTGCAGGGGTAACAATCAGGGTGGCTAAGGCGATTAGAAAGGCTTGTCTGTAAATGGCCATTGCAGGTCTCCAGGGCATTTGAAACCACCGTAGCAGATCAATGAGCAAAAAAAAGCCCGCTCATCGAGCGGGCTCCTGTGCTGCTGCTCAAAAGCAGATCAGACTGAGTAGTACATATCGAACTCAACTGGGTGTGTGGTCATATCCAGTTTCTCGATTTCTTCAGACTTAAGCGCAATGTATCCGTCGATCATATCGTCGGTGAACACGCCACCCGCTGTCAGAAATTCGCGATCTGCGTCCAAAGCTTCGAGCGCCATACTCAGGCTGGACGCAACCGTGGGAATAGCCTTAGCTTCTTCTGCTGGCAGGTCATACAAGTCCTTGTCCGCCGCGTCGCCGGGGTGAATCTTGTTTTGGATGCCGTCAAGGCCCGCCATCAACATTGCCGCAAAAGACAGGTATGGGTTTGCCGTTGGATCAGGGAAGCGTACTTCTACGCGCTTGCCCTTGGGGCTTGGCTCGTAGGGAATACGGATAGACGCTGAGCGGTTACGTGCTGAGTAAGCGAGCATTACCGGTGCTTCAAAGCCTGGAACCAGTCGCTTGTAGCTGTTGGTGGAGGCGTTTGTGAAAGCATTTAGTGCGCGGGCGTGCTTAATGATGCCGCCAATGTAGTACAGCGCAGTCTCAGACAATCCAGAGTATCCGTCACCGGCAAAAACGTTCTCGCCATCTTTGCTGATGGACTGGTGTACGTGCATACCAGATCCGTTGTCGCCTACCAGAGGCTTGGGCATGAACGTCGCGGTCTTGCCATAGGCGTGAGCCACGTTGTGCACGCAATACTTCAGAATTTGTACTTCATCAGCCTTTTCGATGAGCGTGTTGAACTTAACGCCGATCTCACACTGTCCAGCGGTGCCCACTTCGTGGTGATGAACCTCAATGGGAAGCCCCATCTGCTCCATCGCGGCACACATAGCGGCTCGAATGTCGTGGAGGGAATCAACGGGTGGTACGGGGAAATAGCCGCCCTTAACGCCCGGACGGTGACCGATATTGCCGTCATCGAAGCTGTGATTCGATGCCCATGCAGCTTCTTCTGAGTTGATAGAGTAGCCGGCGCCAGACATGTCGGCATGCCACTTCACATCGTCAAACACGAAGAATTCAGGCTCGGGTCCAAAGTAAGCAGTGTCGCCAATACCTGTGGACTTGAGGTATTCCTCAGCGCGATGAGCAACAGAGCGAGGATCACGCTCATAGCCCTGCATAGTCATGGGCTCGACAATGTCGCAACGCAGGATCACGGTAGTGTCGTCGGTAAACGGGTCCAGAACGCTGCTGTTGTCATCCGGCATAAGAATCATGTCGGACTCGTTAATACCTTTCCAGCCCGCAATGGATGAACCGTCAAACATTTTGCCGCCGTCAAAAAAGTCTTCGTCGACTTCGCTAGACGGGATCGAGACGTGCTGCTCTTTTCCGCGGGTATCGGTGAAGCGCAGGTCTACCCAACCGGCTTCGCTTTCTTTAATCAGGTTCAGAGTCTTCTCTGACATTATGGGTCCTCCAGTTGGGAAAGTTGGTGCTACACACGCCGGGAACTCAGGCCCCCGGGGGGTATGCACCTTAACAGTAAAAGTGCCTTAGGAAACAGCAAGACCTGTGCCACTGCGATGCCGATTCCAGTTGATTGATATATATACATTTTTGTTCATACGTGAGCCCGACAAACGGCAATTTGCGGCGTCTTGGTGCGCAATAGCACCAAATTGGTGCGTCGCACAAGTTTTGGGCATGCAAGGTGTGCATTGTGCCGCCTCAATCCGCTGTGCAGGCTTGCAATCCGCCGCTATAATCGCGGCCTTTTTTAGCCCCCCATCCTTTTAAAGAGCTGCCGGATAACGCTTACTGCGCCGGGGCCGGACTATCGCCGTGATCGAAAAACTTCGCAACATCGCCATTATTGCCCACGTAGACCATGGTAAAACCACACTGGTCGACTGCCTCCTCCGGCAGTCCGGAACCCTCGACCGTCGCAACGCCGACGCCGAGCGCATCATGGACTCCAATGATCAGGAGCGGGAGCGCGGCATTACCATCCTGGCCAAGAACACGGCCATCACCTACGGCGATCATCGCATCAATATCGTGGATACCCCGGGGCACGCAGATTTTGGTGGCGAGGTGGAGCGCGTACTTTCCATGGTCGACTCTGTATTGTTGCTGGTCGACGCGGTTGACGGCCCGATGCCGCAGACGCGCTTTGTAACCTCCAAGGCATTCGCGCAGGGGCTGCAGCCTATTGTTGTGATTAACAAAGTTGACCGCCCTGGTGCACGACCTGACTGGGTAGTCGATCAGGTGTTTGATCTTTTTGATGCCTTGGGCGCGAGCGAAGAGCAGCTAGACTTTCCCATTATTTATGCGTCTGCCCTTGAGGGTATTGCCGGCCTTGATCATGAGGACATGGCGACAGACATGACGCCACTGTTCGAAACTATTCTTGAGCAAGTGCCGGCTCCTGATGTTGACGTCGATGGGCCGCTTCAGCTGCAGGTGAGTGCTTTGGACTACAACAGCTATGTGGGCGTTATCGGGGTGGGGCGTATTACCCGCGGTGTACTACGACCCAACACGCAGGTGGCGGTGATCGATCGCGAAGGCGGGCGGCGAAATGGTCGTGTGCTGAAGGTCATGGGTTACATGGGTCTCGAGCGCATTGATACCAACGAAGCCTCTGCGGGAGATATTGTCTGCGTGACGGGTATCGAAGAGCTGAATATCTCCGACACGCTTTGCGATCCCGCGACTCCCGATGCCTTGCCTCCCCTGAGCGTTGACGAGCCCACGGTGAGCATGACCTTTCAGGTTAACGATTCACCCTTCGCCGGTAAGGAGGGGAAGTACGTGACTTCCAGAAATATCGCAGAGCGCCTCGAAAGGGAATTGATCCACAACGTAGCCCTACGGGTCGAGCCCGGCGACAGCCCTGACAAGTTCAAGGTATCGGGTCGCGGCGAACTACACCTCTCGGTGCTGATCGAAACCATGCGACGCGAAGGTTTTGAATTGGGTGTGTCCCGTCCGGAAGTTATCCGCAAGGAAGTTGACGGTGAGATCCATGAGCCTTTCGAAGAGCTGGTCATCGATTGCGAGGACCAGCATCAAGGCGCGCTTATGGAGGAGCTGGGTGCTCGCCGCGCGGAGCTCAAGAACATGAGTCCTGACGGAAAAGGTTGGACCCGATTGGAGTTCGTCGTGCCGGCCCGTGGCCTGATTGGATTTAGATCTCTTTTCCTGACGCTGACATCTGGCAGCGGCACTCTCACGCATATTTTTGATCACTACGGCCCCGTTAAGGATGCGCCGATCAGTCATCGAAACAACGGTGTGCTCGTATCCATGGTCAAGGGAAAGACCCTCGCTTACGGCCTCTTCAACCTTCAGGATCGCGGACGCTTGTTTGTCGATCCGAACATCGAGGTATACGAAGGACAGATCATCGGATTGCACAGTCGTGGCAATGATCTGACGGTCAATCCCACAAAAGCCAAGCAGCTGACAAACGTGCGTGCCTCGGGCACGGACGAAGCTTTGGTTATGACGCCTCCAACACGGCACACCCTCGAGCAGGCGTTGGAGTTTATCGAGGACGACGAACTTGTTGAGGTAACTCCTGAGAGCATCCGCCTGCGTAAGAAGCTTTTGCTGGAGCACGAGCGCAAGCGCGCCTCGCGCGTTTAGAGTCCCATGCGCGCACTGATACAGCGTGTGCGCGAGGCGTCGGTTGCCATCGACGCTGAAGTCGTTGGCAGTATCGATGCCGGCCTGTTGGTGTTTTTGGGCCTTGAGCCCGATGACACCCTCGAAGGGGGCGAGAAGCTCCTTGAAAGGATCCTCAATTACCGCGTTTTTGGAGATGAACAGGGCCGCATGAATCGCAGTCTCCGAGATGTGTCCGGAGGTCTTTTGCTGGTTTCTCAGTTCACCCTAGCCGCGGACACCTCGCGTGGGCTTCGGCCCGGGTTTTCAACGGCCATGGCTCCCGATATGGCAGAGCCTCTTTTTCAGCAACTCTATGATTACTTATCCAAAGTTCACCCCCCGTCTGCGGGTGGTCGCTTTGGTGCAGACATGCAGGTCAGCCTTGTTAACGACGGTCCCGTGACTTTCTTGATGGACGCACGCTAAGCGTTTAGTCGCGCGTTGATTCCGACTCCAAGTCGTTCACGACGCCCTCCACGTTCGGGTGTTGCATCTGCAGGTGAGGAATACCGTCCTCCAAATAGGGCTCGGAGCACACTACAAAGCCCATGGACTCATAGAATCGCTGCAGCTGAGCTTGGGCTCCAATCAGAATAGGGCTCTTGGGCCAGGTCGCTAGATTGAACTCTATGCCGCGACGCACCAGTTCTCTTCCCAGCTGGCTGCCGCGCGCTGAGGGATCAACAATGATTCTGCCCATAGAGCTGTCCTCGCCATAGGGCGTTCCCGGTGGTAAACAGCGTTGATAGGCCAGTAAGCGGCCGTCTTTCCGATAGCAACAGTGCCACCCCGCCTGGTCTAATCCATCAGGATCCAGATACACGCAGTCTTGCTCGACCACAAAAACCGCGGAACGAAGTTGCAACAGATCGTAAACATCAGCACCACTGAGGGCGGAAAAGGGCTGAAATGACCAACCTGACTCATCGAGCATGCTGTTTGCCTGCCAAATACGGGGTTTGTCATGCTAGCGATTTGAACCCTTTCTCGCTAGTTGAGTTGTTCTCGCTGGCAAGAGAAGTTGCTATGATCGCGTTATCCGCGCTACGAGAAGCGCATCGGTGAGACGGTACCCAAATCGAGCATGCTAGCGAGCGTTGAACTACCCGCTGACTTTAAGCTTCTGAACCAGCAATACCGTGGTTTAGTGCAGGCTCTGTTGGACGAAATAGAGATCTTGCCAATCCGTGTTGAGGTCGCTCCTACCCAGTCGGGAAACTTCCGCGGCTTTGATCCTGCAAAGTTCTATCTGGTTGCCAGTGGAACCATCTCCGTGCGCTATGCAGATCGCGCCGTTTACCTATTAGAAGAAGGCGATGTGCTCCTGCCTGACATTGCCGGCAGCCGAGATGTAGATGCAGCAGTTTTCTACGGCAGTGAAGCGGGCGCGAGCCTCAGTAGTTTCAGCGCTCTGGAATTCATGCAGCAGGTTTTTTCGCGCCCAAGCACAACCAAGCTCTGGACGCGGCTACTGGTCACCTACAGCGGAATGATGCTGCGACTGACGGCGATGCAAACCCAGATTGACGTGATTACGACTCCGGGTTTCGCGTTGTACGAGCCCGATGAGATCATCATTAATCAGGGAGAGCGTGCTCAGTACGTATTCAACCTCACGTCCGGCCTGGCTGATGTGCTGGTAGACGATGTCCCTGTGGGTATCATCAGCCCCGGTGAGATTTTCGGTGCCATGGCGGCACTGACCCATGCAGATCGCAGTGCCACTGTGCGTGCGCGCAGCCGCTGTAGTGTGGTGAAGGTTCCGACCAGCCAGTTCACAGAGCTCATCAAAAGTAATCCAGCTACGATCCACGCGCTGTTAACGGATATGGCGAATTCCATTGTTAGTCTCAACGAGCAACTCGTGCAGCAGCGCGGGGCAAACGCGACGAAGACCGATACGCAGGGAGGCGGTGAAGACTGATCCGCATTTTTGCTAACGACACGAGCAACGCCAAAAGCAATTACAAAAGTAAATACAAAAGTAAATACAACAGTAATGACGGCTGCGGAGTGCGAGGCGCATCGTCCGACTCCTCCAAAGCAGCCCAGACCCAGCAAGAGACCCCTAAATGACTGAAACCAACACCATCGATGAAGATGGCATCGAGGGTATTTCCCTAAAGCAGTATGCCGAGAAAGCCTATCTTGACTACTCGATGTACGTCATTCTTGATCGAGCGCTTCCACACATCGGAGACGGCCTTAAGCCTGTACAGCGACGAATTGTGTACGCCATGAGTGAACTCGGCCTGAAGGCCACCGCGAAGTTCAAGAAGTCGGCGCGTACCGTCGGTGATGTCATCGGCAAATTTCATCCCCATGGTGACAGCGCAGCGTACGAGGCCATGGTGCTGATGGCGCAGAGCTTTAGCTATCGCTATCCCTTGGTCGATGGTCAGGGCAATTGGGGTTCCCCCGATGATCCAAAGTCTTTTGCTGCGATGCGCTATACGGAGTCGCGTCTCACAGCCTATGCCGATGTATTGCTGGGGGAGCTGGGTCAGGGCACGGTGGATTGGGTGCCCAACTTTGACGGCACCATGGATGAGCCTTCACTGCTTCCAGCTCAGGTGCCGAACATCCTTCTTAACGGAACGACAGGTATCGCCGTAGGCATGGCGACTGATATACCGCCGCATAATTTGCGGGAGGTTGTGACCGCTGCAATCACTCTTCTAGAGGCTCCAAAAACGAGCCTCGCCGAGCTTTGCGAAATCATACAGGGCCCTGACTATCCCACAGAGGCTGAGATCATCACGCCTCCGGAGGATATTGCCCAGATCTATGCCACGGGACGCGGAGGTTTGCGCATGCGTGCGGTGTGGGATCTTGAGCACGGTGACATCGTGGTGACGGCGCTGCCTCATCAGGCATCCGGTTCTCGTGTGCTTGAGCAGATCGCCCAGCAGATGCAGGCCAAGAAACTTCCGATGGTGGCAGATCTTCGCGATGAGTCGGATCACGAAAACCCTACTCGTCTGGTTATCGTGCCCCGCTCAAACCGCATAGATCGCGATGGCTTGATGAGCCATTTATTCGCAACGACGGATCTCGAACGAACCTATCGCGTCAATCTCAACATGATAGGTATCGACGGTCGTCCCGGTGTAAGGAGTCTCGATGGGATTCTCAAGCAGTGGCTGAAGTTTCGTCGGGAGACGGTGCGACGGCGATTGGATTATCGACTCGAGCGTGTGCAGCGACGGTTGCACATACTGGAAGGTTATCTCGCCGCTTACCTGAATATTGATGAAGTGATTCACATCATTCGTACCGAGGAGCATCCAAAGCAGGCCCTAATGCAGCGCTTTAGCATATCGGATATTCAGGCCGAAGCGATCCTTGAGCTGAAGCTGCGTAATCTCGCCAAGCTCGAAGAAATGAAGATTCGAGGAGAGCAGGACGAGCTCGAGAAAGAGCGTGACTGGCTTGAGAAAACTCTTGGTTCCGACGCGCGACTGAAGACTCTGATTAAAAAAGAGCTCACAGCTATCGCCGAAAAGTATGGGGATGATCGCCGCTCGCCTCTGGCGCGTCGAGACGAAGCCCAGGCGTTTAGCGAGTTGGAGCTAATGACGGCCGACCCAATTACTGTAGTGCTCTCTGAGAAAGGCTGGATTCGCGCAGCGAAGGGTCACGAGATGGATCCCACGACTCTGAGTTACAAATCTGGCGACAGTTTCAAATTGGCAGCGCGCGGTCGGAGTAATCAACCGGCGGTGATCATTGATTCCACAGGTCGCGCCTACACGCTGGCCACGCACAATCTGCCTTCTGCTCGGGGACAGGGCGAGCCTCTTACCGGTCGTATTAACCCGCCATCCGGAGCGGGTTTCGACGGATTGATGATGGGTGACAGTGGGCAACGCTGTCTTCTGGCCTCGGACGCCGGCTATGGCTTTGTCACTACGCTTGGTGAACTGCAGACGAAGAATCGTGCTGGGAAAGCCGCTTTGACTCTGCCAGCGGGGGCTCAAGTAGTTAGTCCTGTTCCTATCGCCGAAGGAGCAGAGTGGGTGGCAGCGGTAAGCAATGAAGGTCGTTTGCTGGTGTTTCCTTTGGCGGACTTACCGAGTTTGTCCCGCGGCAAGGGCAATAAAATCATCTCTATCCCGGGTGCGAGGCTTAAGGAACGCGAAGAGTACGTGATAGCGACGGCAGTGCTGAAGGACAGCGACGGTCTCACAGTTTGGGCAGGTAAGCGCCATCTCACCCTGAAGCGTTCGGAGCTTGATCATTACCATGGAGAGCGTGGGCGTCGAGGTAATAAACTGCCCCGGGGCTTTCAGCGGGTGGAGAGAATGGACGTAGCAGGGTAAGCCTCGGTGAGCTTGTCTCGCTCTGTCGCTTAGTCGCCGCCGGGCGCTACCGAGGGTTTAATCCGCTCCACAATCATCTCGGCCTGATGAGCAACGAGATCCTCCTGCTCTCTCGCCAGCGAAATGAGCTCACTTACCCCGGTGCTCTGGTCGCTGGTTTCCTCGACTTGCGCTGCTGCGGCGAGCTGCTCGTCAGCAAGAGCGCTCTGTGAGAGAAGAATGGTCGGGTAGCGCTTATGACGGAGGCAGGCGTCGCGTAAGTCATCAATGGCTCCCTGCAAATGCAGTTGCGGGTAGATATCCGTCGCTTGATCCATTCCCTGTTCACATTGCCCAAGGGCCATGGCCAGCTCAAGAGAAAGGTTTGTCCGCTTTTGTAGTCCCAGAGAAATAAGCGCTATGAGCCGAGCGCAGCTCGCTGCGCGGAGCGCTTCGCTGCCGGCGTTAGGCTGCGGACTGAAACTAATGACGACGCCGAAGGGCCGCGTGACTATGAGCTCTCCGCGGTAACACTGAGCGGCTGCCTGCACGATCTGTTGTAAGCGACGCGTGTAACGGTGCAGGTTTGATTCGCCGAGGGTGTCGACGTAGCGTGCGAGACTTGCCAGATGGATAAACAGAATAGTTGCCTGTTGAAACTCTGTCGCTGCCGCTGGAACAGGTGCATGGCTGCGAAGCATGTCCAGTGGTAAAGCCTCGACACTCTGTTGCAGTCTGGTCACTTCGTTGTCCAGCGTTTGATCTGCGGTGTCCGGTAATGCGAGTTGGCTGTCTAGGGCAAGGAGTGAGGTGGCCAGGCGCTGTGCTAAAAACCGTGTGCCCATGAACACCAAAAGACTCAATGCCGCCGCCAGTGCTAAAAGTGAGAAAAGAAAGCGCCAGCGACTCTCCTGTCCCGCGCTGCTGTCCACCGCAACCAGCACTTCGCCAGCGGTGTCTTCTCCGATACGTATCGGTGCGCTGTACTGCGTGAGATTTGGCCCACTAACAGTCCCGGCTGTCCCCATGGCCATGCCCTCTACATCGCGGATGGTGATACCGCCTGCCAGAGAGCTGTCGACAAATCGTTGGAGCGATGCTCGAGCGCTGAGAAGGTCTCCGCGTTGCAAGGCCTCCCGCACTGTGGCGGAGACCTGCTGAGCGAGAGCCTCTCCGTAAAGCCGCTCTCTTTCGTTTTGCAGGTACTCGCTGGACGTGGCAGCTAGCCAGAGTAAACACAAACCCACAAGCAGGGCGCAACCGGCCGCCATGATGGGCAGTTGTAGGCTCAAGCTGAGGGTCTTAAAGCGCTGCATGAAACGGTTCGGCACGATGCGGTGCGAGAATTATAAGCGGGGGCGCTGTATGGCGTCTTGTTGTAATCGCGCTGAGTTAGAATTGGCAGGTAATTTTTGTGAACAGGGTTTCATTGTGACAACAACGGGCTTTTCATTGCCGACAGAGTTGGACTACGCCGCCTTACAGCGACTCTTGCCTGTATTGGCATTGGCCGATTCGGTGCGATTTCTGGCGGACGCCCCGGTTCTTGTGGTGCACAGCGAGGTGGATGAGGGCGCGTTCGGCGACCGCGTTGCGACAGAGCTCGGCAAACTGGGGATTCCCTGGCAGGCTCATGCTGTATCGGCAGCGACAGACCACAGTGACGCGGGGCTCTATCGCTGCGCAGATGCGGTATTGACGGTGATTGTGCCTGCTGGCTCGAGTTTGCCCTCGGAGCTGCTGGCGACCCTTGCCCATTGGGATGTCGAACTACGGGCATTGCGCCGGCTATCGCCGCCCTCGTCTGCGTCTTCGGGTCAAGAGTTCGCACTGGAGTTTTACTTAGACGACTGGGACCGGTGTGCGGCTCAGCGCGCACGACTGCAGGATCTGGCAGGTCGCTGGGAGGTGGACCTTGCTCTCGCACCGAGCGACAGTAAACGTCCCCGGCGGCGACTCATAGCCTTTGACATGGACTCAACCCTGATTCAATGCGAGGTTATTGATGAGCTCGCTCATCGTGCCGGAGTTGGCGAAGAAGTTGCTGCTGTCACCGCTCGAGCGATGCGTGGAGAACTCGACTTTCGCAGCAGCTTCCGTGAGCGCATGTCCAAACTACGGGGCTTGGATGCCGCACAGATACAGGAAGTGGGCGCTACCCTCCCGATCATGCCGGGCGCGCGAATTTTGCTGCGCACCCTACGCGCGCAGGGACATCACACGGCGATCTTGTCTGGGGGGTTTGATTACTTTGCGAGAAAAGTCCAAGCGCAAATCGGCCTCGACGAGGTTCATGCCAATCACCTGCAGATTATCGATGACGCATTGACCGGTGACGTGAACGGCGAGATTGTCGATGCCGAGCGAAAGGTACTTTTACTCAAGGAGATAGCTGAGCGAGAGGGTATTGATCTAGCGGATACAGTTGCGGTGGGTGATGGCGCCAACGACCTACCAATGTTGGCCACCGCGGGTTTGGGGGTTGCCTTCCACGCAAAGCCGCGGGTTAGAGAAACTGCCCCCTGTGCGATTAACTACGGCACTCTGGAGACTTTGTTGTATGTTCTAGGCGTGCCTCGAGGAAGCGATTGAGCGCGAAATCAGTTGTGGTCAGAAGCGAGTTAAAGATCTGTCCAGATCGAATCAAAAGCTGCGGTCGGTAAATCCTCGCGTTTAGAACTTTCAATGTCATCGTCGAGCTGGCGGAGGTATTCGAAGTCCATTTGGCCGAAATACCCCGTTGAAGAAACCTGACGACGGAGCTTCACAAGTGCAGAGTCTTCTTCCCGGGTCACGGTTATCCGCTGGCCCTCTTTGAAGACCATTCGTGGAACAACCAGGGTATGGGCCTGCCCGACCAGAGGTATCTCCGGGAGCAAAAGCACGCGAATGGGTTTTGAGAACGTACCATCAGGCATTTTGATTTGCGCTGCGTAGGCACCGCCGCGAGGGCTTATAAGCTCCAGACCCAGGAGTGTCGGAGCATGCTTAACCTGGCTTACCCAGCGGATCACTGCGATGGTCCAGTCGGCCTGCTCCATCCCGGATTCCCGTACGCAGACAATGTCTCCAATGTGAAGATTATCGGGCGGATCACTCCACTCTACGCAATAACCGCCGGGACTGGTGTTCGTCGTTTTTACCGAATAAACCGTGTGGCGCTTGGGTTTTATGGCCTTGGCCTGTGCGTCCTGCTCCTGTACTAGTTTCGACAACTTGTCGACGTCCACGCCAAGTTCGAGTTCTTCCTCCGAAGCATGCTCTTCAATTTCGTCTTCAGCGTTTGCTTGCTGCCACTGGTCACCGTGACTAGCCGGCGTGATAAACGGATTCTGATTGGTCATCGACAGTTCTGAATCGTCATAGTCCAGACCGTGGAAAATCTCTTCCAGACTGCGCTCGCCAGCAACGAAGTAATGCACGTTGCTAAGCCCCGTTGCTATATCCAGCGAGACGCGGGATTGCTGTCGCGCAAAGTTTCGCTGGCTGATCTCCCCCAAGGATTTGATCAGATGCTCGAGGAGATTGGTGTCCAGGCGGGTTTCCCGGTCGAACTCAATGACCCGCAGTCCCTGAGTGCCGCGAGATTTTTTGAGCTCTTCGAGATGTCGGATCAAGGCCTTGGTGTTGATGTAGCGAAACTGTGTGCTGCCCCGTCGTACAAGAAGCTCAGCGAAGGCCGGGGCCTGGTCACTCAGCATGTCGACGGCGAACAAACCCTCACCAAGCTCCGGATCCTGAAGTTCGGCGAGGTCTCGCCACTCCTGAAATGCGCGATAGGCGCCCGAAATGTCGTGCTGCCGCAGCTGGTTTGGCTTGGAGCATGCCAGCAACAACGGGGGTAAGTACTCCTGCGCTATGTTGCTGCGAGTGTCTCGGAGGCTGTCCTCCACCGGAAGGTTGGCGAGCTGTTGCCGCTCACTTAAAGAATACAGCTGATGTAGCCCAGCCCAGCCGTTCGAATTGACGGGTTGGTAGAGGATGTAGGACACAAGGATATGTTGCCCGGACAAAACCATCGCTCGATGCAAGGATTCGCACGCAAGTTTTGCAGGATTTACGTCCGTGACACTGCTGTTGTCCTGAATCGTGTGCACCGCTGACAGCGTGTACCCGGCAGCCGTTAAAGAACATAGATCGGTAATAAGATCTGTCTGAATCTGTTTGTCGTTATCCAGGATGACCGATTGCTTGAGCGAACCGCGGATTAATACAGTTAGTACGGAATGGATAGGCGTGCGCAACCGCTCTAGAAGCTGGAAGCGCTCCTGGGGCTTTAACCGCACGCGATTAAGCTCAGAAACAGCGTTGCGAAGACTTGATCCTGCACGCAGAGGATTGCCCATGGGCACCTCTTCTACCCATTTTTCCACGGCCTCAGTCGTGCATTCGAACAAGCTGCACTGGTCGAGATCCTGCTGGGGAAGGCGCAGGCCTGAAAGTTTTGTCGGCGTCATGGCGCCCAGTCCCTTTTGCCGGGTGCGGATTGTGCCGAGCATAGCCTAAATTCGGGGTTTCACGCTAACTTCAAACACTGATTTTGCGCAGCTGGTACGGTATCATCGCGCCCGTTTAGTCTTAGGGGTGCACAGGTATGGCCAATTACTCAACCAATGAATTTCGCTCCGGTCTCAAGGTAATGCTGGACGGGGATCCCTGCAGCATTCTTGACAACGAATTCGTCAAACCAGGAAAGGGGCAGGCCTTCAATCGGGTTCGTATGCGCAACCTGAAGAGCGGGCGTGTCTGGGACCGCACTTTCAAGTCAGGTGAAAGTCTCGAAGGTGCCGATGTCATGGATATGAACATGGAGTACCTCTACACCGATGGTGAGTTTTGGTTCTTCATGGAGCCCAACACCTTTGAGCAGTATCAGGCTGATGCTGCTGCCGTAGGGGATACGCATAAGTGGCTAAAAGAGCAGGAGCCCTGCGAGGTCACACTGTATAACGGTACGCCGCTCTCCGTTACACCGCCCAATTTTGTTGAGCTGGAAATTACCGAGACGGACCCGGGTCTTAAGGGTGACACTGCTCAGGGTGGTAGCAAACCTGCAACGCTTGCCACCGGCGCCGTTGTGCGAGTCCCGCTGTTTATCTCTCAGGGCGAGATTATCCGTGTAGATACTCGCTCCGGCGAGTATGTCGCTCGCGCAAGCAAAAGCTGATATGGACGACTGGCGGCCCGGGACCACCCGCGCCGCTCTGGAAGCTCGAGGCGCACTGTTCGCCAAAATGCGGGATTTCTTTGCCAAGCGGAATGTTCTTGAAGTCGATACACCGATATTGGCGCGTTTTGGTGTTACCGACCCAGCGATAGAGCCCCTGCGCTTAATGCCTTCGAAGGCCGATCCGTCGGCTTTGTTTCTCCAAAGCTCTCCTGAATTTGCCATGAAGCGCCTGCTGGCCGCGGGCAGCGGGCCGATTTATCAATTAGGCAAGGCTTTTCGCGATGGTGAGATCGGCGGCCGGCACAATCCTGAGTTCACGCTGTTGGAGTGGTATCGCCCCGGCTTTAGCCTTGAACAGTTGGTTTCGGAAGTCTCAGAGTTGGTCTGTGAGTGCTTGGGCAGGGAAGACGGGGTTGTCATCCGCTACAACACACTTTTTCAGGACACCTTGGGCTTCGATCCATGGGAGCTAAACGCCACTGAACTTCAGCGAGTCGCTGCCGAGCACTTGGACACTGGATCTCTTAATCTTGATTACGATGGTTGGCTAGATCTTCTCATGAGCCATGTTGTTGAGCCTACGCTCGTCGACAGAGGTGTCGTGGTTCTTTGTGATTACCCTCCGTCGCAAGCGGCATTGGCTCGTTGCGTGGATCGCGATGGCCGTCGCGTCGCAGAACGCTTTGAGCTCTACGTGGATGGTATCGAGTTGGCCAATGGCTACCGTGAGTTACTGGACGCTAAAGAGCTGCAAGAAAGAGCGTTGGCGGACAATGTGCGGCGACGCGCTGCGGGTCAGGAGCCTCGGGAGCTGGATTTCCGTCTGGTCGCCGCGATGGAGGAAGGCCTGCCCGATTGCAGTGGAGTCGCTTTGGGTCTGGACCGCCTTCTTATGGCGAAACTGGGTGCAGACAATCTGTCGGCAGTCATGCCCTTTGACTGGACGCGAAACTAGCGGACTGCGATTCGCTGGCACCGTCTAAGAAGGATCAATATCCAATATCGCCGGCCCGTAGGCGGTTAGAAACTCCGGTGGAAGCCTTCGGGGTTTTCCAGAGCTGATCTCAATGCAGGCAAAACGCACCTGTGCACGGAGTAGGGTCACTCCGTCGGACACCCGGCGCAACTGGAAATGCCGGGTCATTGTCAGCCGTTTGTCCCAGTGCGTAATCCAGGTGGCGGTGTCGATCTCTTCGTCCAGGTAGGACGCCCTTAGATACTGGTACCGACCTTCGACAACAGCCATAGCGCGATCCAGCTGATGGTAGGCGTCGATATCCATACCCAGACTCGCTGAGTGCTCCCACGCGCACTCCTCACACCAGCGTACATAGATGGTGTTGTTCGTGTGCTTCAAGGCATCAACGTCCTCCGACTGCACTCGGGTGCGACGGAGAAACGGTTCAGAATAGTCCCAATCGTCGTTCACGGAGGGTGCCTTACGCGGGTGCCGCGTTTGAAACGTCGTTAAGCGGTTCCAGCGGTTTCTGTGCGAAGCCAGTGACGCCGTACACGATTGCGATGAGCGGGCAAACGATGTTGAAGACGGCAAAGGGTGCGTAGGTTAGCGTCGCAACCCCGAGGGTCGCTGACATGTAGGCGCCGCAGGTGTTCCAGGGAATCAGTGCCGAGGTGATGGTGGCGGAGTCTTCGAGTGTTCGAGATAGGTTTAGCGGCGATAGCTTGTATTCCTTATAGGCATCCCGATACATGCGCCCGGGAAGAGCCACAGCCATAAACTGATCGGCCGCAAGAATGTTGGTCGACACACAGGTGGCGACGGTAGTCGCGACTAACGAACCCGTGCCTTTCACCATGCGCAAAGCGTGGCGCAGCCAATAATTGAGAATACCCGTGCGTTCCAGGATGCCACCGAAACCCAGAGCCACGACAATCAGCCACACGGTGTTGAGCATACTGCTCATACCACCCTTGCTGAGCAGCGCGTCGAGAAATTCATTGCCACTGTTAGCTTCGTAGCCTGCAAAC
This sequence comes from Congregibacter brevis, assembly GCF_045689245.1. Lineage (GTDB taxonomy): Bacteria > Pseudomonadota > Gammaproteobacteria > Pseudomonadales > Halieaceae > Congregibacter > Congregibacter brevis. The sequence goes on along the minus strand of NZ_CP136865.1, from coordinate 403,561 downwards.
AATGCTACCCACACGCCTTTTACCAGCGCCAGGCCCTTGCCTAGTTCGTCATCTCCGGCCATTCGTTGCACAACCTCAGGCTGAAAGATGAGCGCGAACACTCCACCCGCCAAAGCGCTTATCAGGATGGCTGGATACGCTGGAAAACGCTTGTAGACAAGGATCAGCATGAGTACTAATGGCAGCAATAGATGTAGGCCAATACTGAATTCGATCTGGAGACTTTGCTGTAGGGCTTCAATTTCCTGAGGTGTACTTGCGTCGCCACCCCCGATTAGAGAGAACACGACGAGCGCGAGAGCGAAGCTGGGGACGGTAGTCCATAACATGTGTCGTATGTGATCAAAGAGGTCGACACCTGCTGCAGCGGATGCAAGGTTGGTGGTGTCGGACATGGGGGATAGCTTGTCGCCAAAGTACGCGCCAGAAATAATAGCCCCCGCCGCGATTGCAGGTGATAGATCAAAGCTTCCAGCAATACCCATGAGCCCGATACCCAGGGTTCCAGCCACCGTCCATGAACTTCCGACACTAATAGCAACGATGGCGCAGATCAGTGCGCTTGCCGCATAGAAGATTTGCGGATTCAGTATCTGGACGCCGTAGTAAATCATTGTGGGTACGGTCCCTGACAGAATCCAGGTACCGATAAGCATGCCCACCGCCAAAAGGATTAGCGTGGGTCCAAGTCCTACGCCAATACCATCGATGATGCCTTCCTGAGCTTCCCTCCAGCTAACGCCGGTACGCTGCCCCACCAGTGCCGCGATCCCTGTGGCCAAAACCAGTGCGATCTGATTGGCTCCGTAAGAGGCATCGGAACCAAACAGGAACACTGAGAGCGCCAGCATGGCGATGAGCATCACGATGGGGGCTGCGGCCAGCGCGGGCGTGAGTTCTTTGTTGCTGTGTTGTGTAGCGCTCAAGGGGAGTTCACCTGACAATCAAAGCCTATGAGAATGCCGCAAAAGATAGCGCGGGTACAGTAAGTACTCTTTTGGTCTCCCAGATCTGGCGGTGTTGAGTACACTGCGATGCATGACAACGCAGCTTAGAGCCACAGCAACGGTGAAAAACGATCAACGCGCTTTACTCCTCGGTCTTTGCGCTGTGCTGTTGTGGTCTACCGCCGCCACAGCATTCAAGCTCGCACTGCGGGAGCTATCGGTACTGCAGCTCCTTTGTGTAGCGATATGGATCTCGACGCTGGCACTCCTGATCACCCTCGCCTGGCAGGGCCGATTGGAGCTACTTTGGCGGGAGCTGTGCGCAACGCCACTACGCTTCCTTGCTATGGCCTGTCTTAATCCTCTGCTTTACTACTGCATTCTGTTGGCGGCCTACGACCGCTTGCCGGCGCAGCAGGCGCAAACGATCAACTACACCTGGGCGATCATGCTGGCGCTTCTTTCTGTTCCCGTACTGGGTCAACGTCTAGTGTCACGGGACTGGTTAGCGGTGATTTCCGGCTACCTTGGGGTCGTTGTGATTGCAACAGAGGGAAATCCCTTTTCTCTGCAGTTCACTAGCGTTGTCGGCGTGGCGCTTGCGCTGAGCAGTACGGTGATCTGGGCGGTGTTTTGGCTGTTGAGTACAAGGAGTAAGGGCGATCCGACGATTTCCCTTGCCGCCTATTTTGTCTGCGCAGCCCCGCTCTCTCTAGCGCTGTGTCTGGTCTGGGGTGGCGGACTACCGGAGGTGGGGACGGGATTGCTCAGTGCAGTCTATGTTGGACTATTTGAGATGGGGTTTACCTGGCTACTGTGGTCCACGGCGCTGCAAACTGCGAGCAACGTGTCCCGTGTGGGAAACCTCATCTTCCTCTCGCCAATGCTTTCCCTGGTGTTCATCGCGCTGATTCTGGGCGAGGCGATACACCCGGCGACATTGGTCGGTCTGGCACTCATCGTGCCGGGAATCATTTTGCAGCAACGTAGTTCTTCAGCCACTAGTTAAGGTGCGGGCGGTTGAGCCTGTTTAAGCGCTCCGATAGCCGGGTTTGGCAAAAGCGAGTTGCGCCGTCCCTATGATGCGCTCACGGAAGCCGCCTTCGCAGTAGCAGAGATAAAATTCCCACATGCGAATAAATCGATCGTCAAAGCCCATCGCGCGAACCTCATCAAGGCGCTCCATAAACCGCTGTCGCCAGTGTGCCAGCGTCAGCGCGTAATCAGCGGTGATATCTTTCAGGTGCACCATTTGCAAATTACTGTCTTTGGCGATGTGCTTGGCGATGATTTCCAGCGAAGGAAGACAGCCACCTGGAAAGATGTAGCGCTTTATGTAGTCTACTGAGCGCCGCGCCTGCTCGTAGCGGTCATCGCTGATGGTGATCGCTTGAATTACCATTTTCCCATTATTTTTCAAAAGCTTACTGCAGCACTGAAAGTAGCTACTGTAAAAGTCGTGGCCCACCGCTTCGATCATCTCTACAGACACCAGCTTGTCGTACTGGCCGGTTAGGGCACGGTAGTCCTCGCAGAGCAGGGTAATGCGGTCTTCAAGACCTAGCTCGGCCACCCGCGCTTGGGTGTATTCAAACTGCTCCTGAGAGATAGTCGTCGTAGTCACTTTGCAGCCGTAGTGGGTTGCTGCGTGAATCGCCATACCACCCCAGCCGGTACCAATCTCTAGAAGATGATCGTCAGGCGTGAGTTCCAGCTGCCTGCACAGCTCGTCTAGTTTATCTATTGCAGCTTTCTCTAACGTGTTTTCGCGACGCTCAAAAACTGCCGATGAGTACATCATTGTTGGGTCCAGAAACAAACGGAAGAAGTCGTTTCCGAGGTCGTAGTGTGCAGCGATATTGCGCTTGGAACCCTCGTGAGTGTTGCGGTTCATCGCATGTGCAAGTTTGAGCGCAAGCTTCGTGTACCAGTGCCGCTTCGACTCCATAGACTCCATAGTCTGCATATTGGCGCTGAAGAGTCGGGTGACTTCCGTAAGATCGGGAGTAGACCAGTCGCCATCTATGTAGGCTTCGCCGGCGGCAACCGTGCCGCCAATCAAAACTTTGCCGAAAGCATCGCGGTTGTGCACTACGATTTCTGCATTCGGTTCTCCAGTGTTTCCCGCATCCCCAAAGTGATGGGTGTCCTCACCATCATGAATGGTCACGTAGCCCACTTTGATATGCGATAAAGCTTGGAGCAGGAAGTGCCGGGCAAGCTCGGCGCGGTTACGAAAAGATTTCGCCTGGGGCAGTAGGGGAATCCTGCTGACACTGACTTCGTTCATTATTGTGCTCCAGATTGAAGGCTGGTACCGGGGTGTGGGTGATAAGGAATGCGCTTGATAAACAACTTAAGCGCCTGCCAGTAAATGGCGCCGGCTACTTTAGCGGTCATCAGCGGGAATCGCCACAGGATGCCGCGAAGGCTGGAAGCCGTGATGGGCTCCGCTTCCAAAGCGAGGGTGGCGTCAAACACACGACCCTCCTCACTGTGATTTTCCAGATGAATTGCGAGGCGGGCTCCCGGAGCATTGCTTCGCCAGGAGTAGCGCATTTCCATAGGGTTAAAGGGTGATACGTGGAATGTCTTATCAAAGTCCTGACGTAAGACACGCTGCCCCGGCTGCGCTGTTAAAACGTAGCTATGGCGCTCGTCCCAGGGTGTATTAGTGACCTCTGCGATGAGATATTCGAGTTCTGACTCGTCGTCGTTATAGCAGTAGTAACAAATTATCGGGTTCATGCGCATGCCAAAGTAACGCAGATTGGCGAGGACATAGATTGGGCCGGAGTGATCATTGCCTGTTTCTTCCCGGATTCGGCGTCGGACCTCAACTTCGAGGGGCTTATCAGGGTCTCCCAGAAAGTCTTCGCGACGAAAACTGGCGGGTGCAAAGCGTGATTTGGACCAAAGGCGGCTGAGTTTCAGTACCGAGTCGAGCTCATCTAAACGTAGATAGGGCATGAAGACGCGATATTTGAACGCATGCTCTCGCGGGGTATGACGCCGATGCCTCAGCGTTCCGGTGTACAGCCGGGAGTTCATGCCGCGGCGCGAGCCTGCTTATTCATAGCCTCAGAGACTCGCAGCGCACTGACCACGCCGTCCTCGTGGAAGCCGTTATGCCAATAGGCGCCGCAGAACCAGGTGTTCTGCTGACCATTGATGTCTCCCCAGCGCTGCTGGGCAGCCATCCCTGCGAGGCTGAATACTGGATGATCATAGGTAAAACGTCCGAGTATTCTGTGGGGATTGATGGAGGCTGTGTCGTTCAGCGTGACGCAAAAGGTTTCTGGGGCCCGGATACCTTGGAGAATATTCATATTGTAGGTGAGCACGGCTCTTGAATCATCCACCCCCAGACGGTAATTCCAGCTAGACCAGGTTTTGCGGTTCTCCGGCAAGAGGCGTGTGTCTGTATGCAGGACCACATCGTTGGCTTGGTAAGGAAGCGCCCCGAGCACTTCGCGCTCCTGCTCGGAGGGGGCGTCAAGCATCTCCAGCGCATGGTTGGAGTGCGTCGCGATCACGACCTGATCGAAGCGCTGCTCGGTACCGTTCTCCAGCACTAATGTCACCCCAGCGACATCCCTGCGAACGCGGCTTACGGGGGTTCCTGTGTGGATGCGTTGCTCAAAGCGGCGGCACAAAGGCGCAATGTATTCGCGAGATCCACCTTCAATGACTCTCCATTGGGGGCGGTTCTTGACGGACAACAGGCCATGATTCTTGAAAAACCGTACGAAGAACTGCACCGGAAACTCGAGCATGCTGGCGCAATCAGAGGACCAGATAGCGGAGCCCATGGCTATCAAGTAGTCGCGTTTAAACGCTTCGCTGTAGTTTTTGCGCGTTAGATAACTGCCCAGACTCTCGTCGTCAGGTAAATCTCCCCGCTCGAGGTCAGTTAGGCTCTCCTTGTTAAACCGCAGGATATCGCGAACCATCCTCAGAAAACGCGGTGAAACAAGGTTGCGGCGCTGGGCAAACAAGGAGTCCAGATTGGTACCGGAATACTCCAGACCTGTTTCTTCATCGCGCACGCTGAATCCCATCGAAGTGGCACGACTACTCACGCCCAATTCGTCCATCAACGCAATAAAATTGGGGTAGGTCCAGTCGTTAAAAACGATGAAACCCGTGTCTATGGCAAAGCGTCGGGTTCCCAACTGCACGTCCATGGTCGCGGTGTGCCCGCCCAAGCGCTTGCTAGCTTCGAATACGCTGACCGTGTGCTCAGCGCTAAGGTAGTGAGCGCACGCTAACCCCGAGATGCCTGAACCGATTACCGCTATGTGCACCTTTGGGTGTCTCCTGTCTGTTTTTGGGAATGTTTTGGGCGGCGTCAGAGCTGCCGCGTTCGCTTAGGGTTGGCGCATGGATTGTGTTTCCCGCGACCACCATATTCTTAGGAAAATTACGCTCAGCACGGTCCTGTGGATCAGCGTGCAAATTTGCCGACGCGCGGGTCATCCAGTCGGTCTATAGTGAACGTATCAACACCAATAAATCAAAGGGGTTACACGTGGACGAAAATCCAAGCACTGCGCGGAGTCAAAACGATATGGTGCGAACCATACCGACGGGACGCCGCACAGACGAGTGGAGCGAGTGCCTGGTCTTGATTGCTGAGAAGCAGGATCGGGCAGCCTACACTCGCCTTTTCCGACATTTTGCTCCACTGATCAAAGCCTTCGCCCTAGCCGGATCTGCTCTTTCAGCGACTCATGCTGACGAGTTAGTGCAGGAGGTCATGTTAAAGATTTGGCAAAAAGCCGGCGCCTTTAATCCAGAAAAGGCTGCGGCGAGTACATGGGTATATACGATTGCGCGAAATTGTCGAACAGACATGTTTCGCCGGCTGCAAAAGTTCGATACGCCACTGGCGGCAGAGGACTTCAGCCCCGATCAGGAGCACGAAGAGCCGTTTATGCAATTGCAGAACCGCCGAAGTGCAGATCGCATCAGGGAGACTATGAAGAATCTCCCCGCAGACCAGACGCAGATCATCGCCAAGGTCTATATGGAAGGTAAGTCGCACGCAGAGGCGGCCTCCGAATTGGATTTACCCCTGGGTACCGTGAAATCGCGGGTCAGACTGGCAGTGCAGAAGATGCAAGTGCAGTTTGAAGCGTCCCAAGAGGGTAATTAAATGGAACACGAAAGTAGAGTTGTAGACAAAACCATGGCTAAACATCATCCAGAATTGGATCTTCTTACTGAGCACGCGGCGGGAACACTTCCTCTCGCCCAGGCTGCCTGCGTATCCGCGCACCTCAATTACTGCGATTGCTGCTCTCAGACTGTGAGCCAGTTACAGACTATGGGAGCGGCAATGTTCGAATCTCTGGACCCGGAACCTGTCGGCGACGCGCTGCTGGATCGCGTTTTGGCGCGGCTAGATGAAGAAGCTCCTCTCAGTTACCAGCCGGCCGCGCGCAAAGGGCAGGATGCAACTCCTGCACTGTTGAGCCGCCTGATGGCGGGGGATTTTTCTGATTTGGTATGGAAGAAGGTCACCGATGCCCTTCGCATCACACCCATTCGTACGGGCGATCCTCAATTTGAATTCTCCTTGCTACACATAAAGGCAGGGGGCGAGATTCCTCACCACGATCATCGCGGATCAGAAATGACTTTGGTGCTTCAGGGTGGCTTCAGTGATGACCAAGGCAGCTATCACCCCGGGGACTTCATTTACAGAAGCGCTAGCGACGTCCATGCGCCAAGAGCTTTCGCAAACGAAGACTGCATTTGTCTGGCCGTCATTGATGCACCGCTACGATTCACCGGTTGGAAGTACCGCTGGATGAATCCGTTTTTGCGCCTCCAAGCTGGTTAGGCACTTCAAGCAATATTTGCGCGGCGATTTATAGCCCCTGCAGTGGCGGTACTTTGGCCGCCATTGCGCCCTTCGAAGACCACACTCTCTGTGCTAAAGTCTTGCCCCCTCAAAATATGGGGGTTTTGATGGTGCCGCAGCTTAGCCTCGCAAGCACATAAAAAACTGACTGATACAGGGTGAAACAAATATGCAGTTAGCTGTTCCCAAGGAGCTCTATCCGGGCGAAAACCGGGTGGCAATGACGCCAGATACCGCTAAAAAACTTGTGCGCCTGGGCGCCACCGTGCACATCGAAGCAGGCATGGGTGCAGGAAGCGGCTTTCAGGATAGTGAGTACACCGAGGTCGGTGCCGAGATCGTTAACGACCGAGCCGCACTGATTGGTTCAGCGGATATGTTGCTTCGCTTACGCAAGCCCGAGCTAGAAGAAATTGCGCAAATGAAGCGCGGTTGTATCCACATCAGTTATCTGGACCCCTTCAACGAGCACGATCTGGTGCAAGCTTTTGCCGCGGCGGGTGTGACTGCCATTAGCATGGAAATGATTCCTCGCTCGACCCGCAGCCAGAAAATGGACGCTCTCAGCTCCCAGGCCAACCTGGCCGGTTACGTCATGGTGATGCTCGCAGCCACACGCTTACCGCGCATTTTCCCTATGATGATGACTCCCGCGGGCACCTTAAAGCCGGCCAAAGTATTCATCATCGGTGCAGGTGTAGCAGGTCTTCAGGCTATCGCTACAGCAAAGCGACTAGGCGCGAAAGTTACGGCCTTTGATACGCGCCCCGTTGTAGCTGAGCAGGTTCAGTCTCTTGGCGCGACCTTCCTGGATATTGACCTCGGTGATACCGGGCAGACCGCCGATGGCTACGCAAAAGAGCTTACCCCGGAACAAATTCAAAAACAGCAGGACGCGCAGGCGGCGGTGATTGCTGACTCTGATGTAGTGATCACAACGGCGCAGGTGTTTGGTCGTAAGCCACCGGTCATTGTGCCCCGCTCCATGGTCGAGGGCATGCAGCCCGGTGCTGTGGTGGTTGATATGGCGGCGGAAACCGGCGGTAACGTTGAGGGTTCTGTTCCCAACGAGGTGGTAGATATTAACGGGGTAACACTCGTGGGTCTTGGAAACTTGCCCAACTATGTTTGCCGCGATGCATCGGTAATGTATGCCAACAACTTGTTTAATCTGGTGGAAGACACCTGGGATAAGGAAACCGGCGCGTTTGTGCTGGACATGGAGAATGACATTCTGCCGGGCTGCGTTATTACGCATGATGGTGCTGTTGTTAATGAGACTATCAAGAACATTCTGGCGGGGGATGCCTGATCATGGATGCTATTTTTCTAACCTTTATTTTGATGTTGTCGATATTTCTCGGCTTCGAACTGATTACTAAAGTGCCTGCAACGCTCCACACACCGTTGATGTCTGGTGCGAATGCAATTTCGGGTATTACCGTTGTGGGTGCTATCGCATTAGCGGGTAATGGCCAGCAGGATCTTGCTAATTGGTTGGGCGCCGGTGCAGTAGCACTGGCTTCCATTAATGTCGTGGGCGGTTACATGGTGACCGACCGGATGCTGGCTATGTTCAAGAAGCGAGGAGGCTGATCGTGGGTGTTTCTCCTTTTGGAATTGAGTTGGCTTATGTCGTATCCGCGGCGTTGTTCATTTATGGCCTGAAACTACTGGGCTCTGCTGCTACGGCACGGCGTGGTAACACTATTTCTGCCGTGGGTATGTTGCTGGCGATCGTGGCGGCTCTCCTTGACCAAGGTATCGTTGAGTATCAGTGGATTTTCGCAGGATTCCTGGTGGGCGGCGCCATTGGTGCTGCGGCCTCTCGATTGGTTCAAATGACCTCAATGCCCGAGATGGTAGCGTTGTTCAACGGCTTTGGTGGTCTGGCGAGTCTATTGGTGGGCGCCGCTGCGATTACTGCGGACTCGGGATTGTTCACGCTCATCACCATCGTGCTATCGATTCTTATTGGTGGGGTGACCTTCACTGGGTCACTGGTTGCCTATGGGAAGCTAAGCGAGAAAATTTCCAGCGCTGCGGTGCAGTTCAGCGGCCAGCAGCTGGTTAACAGCATAATCATCTTCGCGATCTTCGTGAGTGGTTGGTTGTTCTGCCTCTATCCTCAGACACCTTTTTGGCTGATCTTGATGATCGCCCTGTCCCTCGCCTTTGGCATCATGGCTGTGATCCCCATTGGCGGTGCAGATATGCCCGTGGTTATCTCGTTGCTGAACTCCTACTCTGGTCTTGCTGCCTGCGCCGCGGGTTTCGCGATCAACAACAACATCCTGATTGTGGCGGGTTCTCTGGTTGGTGCCTCGGGTATCATCCTCACGCAGATTATGTGTAAGGCGATGAATCGCTCACTCTCCAACGTGCTGTTCAGTGGCTTTGCTGCGGTTAGCGATGAAGAGACTGTGGTCGAGGGAGAGATCAAGCCGATTTCTGCAGAAGACGCTTACTACATTCTTGAAGCCGCCTCTAACGTTGCCATTATTCCGGGCTATGGCATGGCCGTTGCTCAGGCGCAGCACGTCGTGAAAGAGCTCACCGAGTTGCTGGAAAAGAACGGCGCAGAAGTGAACTTCGGTATTCATCCGGTTGCGGGACGGATGCCTGGTCACATGAACGTGTTGCTCGCGGAAGCCGATGTTCCTTACGACCAGCTTCTGGAGATGGACGACATTAACCCGCGCATGGAGACCGTTGATGTTGCCATCGTTATCGGTGCCAACGATGTAGTTAACCCTGCTGCACGGGACGTAGAGTCCTCGCCGATCTACGGTATGCCCGTGATTAATGTGGATCAGGCGCGCACGGTGTTTGTTCTTAAGCGCTCGATGGCGTCGGGCTTTGCTGGCATCGAGAATCCGCTTTTTTATAAAGACAATACGCGGATGTTGTTTGGCGACGCTAAAGAATCCATTGGCAGCCTGGTTCGAGAACTCGGCAGCAATTAGGCTCGATTCTAACCACCACCCCCTCCTAACTGGCTCCCGAGACTTTTTGTAGACGTTCTCGGGGGCCGGCTTGCTAGCTCCGCCGTCCACCGTTAGGCTTCCCCGATAAATTTTCAGGCTAATGGTGAATCTTATGGCGGTTAGTCAGTCGCGATCGACATCAGGAAAATCACGCGCCAGGAATATAGGTTCAGAGCCTATGGACCTGCAGGCGTTTGCAGACCAACACGATAGCGATGTGTCCGAAGCTCCTATGTTGGTCGCTTTACGCGCCGAACACCGTCACATTGCCAGCGTCCTCGCCTTACTTTCAGATCACCTCAATGCCATAGAGCGCAGTGAGCTTGTAGATACTCACGTGATCTATGAAATCATGGATTACATGGTGACCTGGCCGGATCGCTTTCATCATCCTCGCGAAGACCTTATTTATGGCTACGCTGCCGACATTGATCAAAAGCTTGCGGAGGATCGCCGTCGCCTTGAGAAAGACCATGATCACATGGCACGCAATGGACGCGACCTGCTTCAGGCAGTGGAGGATTGGCGTCGTGGGGAGCTCGGCGGAGCCGAGGTTGTGCGCTTAGGTCGGGAATACGTGCAGGCCTCCTACGGCCACATGAGCTTTGAGGAACAGGAAGTTTTTCCCGTTATCGATGCGGTATTGACCCACGCTGACTGGCGCGAACTATCTGCCGATGATCAGCTCAAACCCGTCGGTGATCCTGTTTTCGGGCGGCGTGTACAGAGAGAGTTTCGTAATATGGCGCGCAAGCTTCGCAGGAGCCTGCGACGGGGTGTGGAGCGTCAGGCGGTTGCCGAGTGGGTAAATGTTGAATCGCTTTTTGAAGCCTACGAAGTTATGAACATGGCGAATCAAAGTGGACGCGCCATTACCAAAGATCAGCTAATGACGGGTCTTCGTGAAGCGAGCTATATCGTTCTGGACGAACCCCTGAAATCACCATTTCTTTGTGCGGCAAATAATGCCCGCATAGGCCTTGAGTGGTGGGACGAGATTCAAGGGGTTTATCGAGACGCCCTAACGGATCTCATGCGCGTTAACCGCGCGCGCCAAGACCGTATGCGTCTCCTGAGACGAGCGGGTCGCCCGGGATAAGCTAGCTCTCCTGTGGAGTGTCCAGCGCTCAGAGCCGTTTTGGACTGCTAGATTTTTTTGAGTCCTTGTGCGTCTGCCTTAGTGCAGCTCTGCGTGATCTGTGAGCAGCGGCGCGGCATCCAGGTCTTCAGCGTCCATCATTAACGCGATCCGTTCCAGAGAAGACACCAGCTGATATTGCTCCCAGCGAGGTAATGCCTCAAAGCGACGGGAGAAGCTCTCTTGGAGGGGCTTTGGCGCCTCTACAAGGACCTCACGACCGGCCTCTGTGAGTGATACATGTACTCGTCGCTTGTCCACATTACTCCGCTCTCGGTGCAGAAGCTCCCGCTCTTCAAGCTTAGAGACAATGGCGGTGATGGTTGCCTGACTCAAACTCACAGCGTTGGCGACTTCTGTAGCGGTAAGTCCGTCCTTGTCGCTTACCGCGCGAAGCACCATTAGCTGGGGCGCGGTGATACCTACCGATCGTCCGAGCTTACGCGAGTGGATGCTTGTCGCGCGCAAAATACGGCGAAGGGAAACGAGAACATCATCGAGTAGATCAGCCATCAGTGGACATCCAGGTAGTTTTGGAAAAGCGTTGTTTTCATTGTGGCGCGGCGTCCAGAGTATGCCGGAGAGGCGCTAACCAGGTCGCGTAATTTTGCCACTGCTCTACGGAATCGCGAAACAGAGGTTGGCGAACTTGTTCGGAGGATGGTGTCCGTACGGGGCGATCATTTTCATAGAATCGAAGGCAGCGTTCTTCGAAGGGTAACTCAAGAAAGCCGAGAAGACGCCGAAGCTCACCCTCAAAATCGTCAAGCAATGCCTCGTGTTGCAGGCGATGTACGCTCCCTGGCAGTTCCGAGTCCCAGTGTTTCATGAGGCGTTCGTACTGACGATAGTAGTGGCCAAGATCCGCAAGGTTGTAGCTGAACTCCTGGCCCTCGGCAAATAACTGTTTAAAGTTACTGAAGCAGCAAGCCATCGGCTCCCTGCGGGCGTCGATTATTTTAGCTCGCGGCAGAATCAGCTTTATCAGCCCGATATGCCTGAAGTTGTTGGGCATTTTGTCGATAAAGAACGGCGCATTACCGCGATGTACTCGAGTTTCCTCAATAAAGCTTTCTCCTAGCTGTCTAAGGGAGTCGCCGCTGAGATCCTGAAGAATTCCCGGATAACCGGGCGTGTCCCCCGCGTCATTGCGCTGTCGCCTCAGTCGTTGTGCGAGAGACAGAATGTTTGGTAGCTCCCGGGTACCGTCGACTTGACTGTGTGACGCCAGGATTTGCTCCAGCAGTGTGCTTCCAGCGCGCGGCATCCCAACTATGAATATCGGATCAGCTGCGTCGAAGCCGACCCTATCCTTCGCGTGCATTAGCGCTTGAGTAAAGCCTGTGCACTGAGCGTCAACTTCGCGTTCAAAGCCTTCGCGTTGGTAGTTAAGGCTTGCACGCTTCAGGCTATTTCCCACAGCATAACTTTCGAAAGACTCTTTAAAGTCACGGCGGTCTTCAAAAGCTTTACCCAGTGCAAAGGCCAGATAAATCCGATCCAAAAGAGGTGGGTTGCCGGCAAGTTGAGCCTGCATTTTTTTGATCTGGCTGTCGTCGAAGTGGAAGGTCTTAAGGTTTGCCAAGGCGTACCAAGCCTCACCACCGCCTTGCGTTGCCTTGCTTGCCGCTTCATAGGCGGCGATAGCGTCGCTGCCGGATCCGAGGGTTTTTAGGGCGTGGCCCTTGGATGTAAGCGTAATGGCGTCGCCTGGCAGCTTTTCGAGAATCGAGTCAAAGCCTGCGACAGCTTCGTCGTAGCGTCCCAGTTGTAACAGCTCGATGGCTTTGAGGGATTGGAACTGAAGATTCTGCGGAGCCGTAGCCAAGAGCTGATCCGCCTGTTCCAAGGACTCTTCAAAGCGTTGGCGTTTGCTGAGTACCCGAATAAGGTCAATGCGCAACGCTACGTTTGCGGGCTCGAGTTCGCAGGCTGACTCAAGAAGAAAGTTTGCTTCTTCAAGAGCTCCGAGACGGGAACCAATGTCAGCGAGAAGCCTCATCCCTTCGGTATGACTGGGGGCTTGCATCAAAAATTGTCGGCATATTTGCTCGGCCTTGAGGATTCGACCTTGAGCAATCAAGTCGGTAACGGCAAGGAGCGCTTTGGGCAGAGCTTCCACCCGATGAAGCTGCGTAGCCGTGACGTTTGCTTCCTGTTCTCTTCCGGCGGCACGTAAAAGCGTTAGACGCTGACGATAGCTGGCCAGTAGCGCGGGATTGGCCCGTAGCGCCTCTTCGTAGGCATCAATGGCTGCATCGGTGTTCTGGGTATCGCGGTGCAGGTGCGCCTGCTCTTGCAGGCCGCGACCATTGCCAGGTTCGTTAGCAATGAGGGTATCGAGGTAAGTCTGCGCCGCTGGATACAGCTTACTCATGCGGGCACAGACAGCTGCGAGATACAGCGCTTCTCCGTCCGAGGGCGCGGTATCCAGGTGCTGTTTCAGCAGGTTCAGCGCATCGGCCATCTGGCCTTTACGCATTAGCTCTTGGGCTTCCGTCCCCAAAGAGCCTGCCGTAGACGAAGATGCGCCCGACGAGGCCGGGCGCTCAGCCTCACTCAAAGTTCCAAGTGAAGCGTACCCCGCCAGTCAACGGGCGTGCGAGTGTTACGCGATCACGATCGTTTACAAAGTTATTAGACAACTCTGCTGCCTCATTAGTGAGGTTGTCGACATAGACCTCGGCAGTCCACTGGGTATTCGATACGCCAGCAGTGACACCGAGCATCATCCAGGAGTCTACCGTTTGACGGTTAATTGCAATGATGTCGCTATAGGACTCGTCGGAATAGGCGAGGTGCGGCATTACGTGGGCTCGCAGACCGTTATTGAGGTCCCAGTTGTAGCGCGCGCGGATAGTCGCCTGAAACTCTGGCGCGAAGGCTAGGGAATCACCCTTCCGCACGTCATTTGTCGGCGTGAGAACTTCCGTAATCTCAGTGTCGAGCATAGAGAATGAGCCGGTGACCACAAGTCCTGGCAGGGACAGGGGCGCCCAATCAACCGAGCCCTCAAGACCCAACACTTCAGCATTTGCAGCATTGTCCGAGAAGAACAGGTTGACGATGCTGGGATCAAAGATAGTTGTTTGCAGGCGCTCGATGTCTACAAAGAACAGACTGCCGTTAAAACGCAGGGATTGATCCATGAGATCGAGTTTCCAGCCAAGCTCGTAGTTGGTCACATCGTCTGTATCGAGAGCGAAAGGCACCTGATAGCCGTTGGGGCCTGAGGCGCCGCCGGGACGATTAAGTAGTCCGGGACGGAAGCCTTCGGACAAGGTGACGAACCACAGCTGATTTTCTGTAGGCGTGTAGGACAGGCTTAATTTGCCGATAACACCGTCGGTCTGAGCTGAAGTCGGGGCGTTGAGTAATGCCGCTGCGACCTGATCCGGCGCCTCGTCAATGTTGTCCAGGGTATACGTTAACTGGGCATCGGGATTACAGGTACCACGGAAAGTAATTTGACCGTCACCGTTGTACAGGTCCGAGATGTCCGTACCGAAGGAATTGGAATCTGGTTGGAAGAGATTACAGAAAGACGCGTTAGCGCTGCCCTCGAGTCCGACTTCGATATCGTACCAGCGTGCTCCCAATGTCAGAGCGAGCTCGTCAGTAATGTCCATGGTGACTTCACCAAACACGCCCATCTGCTCATCCGTGCGTCGTACGTCATTGCGGAAGATCACGCCGTCGGGGAAAGGACCCTCATCGGATCGGTAGCCAGTGGTGAATGGGAAGTTGGGTGAAAACCCGGTTTGCACACCGTAGCCGTCAATCTGGGTAGAGCCCGGGTAGGTGAAGTCGTTGCGCTCGGTAAGGGTGAGGTCACTGTAGAAGGCACCTACGGTGGCGCGAATGCGACGATCTTCAGCGGTGTTGAGGCGAATCTCGTGAGTGCTGACTTCCGTTTTGGTGACGCTGCCTACAAACAGATCAGGAGCTTGGCAGGTTCCGCTGGGAGCGGCATCACCGGGGTAAGAAACCGAACTGTCACAGATGTAATAAGGAAGGTACTGCCCCACGAAGAGGTAGTCCGCGTAGTCCACTAATTGGTCGGTTTGGCGATCTGTAAAAGCGCCGGAGTAAAGCACTTCCAGCTCCCCGATGCGTCCCGAAAGAGTCCAGGCTGTGTTGCTGAATTCATCATCGATACTGTCGGGCTGAAAGCGTGTTACTTCGTAGTCGCCCAGCTCTGGATCGGAGAAGAACACGCCATCAGAATCCAGCTGTTGCTGCATGTGTGAGATCTGCAGATCCCAATCAGCATTGATGGTGTACAGGGCGGAGAGTCGGAAGCCCGCATAGGTGGTGTCGTTGAAGTCGTCTTCAGTCTTCGTGCTGTTGTCGGCGTCAATAAAATTCACGCCGGAAAGATCGGCGCCGGCCTGGAATCCGCCGCGTTGCTCACTGACGGGAACGCCGTTGGCTCGCATAGTTCCGGCGGGACGGAAGCGAGCGCTCTCACTAGCGTTCAGGGTGCCTGCGACGTTATCGATGTAACCGCCCATGCGGTCAACATACACAACACCGCGAAGCGCGAGTTTGTCGGTAACAGGCACGTTGATCATGCCCTCGACATTGTTGCTCATTTCTCCGCCTTTGGTAAACGCAGTGCCAACCTTCATCCGACCGTAGGTACCACTGAGGTCAGGCTTGTTGGTGATCAGGCGTACTGTACCTGCCTGCGAGCTGGCGCCAAACAGCGTGCCCTGTGGTCCGGCGAGGACCTCAATGCGGTTCATATCAGCTGTATAGACGTCGAGGTTACGACCCGGTTGTGCGAGGGGCTGCTCGTCGAGGTAGAGCGCCACGTTTGGCGACAGTCCGGCAACACCCGCCGTGGTCAGGTTCGGCGTGGTTGAGGCAACGCCGCGAATGTAAATCGTATTCTGTCCGGGGCCGCTACCGCCGGCAGTCACGCCGGGCAACTGCACGAGGTAATCCTCGAAGTTGGTGACGCCCATGTCGTTCAAGGTGTCTTCTCCGAGAGCCTGTACCGCAACAGGAATATCCTGAGTGCTTGCCGAGCGTTTGGTCGCCGTGACGATAACTTCCTCCAGCTGCGCAACAGCGTTGGCGCTCGCTAGGCTACCGCCGGTCACGCTGGCGAGTACCGCCGCGCGAGTAGCAAGGTTCAGCTTATTTCTGGACCGCATGTTGTCTCCCTGACAAAAATAGTGCACAAAAAAAGTTCTAATAATTTATAGCAAAAGCAATTCCGAGCGAGATTATACCGGCATCGACTGTTA
This sequence comes from Congregibacter brevis, assembly GCF_045689245.1. Classification (GTDB taxonomy): domain Bacteria; phylum Pseudomonadota; class Gammaproteobacteria; order Pseudomonadales; family Halieaceae; genus Congregibacter; species Congregibacter brevis. The sequence continues at coordinate 387,365 of NZ_CP136865.1, read as the reverse complement.
AATATTGATTTATAGGTAGTTTTTACTATCAGAGGCCAAAAGAAAGATTTGTACACTATGTATTAATGTTTTGCTGACATCGGATAATCTGCGTACTCTTCCGGCACTAACAAAGGAAGCAGAGGTTTAGATGAGTGGGTCGGCCGACGACAAAGCGCCCGTGAGCGAAGGTTTCATGGGTTTTAGCGTTGATAGAGGTGTGTTCCTGCCTTCCACTGCGATTCTTCTTCTGATGGTTTTTGGCGCCGCCGTCGCGCCAGACGCGAGCAATGCCCTCCTGCAAGATGTTCAGGCGGCGATCGTTACCTACGCCAGCTGGTACTACGTACTCGTCGTCGCGATCGTTCTTCTTAGCGTTTTGGTGTTCAGCTTTTCTCGGTTTGGCGATATCAAGCTTGGACCAGATCATTCGGTGCCGGACTACAGTGCTCTGAGCTGGTTTGCCATGCTGTTTGCCGCGGGCATGGGTATCGGCCTGATGTTCTTTGGTGTCGCTGAGCCCGTGATGCATTTTCTCCAACCTCCCCATGGAGAGGGGAGCAGTGTTGAAGCGGCAGGCCATGCCATGACCCTCACTTACTTTCACTGGGGGCTCCACGCCTGGGCCATCTACGCCATCGTCGCTCTACTACTGGGTTACTTTTCTTATCGTCATGGACTACCGCTGACCATGCGTTCCGCCTTCTACCCGCTTATCGGTGAGCGAATTTATGGGCCTGCCGGTGCGGCCATAGATGTCTTTGCGATTGTTTGCACCGCCTGTGGCATTGCCACCAGTCTGGGGTTTGGTGTTTTACAGATTAACTCGGGCCTCGAGTACCTTTTTGGTATCCCCATATCCGGTGGAGTGCAGGTGCTCTTGGTGATTGGAACCATGGCACTTGCTAGCATCTCCGTTGCTATGGGCTTAAATGCTGGAATCAAGCGCCTATCTGAGTTAAACATCGGACTTTCTGTATTGCTGTTGTTCGGCGTGCTCATTGCGGGCCCCACTATTCTTATCCTGGGAGCCACCCTGGAGAGCCTCGGGATCTATGTGAGCGAATTGGTGAGTAAGACCTTTACGCTCTACGCCTATGATCCCACCGATTGGCTGGGCGGCTGGACGATCTTCTATTGGGGTTGGTGGTTGAGCTGGTCACCTTTTGTCGGATTGTTTATCGCGCGCATTTCCAGGGGGCGCACAATTCGTGAGTTCACCCTCGGTGCGATGCTCGTGCCCTGCGGTTTTACCCTGCTGTGGATGGGAGTCTTTGGGAATAGCGCTATCAATCTTATTTTGAATGAGGGAGCCCTTCAGTTAGGAGAGGCCGTTTCGGCCAATCAGGCTGTGGCACTGTTCCGGTTCCTCGAGTTCTTACCGTTTTCTACCTTTTTGTCGGCCGTGAGTCTGGCGATGATTGTGGTCTTTTTTGTCACCTCCGCAGACAGTGGGGCCCTGGTGCTAAACATGTTGTCCGCCAACGGTCGTGATGACACGCCGGTCTTGCAGCGGGTGTTCTGGGCCGCAGTGATCGCCGCAATCGCCGCAGTGTTGTTACTGGCGGGTGGGCTGTCGTCGCTGCAGACCGCGGCGATCGCCAGTGCGCTGCCTTTTTCTGTCGCCCTGCTGGGGGCCATATGGGGCTTTGCTAAAGCTCTCTCTCTGGATGCCTCCCAGCGAAGCGCGCAGAGCGTATCGCCAGCATCGGGTGCCGATGGCGACTGGCGTAGCCGTCTGTCGAACCTCCTGGATTTTCCCGCCGATCGCAGTGTTCATAAGTTCCTCCGGGAGCAGGTGGGGCCTGCATTAGAGGAGTTTTCTCAAGAGTTAAAAAATCACGACGTTGATGCTCGAGTCACCCAGCAAACGAAAGACCAACCCTCCGTGCGCATGGAAGTCCTCAATGGTGGCGAAATAGATTTTGTCTATGAAGTGCGAAGTCGCGTTCACGCTATGCCCGACGAGCGTCTAGCGGGAGAGGCGATTTCATCCATGGCCGAGGGTGATCGTTATTATCGCGCGGAGGTTCATCTGGCGCAGGGCGGTCAGGATTACTGCATTATGGGTTGGACTCAAGAGCAAATAGCTCATGACGTACTGAGTCAGTACGAGAATCATCTACATTTTTTGACCAGCATGCGCTGACGCCGCGCGGTCGCTTAAGCGGCCTCGTTGCGAAACTGCAGCTTTGCTAGACGGGCGTAAAGCTCTGAGCTTGCCAGCAACTCATCGTGTGTGCCCGTAGCGACCACCTTGCCATCCTCAAGTACGGCGATGCAGTCTGCGTCTCGGATCGTTGCCAGTCGGTGCGCAATGATCACCGTGGTGCGTTCGTGCATAAGCTCGCTAATGGCTTGCTGCACCTGATACTCACTCTCTGCGTCCAAGGCGCTGGTTGCCTCGTCGAGTAAAAGTACTTTGGGGTCTGTAAGCATCGCTCGAGCCAGGGCTATGCGCTGCCGCTGGCCACCAGAGAGCCTCACGCCCTGTTCCCCAAGATAGCTTCCGTATCCCTCGGGAAGTGCCTCAATGAATTCATGGGCATGGGCTCTTCGCGCTGCCGCGTGTATCTCTTCATCGGTCGCTTCGGGCTTTCCGTAGGCAATGTTGTAACGAACGTCGGCGCTAAACAGTGTGGGTTGCTGCGGCACGATGGCGAGATTCGAGCGTAGCTGCGCCAGAGACATCTCTCTAAGATCAATGCCGTCTAGTAACAGGGCGCCCGATTGTGGGTCGTAAAATCGTTGAAGTAGTTCAAACAGCGTGGTTTTACCCGCCCCCGAAGGACCCACTAGAGCCAGGCTTTTACCTGCCTCGATGTTCAGGTTTATGCTGTCCAGGGCGAGGGTGTCGGGACGGGAAGGGTAGCTGAACGAGACATCTCTCAGCCGCATCGCCGGGTTTTTAGAGATGGACTCGCGATCGCCGGTGTCCGAAAGAGCACTATCGGTTTCTACCAGCTCCAGTAGGCGCTCGGTCGCACCTGCGGCGCGCTGCACGTCGCCCCAGACTTCAGAGAGCGTGGCAAACCCAGTGCCGACCATGGTTGCATAGAACATGAATGCGGCGAGCTCGCCGCCGGTCATGGCGCCGCTTATGACATCTCTCCCGCCGGAGTACATCATGGCAATCATCCCGCCCGACAGAATGATGATTGCAAAAGCAATCAACAGTGCCCGTTGCCGGACGCGGGAGCGGGCAATGACAAAGGCTTTTTCTACTTCAGCATTAAAAGCCAGGGACTCCGCTGACTCGCGATTAAAGCCCTGCACAGTGCGGATATTCTGAATGATCTCGCCGGCATAGGAGCCTACGCTGGCAACGCTGTCCTGACTGCTGCTGGAGAGAGTCCGTACGCGCCGACCAAAGATCATGACGGGCAGCAACACCATGGGTACCGTGGCGACGATAAACAGCGTTAGCTTGAAGTTGGTGATAAGCATCATGACCACAGCGCCTGTAAGCGTAAGAGAGCTGCGCAGAGCCATGCTCATCGATGAACCGATGATCGTCTGAAGTACGGTGGTGTCTGCGGTTAAGCGCGACATGATCTCGCCGGAGCGATTCTCCTCAAAGAACCCGGGGTGGAGGCGGACGATGTTCTGAAATACGGCACTGCGAAGATCAGCGCTGATGCGTTCCCCTAACCAGGACACCAGGTAAAAACGAAAGAAGGTACCGATAGCAATGGCAGTGGTAATAAGCATCACGATGCGCACGGCGTCTCCAAGGGCTCCGGGATCGTCGCCGCCAAAGCCACGATCGATGAGCACTTGCAGACCTTTGCCCAGGGTTAGTGTTGCGCCTGCAGTAAATATGAGCGCAACAGCCGCCGCTACCAAGCGCCAACGGTAAGGTGCGAGCTGCCGGGCAAGAGCGCGCAGAGGCGCCATGCTGCCGCTGGTCTTTTTCTCTGAGGTGTTCAGAATTTGTCCTCGCGAACAGGAAGTTCGATGGCCCCTTTAAGCGCGGCTTTCTCGGCCGCGGTGTAGTCGGGAAAGGGCAGCTTCTCTTCGTTTTTCCAGCTTTCGAGCTGCGAGTGTACATCCGCAATGGTGTCTTCGGATGCACGATAGAAATCCCGAACCTGTAGTACCTGCCCCGGACCACTAAACACCGCGCCTGCATCATGTACCAGCTCAATCATGCGCAAATTAAGATCTTCGGCGACGGCAAGAAAACGCTGATAGTCGGTTGTTCGTATACCCACATCTATTCGAATAACCGCTGTAGCCGCTGCGACCTTCTGGAGGCGGATACTAGCGGTCTCTTGCATAGCGTCGGAGTGAGATAAGAAAAGCTCACGAAGACGCCCGAGAATCACACGTAACTGGTCTGCCGTGGTCATCTGCAATTCGATGTGCTGGTAATAGCGAATGCGATCCCGATGACTGAAGTTCTCGACTTCTACCGATGAGAACACGGCATTGGGTACCGCCAGCATGGTGCGGTTGAGTGTGCGAATCATTGTCGAGCGAAGTCCGATTTCCTCGACAAAACCCACGATGTTGCCAAAGCGACAAAGGTCGCCAGGATTCACCGGTCTTGCTGAGTAGAGCGTGATGGCTCCAATGACGTTTTCCAAAGTCTTCTGGGCGGCAAGTGCTACTGCCAATGAGCCAACTCCCAGGCCGGCGATGATTGTCGACATGTTGTAGCCGGCGCGTTCGGCCCATACCAGCGCTACCAGCACGATGGCGACAAACTTGATGATGGTGGTAAAGGGTTTGAGTAGAGCGACGTACTGACGGTTGCCAGCCCGCTCCAAGCGCCGAATGTTGTAGTCCCGGATCAGGGAGATAACGCCCAGGAGTAAAATGGTGAAGGCAATGTAATCGACACCAGACGAATTCAGGTAGACCCGTGCGGCGAGGGACAAGGCCAGCTGATCCATGAGCATGCGAAAAATCAGAAGGAACAGGAAGTAACGTAAGGAGCCTTGAAAGAAGCTTTCGATACCTAGCGGAAAGCGGTTAGGGACCAGCAGTGCTACGCGCATGAGCAGGTAGCTGGCGAGCATGGCGAGATACCAGGCCGCTATTAGAAATACGATACCCGAGATGATTTGCCAGCTCTCCAGCCCCGCAAAGCGGTAGTCTGGAAGATGTCGCTCCAGCCAAACGGCAAACTCACCGTAGCCGAGATCCTCCCAGAGCGCCGGAATTTCTGCCACACTCGCGTTTGAGATCTTCCATATCTTGCCGCCTTTCCCGTCCGGAATTCGCTGCAACAAGATGGGTACCTCGTCGCCATTGTCTTTGCGGATAACGCCTAGCAGGTCGCGATAGGCTGGGAGCCCATCGTCCAGTTTGCCCACGGGATCATCGCTCATGCTGGTGATGTCGATGATGTTTTGCTGATTCCACAGAATCCTCAGGGCATCCATGAGGTCGATAGCAGTCCAGTCAGAGACTTCCTCAGGCAGGTAGCGCATGTCTAGGTAGCCGGCGGCACGCTCTCGGTCTTTTTGTGCGGAGGCGTCTGCTAACAGAACCAGTAGTTGGAGAGGAGTGCGTGGCAGTTCTTCCTGTCCCGCAAGTTCTGCGACTTTCTCTCTGATAACCTCCTCAGACTTTTTCTCGGTCTCGATTATGTCCCGCATGGTTTCCGTGTCAGCTTCGGCTTCGACGGTTTCCTCTTCCGCTTGTTCTTCTGTCTGCTCTTCTGTTTGCTCCTCGGGCGCCTCACTGGCGACCTCTTGAGCAAAGACCGGACCGGATAAAAACACCGTTAGTAGTAGTGACGCGCTGAGCGTCAGGAGAATGCGAGTCATTGTATACGTCCGAAAGATATGGGTCGGCGACAGTGTATCGCCCTTGGGAGCCTTCTCAAGCAGGCTCCCCATGTTCAGGATTCGGCTTTTCGCTTAATAAGTATGCGACCGGCAATCACACCGGCTTCAAAAAGCAGCCACATGGGGATCGCAAGGAGCGCCTGAGAGATCACATCAGGCGGGGTTAAGAGCATTCCAAAGACGAAACATCCCACGATGATGTAGGGGCGTTTACGTCCTAGGTCCTCGGGGGTGGTGATACCAGCCCAGATTGCAATGAGCGCTGCGATGGGTATCTCGAAGGCTAAACCAAAGGCGAAAAACAGCTTAAGAACAAAGTCCAGATAACGGTTTATGTCTGTCATGATCGCCACGTCTTCTGGGCCTACACTGGTGAAAAATGCGAAGATCAGCGGGAATACCACGAAGTAGGCAAACGCCGCACCGCAGTAAAACAGTAGTACTGAGCTTGCGAGTACCGGCAGGGCAAAACGTTTCTCTTGGCTGTACATACCGGGTGCAATGAACGACCAAATCTGAAAAAGGACGTAGGGAATCGCGACGAACAGTGCCGTAAATAGTGTGAGCTTGAATGGTGTCAGGAAAGGTGAGGCTACGTCTGTGGCGATCATGCTGGCGTTTTCCGGAAGTAGTTCACGGAGGGGTTCGGAAACAAACGCGTAGATGTCGTTGGCAAAGGGAAAGAGCACAATAAAAACCACCAGTACGGCCAGAATTGCACGCAACAATCGATCGCGCAGCTCCGTAAGGTGCGCGATTAGCGGTAGCGGTGTGTCGTTCTCGGTATCAGTCAACGGGTTTGCTATCTGTTGCGGTCTTGGAGTCTTCGTCTGACGACTCTGGAACGTCAGACGTAGCGCCAATCTCCGCCATCGGATCCGGTATGTTGAGTCCACTGCTGAGGTCCGAGCCCAGAGCTTGAGTCTCGCGCCGGAGCTCCTCACCTGTATCCTTAATGGCTCTCAGGTCTTTCATAACAGCGTCGTTATGCAATTCCTGCTGAACTTCCTGTTTGATATCGTTAAAACCTCGACGTATGCGATTCAGCCAGGCGCTGGCCGTACGCACGGCATCGGGGAGTCGCTCCGGCCCAATGACAAGCAGAGCAACCACACCGATGATAAGTAACTCGGCAAAGCCGATATCGAACATAGGAACCTACGAGTTCAGGGGGTTCGCGAAGATGTATCGCAAGGGCTAGACATCGCTCTTGGTCTTCGCAGCCTCATTCACTTCGGGCTCGTCACTAGCGTCAGCGCCCTCGGACTTTTCTTCGTCGCTGTCTTGCATGCTACTGCGAAAACCTTTGACTGCACTTCCCAGGTCTGATCCCAGACCGCGTAAGCGCTTTGTACCAAACAGCATGACCACAATGGCCAGAATGATAAGCAACTGCCAAATGCTGATTCCACCCAATCCCATGACTCTCTCCTTTTACCGCAGTGGAAAATACCGACCGCGATTGTAACTACCTATTAGCGTAAGCCTAACAACAGTGTTGAAAGGTTTGTAAAAATCTAGCTTCGTGCGGCCTTCTCGATATGCCCTGAAAGACCGAAGCGTTCTTCCAAAATTGCCAACACCTGTGCCGACGAGAGACCCTGCTGTGCCAGCAGCACCATGCTGTGAAACCAGAGGTCGGCTACTTCGCCTAACAAAGCGTCCTGACCTTTCTCTCCTTCACAGTCCTTCGCGGCGATGATGACCTCCGAAGCCTCCTCGCCAACTTTTTCGAGGATTCTGTTGAGCCCTTTTTCGTAAAGGCTCGCCACATAGGAACTGTCAGCGGCCGCATTCTTTCGCTCCTGAAGTACCTTATCCAAGGCGCTGAGCACGTCGTTGTTAGTTGCCTTATCCATAAATTTCTTTTGGATCTCTTACTATCTGCTCCACAGTCTGCCATTCACCATCGATGAACTTGCGGTAGAAGCAGTGCTCTCGACCCGTGTGGCAGGCGATTCCGCCGAGCTGTTCGACCTCCAGCAACAAAGTATCTCCATCGCAATCCAAACGAAGACTTTTGATCAACTGCGTATTGCCTGAACTCTCGCCCTTACGCCATAGCGCCTGCCGGGACCTGGACCAATACACCGCGCAGCCTTCATCGAAGGTACAGCGCAGGGACTCCTCGTTCATCCACGCCATCATCAAAACTTTGCCAGTGCTGACGTCTTGGGCAATGGCAGGCACCAACCCATCTTCGTTCCAGCGAAGCTCGTTGAGCCAGCGCAGCTCTTCCGGGTAGTTGCTTGTGTTCGGCTGTTGCATGCTGAGTTTGTTTCTTCGATCCAGTGGGCATTATCGCATAACCGGGCTGCGTCGCCGTGAGTTACACGCTCTGACTTGGCCAGGCGAGTCCGGCTGCTACTGCAAGTAAAAGCCAGCTCACCGGGGGTGCCTGCTCCAGTATGCCCCTTACCGGGGGTAAAGCAGCTCCCGCGGCGACAATGCAAACCATCGCGGCCAGATAGCGGCGTCTGGCTCTCGTATCTTGCCTACGTCTTACTTTACGCTCCGCGGCGATAATCTGCTCACTGCGCTTTTGGCTCTCTCGCTGTCCCTGAAGACTCTCGATGAGTGCTTCCGGTAACTGTGGGAGTTGTTCAAGCCAGCTGGGCGCATGTTGTTGCAGGCGTTTGATCATGCTTTGGGGGGAGTAGCGCTCTGCCACCCACTTTTCCAAAAAAGGCATGGCTGTGTCCCAAAGATTCAGCTGGGGATACAGCTGCCTGCCCAGGCCTTCGATATTCAGGAGTGTTTTTTGTAGTAGCACCAGAGAAGGCTGGACTTCCATATCGAAGCGAGCGGCTGTTTGAAACAGATAAACCAGCAGCTGTCCGAAGGAGATTTCTGCAATAGGCCTTTCAAACACCGGTTCGCAGACAGCGCGCATGGCAGATTCAAAGTCCTGTACTCGCGTGTCGGGCGGTACCCAGCCACACTCAACATGGAGTTGGGCGACCTCATGGTAGTCCCTGCGAAAAATCGCCAGAAGGTTTCGCGCCAGATAGTACTGATCATCTTCGCTCAGGGAGCCAATGATGGCGCAGTCGATGGCAATGTATCGCGGGTCCTTGGGATCCGACGCATCGACGAAAATATTGCCTGGGTGCATGTCCGCATGAAAGAAGCTGTCCCGAAATACCTGGGTAAAAAATATTTCTACCCCGCGCTCTCCGAGTACCTTCAGGTCAACATTCTTCTCTCGTAGCGTAGCCAGATCGGTTACGGGAATGCCATAAATTCGCTCCATCACCATCACGTTGCGTCGGGTGTAGTCCCAAAAAACCTCCGGGACGTAGACGAGGCTTCCGTCGGCGAAGTTTCTCCGGAGCTGGGACGCATTGGCAGCTTCCCGACCCAGATCCAGTTCATCAAGGATCGTATGTCTGTAGTCGCGAACTACGTCGACGGGGCGCAGGCGCCGGCCATCGCGGAGCCAGCGCTCCACAAAGCTCGCGATTCGTGCCAGCAGAGCCATGTCCTTGTGGATTACCGGTTCAATGTCCGGGCGAATGACTTTGACGACGACTTCTCGTCCTTCCCGTGTTCGTGCGCTATGTACCTGCGCCACTGATGCTGAGGCTAGAGGCTCTCGATCAAAGCGCTCAAAGAGTGTGTCGACGCTGCCACCCAATGCGGTCTCGATGATCTGGGTGGCGAGAGCTGCATCAAAGGGAGGCACTTGGTCCTGCAGCAGTGCCAGCTCATCGGCGATATCTGCGGGTAGCAAGTCCCTTCGCGTTGAAAGCATCTGCCCGAATTTTATGAACACTGGGCCGAGATCTTCCAGCGCGCGACGCAAGCGCTCGCCCCGCGTTCCAGTGACGCTGGACATACGCCAGGGATTTAGCCGAAGCAAGGGGTTCAATACGCGGTGTCTGGCCTGCTCCGGTAGCAATTCGTCCAGACGGTAGCGTCCTGCTACCCGCATAATTTCAATACTGCGCAGTAAGCTGGACATCAGGCGGGACGCAAACGCTCTAGGCGTAGGCGCAGGCGTTCTACGCGTTGTTCCAAGCGTTCGCTGCGCTCGCTAAGCTGTTGCACGTCTTCGTAGAAGTGCTCAAGAGCGAGTTTAGGTGGAGCAAGGCGGGCTTCTTCGGTTGCGAACTCTTCGAGCTGGCGTCTGAGGTTGTCTCCGGATTGCCGTGTCCAGTGAAATGCAGCACTGAGCATGCCGGCCAACTGATGTCCGGCGACATCGCCGAGACCAGAAACCAGCGGGGCTTCCCAGTCGATATCCAGATCATTAAACACACGCTGCATGTCAGTGAGCGTACTGCTATTGCCCTCCAGCTGTATGCCGCCATTGATCAGCGCTGCTGCAGGGTCCTCTGCTTGAGCCAGGCTGGCAAAGTCCTGAGCAGTGCCTGTGACGCGTGTAGCCACGGGGCCATCGTGAACGCCTTGTAAACGCAGTTCGCCGTTCGCTTCGCTGTGTAGGTAGACGGTGACAGCCGGGCGTGTGCATTCCAGTGCGAGGACTCTCCCGGCTAGAGGCTTGAGTGCTTCCAGACTGTGTGGTGATAAGCGCAGTGCAGCATTGGCGGCGGCTTCGGCAGCGGCCAGTCCTGCGGTGTGCACCGTGGGCATGCGAATGTCGTTCATGACTAGTTTTTGACGCCCCGGTGCACGGCAACCACTCCGCCGGTCATGTCGTGGTAATCACAGCGAGCAAAGCCCGCGTCTTCCATCATCTGTCGTAATGTCTCCTGGTCGGGATGCATGCGAATAGACTCGGCGAGGTACTGATAACTCTCTGAGTCACCCGCAACCAGTTTTCCCATAAAAGGTAGAACGCCAAAGGAATAGGCGTCGTAAGCGCGGCTGAGCAGGGGGTTACGGGGTTTGGAAAATTCCAGTACCAATAGACGACCGCCCGGCTTGAGTATGCGCAGCATAGAGCGCAGAGCCAGGTCTTTGTCGGTTACGTTCCGCAAGCCAAAGGCAATAGTAATGCAGTCAAAGTGATCGTCAGGAAAAGGCAGGTACTGCGCGTCCGCTTGCACGTAGTGAAGGTTTCCACGAACACCGTCGTCGAGCAATCGATCGCGTCCTACGCGCAACATGCTCGCATTGATATCCGCCAGTACAACCTCACCCTCATCACCTACCATTGGCGCGAACTTGGCAGCCAAGTCGCCGGTGCCCCCGGCTATGTCGAGTACACGGTTGCCGCGGCGAACACCGGAGAGCTCTATCGTGAAGCGCTTCCAAATTCGATGAACGCCTGCAGACATCAGATCATTCATTACATCGTAACGACTTGCTACCGAATCAAAGACGCCGCGGACCATGCCCGCTTTCTCGTCGGTCTTTACGTCTCGGTAACCAAAGTGTGTTGTGTCTTCTTCGCTCATGCTGTGTGTCCCGATTGCGAGCACGTATTGTAGCTTGTCGTCTGCTTATAAGCAGTGCTTGATCTTGCATCACTCGTGGACTTGCAGGGGAACGTTCCAGACGGAGATTGTCCAACAGACAAAAAGAAAGTTAGGGTTCGAAATGCAGAACCTGAGTGTTTGGATCCCGGGATGCGCCCGCCTCGTTGAGATCGTCCAGGTAGGCCTGCCACAGCTCCGCTTTGTGAGTGCATAAGCGATAGAGATATTCCCAGGTATACAGGCCACTATCGTGCCCGTCGTCAAAAACCAGCTGTAAAGCATAGTGGCCTACGGGCTTGAGGTCCTTGATCGCAACGTCCCGCTTGCCGGTTTGTAATACCGCCTGGGACTCGTGATGTCCCCGCACCTCCGCTGAAGGGGAGTAAACCCGGAGGTACTCCCAATCCAAGCTGTAGCATTCCTTCCCGTACTCAAGTTCTAAAACCCGCGATCGTTTACGCAGGCGTATATGAGTCGGCTGGGTTATGTCGCTCAAGGCCGTGGGCTTAGTGCTGGGATTAGAGAATGAATCTGGATAGATCTTCATCCATCGCCAGATCTGAAAGTTGAGAGTCGACATAGGCGGCGTCTACCGCGAGTGCGGTACTGCTAAGACCCGCATCTGCTGCGTTGAACGAAGCGTCCTCCAGCAAACGCTCCATAACGGTATGCAACCGGCGGGCGCCAATATTTTCCGTGCTCTCGTTGAGTTGCCAGGCAAGTTCGGCGATACGCGCAATGCCGTCCTCGGTAAATTCCAGCGTCATGCCCTCTGTACCTAGCAACGCGCTGTACTGGCGAGTGAGCGCTGCATCAGGCTCCACGAGTATGCGTCGGAAGTCCTCAGGCGAGAGCGCCGCGAGCTCAACACGGATGGGAAGACGGCCCTGTAATTCGGGGATCAGATCCGAGGGCTTGGACAAATGAAAGGCCCCGGAAGCGATGAACAAAATATGGTCTGTCTTTAACATGCCGTACTTGGTGCTTACGGTGCAGCCCTCGATAAGCGGCAGAAGATCTCGCTGTACGCCCTCACGAGAAACATCGGCACCTGCGGTCTCACCACGCTTGGCCACCTTGTCCAGCTCGTCGATAAAAACAATGCCGTTCTGCTCAGCAGCCTGCAGCGCCTGCTGTTTGATTTCGTCCTCGTTGACCAGCTTTGCGGCCTCTTCGTCGCATAAGGCAGAAAAAGCGGCCTTGATAGGGAGGCGGCGACTCTTGGGCTGCGAGCGGGCCATATTTGAGAACATGCTCTGCAGCTGGTTTGTCATTTCCTCCATGCCCGGCGGCGCGCTGATTTCGACGCTGCTGGGGGTAGCGAGCTCGAGATCGACTTCTTTATCGTCTAAATCACCCTCGCGGAGTTTTTTGCGTAGCAGTTGGCGGGTGCCGTCGCCTCCAGTTGAGGCGTCTCCCTTTGCATCGCGAGCCCCGGGCAACAAAATATCCAGAATACGTTCCTCTGCGGCTTCTTCCGCCCGAAAGCGCATTTTCTCAATGGCTTGCTCGCGCAGCATTTTCACGGACATTTCGACTAAATCGCGGACGATAGACTCCACGTCGCGACCAACATAGCCAACTTCGGTGAACTTGGTTGCTTCTACCTTCACAAACGGAGCGTTCGCAAGTTTTGCCAGGCGTCGTGCAATTTCGGTTTTACCCACGCCGGTAGGCCCGATCATCAGAATATTCTTTGGCGTGATTTCGGCACGCAGGGCGTCTTCGACCTGCAAGCGACGCCATCGGCTTCGAAGGGCGTTGGCCACGGCTCGCTTGGCGTCCTGCTGCCCAATAATGTGCTTGTCCAGTTCGTGGACGATTTCTCTAGGTGTCATGTTTGACATGTATTGGATCCGGCTATTTGTTTGGTCAGAAGTCCAGCTGCTCGATGGTGCGCTGCTGGTTGGTATAGATGCAGATGTCGGCGGCAATGCCCAGGCCCTTCTCAACGACATCCCGGGCGCTGAGTTCGGTGTTGTCCAGTAAGGCCATCGCTGCAGCCTGAGCAAAGGAGCCACCAGAGCCTATGGCGATAAGGTTGTTCTCCGGTTCGATGACGTCGCCATTACCGGAAATCACCAGAGAGGTTTCTTTGTCCGCAACGGCAAGGAGTGCCTCCAGCTGACGGAGGGAACGCTCTGTGCGCCAGGCTTTTGCCAGTTCTACGGCAGCTCTGACGAGCTGACCGCCGTGTTTTTCCAGCTGTGCTTCGAACAACTCGAAGAGCGTGAACGCATCGGCGGTGCCTCCTGCAAAACCTGCGAGGACCTGATCTTTGTAGAGACGACGCACCTTCCGCGCGTTGCCCTTCATAATGGTGTTGCCCATGGAGACCTGGCCGTCTCCTCCGACGACAACGCTGTTGCCCCGGCGCACACACAATATGGTGGTGCCTCTGAATTGTTCCACGGTGTTTTCCTTCGCCTTCGAACTATTGTTATGGGGGCGTGGTTTGTAAGTTCAAGCGCTGTTCGTGGGGGATACCGAGCGTGCAGCGGCGCCGAGGGGCGTGAGTTAGCCGCTATTGCGTTGAATCAGGAGCGTATCGATGTCCTGCTGAGCTGTGAGGCTGCGAGCTTTAGCCATTGCCGAACGGCTTTCAAAAGGCCCAAGCACCACACGGTACCAGCGACCTGTATCTCCTCGAGTGTCTTCTACACTGGGGTTGAGGCCCAGTAACAAGAGCTCGCCACGGCGGCGGTCAGCATCAGCGGCTTGTCGAAAGGACCCGGCTTGAAGCAAGAATTGCTTGCCAGTAGCGGCACTGCGTGGCTTGGGAAGATCTGCAGGGTCGACGTCGACCGTGATTTCCTGATTGGGGAGCACTTCAAAAAACTCGTACTCAGGCTCTGGCGCATTAGCTTTGGGGGTGGCCGCGAGTTCCGGCGACGATCCGCCTTCTGGGGGCAGTGTCACCAGATACAGCATAAATGCGAGGAACAGACCGCTCGCTACGCCCGCCGCATACCATCGCAGTCCGCCGTGGCTCTGATTGGCAGTGTTTTGGCGGCTGGCGCCGCGGCTGCTTTTCCGTTGGGAGGTCTTTGCCATGGGGCTCTACATACTCTCCGGAGCCGATACACCCAAAAGAGTTAGGCCATTGGCGATCACCTGCCCGACGGCCGTCGTTAGCGCGAGGCGTGCGTTGCGCAGCTCCGCATCCTCGATGAGTACCTTGTGAGCGTTGTAATAGGCGTGAAATTCTCCGGCAAGCTCGCGAAGATAATTGGCGATTTGCTGGGGTTCGGCGCTGGTTCCGGCTCGGGCGACGATCTCGGGGAAACGCGCCAGCTGCTTGAGTACCTCTATCTCCTGCGGCTCTACCAGACGCTCCAACGCAAGAGCCTCTGAATCCAGCTCAACCGACAGGCCTTCCTCGATAAACTTACGGCGGACACTGCAAACGCGGGCATGCGCATACTGAATATAAAAAACGGGATTGTCATTGGACTGGGACAGCGCCAGATCAATATCAAAAGTTAGCTGCGAGTTTGGTGAGCGCGCCACCAGGAAGTAGCGTGTGGCATCGCGACCTACTTCACCAATAAGGTCCCGGAGGGTGAGGTAGCTGCCCGCACGTTTTGACAGTTTCACTTCCTGACCGTCGCGCATGACCGTAACCATCTGGTGAAGTACGTATTCGGGCCATCCTTTGGGGATACCTTCGCCAAGGGCCTGAAGTCCGGCGCGAACCCGGGTCACGGTGCTGTGATGATCGGCGCCCTGCTCGTTTATCACGCGCTCGAAGCCCCTGCGCCACTTGTTTAAGTGATAGGCGACATCGGGCAAAAAATAGGTATAACCACCATCCTTTTTCCGCATGACGCGGTCTTTGTCATCACCAAATTCGGTGGTGCGAAGCCAGAGAGCATCGTCGCTGGTGTAGGTGTTTCCACTTTCAATCAATCGCTCCACCGCAGTGCCGACTTCGCCTGATTCGTAGAGCGATGATTCCAGAAAGAACACATCAAAGGACACGCCAAAGCTTTGGAGGTCGAGATCCTGCTCCCGGCGCAGCCAGGCCACAGCAAATTCACGAATGGCATCTAGATCGTCACTATCCCCTACTGCGGTTACAGATTTGTCGCTGGCTTCTACGCTTTCCCCTGCAAGGTACGCCTGAGCGAGTTCCGCGATGTACTCTCCACGATAGCCGTCTTCGGGCCAGCTTTCGTCTTCGGGGCTCAAACCTTTGCAGCGCGCTTGAACTGATAGGGCCAGATTGTTGATTTGCGCGCCGGCGTCGTTGTAGTAGAACTCTCGCACGACTTCCCAGCCGCAGGCATCCAATATTCTCGCGAGGCTGTCTCCGACCGCCGCGCCTCGTCCGTGTCCAACGTGCAGTGGGCCCGTTGGATTGGCGGATACAAACTCCACCTGCACCTTGCGTCCCGCGCCTGAATTGCTATGCCCAAACTTCTCTCCCTCACTTAGTACTTGTAGAAGAGCAGCCCCTTGACTGTCTTTGGACAGGAAAAAGTTAATAAACCCGGGACCGGCAATATCCGTGCGATCGATGATGGCGTTCTCTGGCAGGGCCTCACAGATTGCCTGAGCAAGCTCCCGGGGGGGCATTTTGAGCAGCTTGGCGCTAGCCAGAGCGATATTGCTCGCAAGGTCACCATGGGCAGCGTCGCGAGTGGTTTCCACTTGAATCTTCGGGGCGCTAATGTCTGCGCCCCGAGCGGTGATAATGCTTTGGAGTGCCTCACTTAATAGTGCGGCAACGGTATCTTTCATGATGTTTTTCCGTCGATGGTGCGTCGCAGACGACGCGCGGAGGCATTATCCCGCTTCAATCACGGCTTTGCCAGATTTGCAGTCTGCTTTGTCTTGTCTATGGGCTGATTTACAAAACATCGCTTGGGTCTACGTCGATAAACCAGCTTAGCTCTCTGGGCTTTTTAAGGGTTTCGGCCCGATCCACCAGTAATCGAGCTGCAGTCATAGCGCCTCGGCGAGAGGCGCTCAAGCACCACAATTGCCAGCGGAAGCGTCCCGCCCGGCGGGGCATTGCTGAGGGCAGGGGGCCAATGAGCTGGCAGTCGCTGGGAAGGTAGGGTTTGGCTTCTTTTTGCACGGCCCGTAAAAACGCCTCGCCATCACGCTCATTGCGAGCGTCACTACGCAGGAGCATGAGCTGTCCGTAGGGGGGCAGTCCCGAGCTTCGCCTTTTTTCCAGTAAAGAACTGGTTATGGATTCGAAGTGCCCACCCCGTAGTGCGCCGAATAAGGGGTCGTCGGGGTAGTGTGTTTGGATCAATACCTTGCCACCGGCGGACTCACGACCTGCCCGTCCTGCTACTTGCACCACCAGTTGGGCCATGCGCTCCTCGCCACGAAAATCCGCGGAGTAGAGCAGGGCGTCGGCATCGATAACGCCCACTAGCTGCACGGCGGGGAAATGATGACCTTTCGTCAGCATTTGTGTGCCCAGTATTACGCAGGGTTCTTCACCGTGGGCAACCTCGAGGAGTGACTGCATGGCATCGGCGCCACGCATGGCATCGCTGTCCACTCGGTGCACCGGGCAACGAAGCACGCTGCGTAAGAACTCTTCGGTTTGTTCAGTGCCCAATCCATGAGTCAGTAGCGAGGTGCCCCCACAGTCCGGGCAGTGGGAAGGTAATGCACGCTGAGCCGCGCAGTGATGGCAGCGCAGGCAGCGTTTGCGCATATGCACGGTAAGTCGTGCGTCGCAATGATCGCAGCCGGCAACCCATCCACAACTGTGGCACTGGAGCGTCGGCGCAAAGCCCCGCCGGTTCAAAAAGAGTAGCGCCTGCCGTTTCTGGATCTGAACGGTGTCGCGAATAGCCGCCATGAGGTAATCGCTGATTCCTGCATTGAGATGCAGGCCGCGTAAATCCACCGTTTCGAGCATTGGCAGTTCGCCACCGCCTTGACGTCCCCTGAGAAAGTGGTGGTCATAGCGCTCCCGCCGTGCATTCTCGAGAGATTCCAGAGAAGGAGTGGCGCTACCAAGAATCACCGGGCAGTCCTCCAGCTGAGCTCGCTTAACAGCGACGTCGCGGGCAGAGTAACGAAAGCCATCTTGCTGCTTGTAAGAGCCGTCATGTTCTTCATCGACGACGATGAGGCCCGGTCGTGCCAGAGGCGTAAAAATCGCCGACCGGGTTCCCATAACGATGCCCGCTGTCCCCGCCTGCGCGGCCTGCCACGCGGCGAAACGCTGACCATCCGACAAGCCTGAGTGGAGTACCGCTACGGGTGATTTGAACCGCGCCTCGAATCGTTTGACCGTTTGCGGTGTTAAGCCAATCTCAGGGATAAGCACTAGTGCTTGCTCGCCACGTTCAAGACAGGCAGCGATTAAGCGAAGATACACCTCGGTCTTGCCGCTACCGGTTACACCTTGCAGCAGGTGGGAGCTAAAACTCCCTCCCACAATGGCCTCGACAGCTTGTGCTTGTTCGGTGCCGAGGGGCGGGCCTTCTTGTTCCAGTGCTGCGCTGGGTATGTGCGCGGATGCGCGACAGCGCTCGATTAGGCCTTTATTGGTCAGCTCGCGAAGCACTGCACTGGACACGCCCTCGGCTTTAAGGGTCTCGGGTAGCTGCTCGCCGCGCTGTAATAGCGATAATGCCTTGGCCTGGGACCGAGCACGACTGAGTGCGCCCTCTGGTAAGCCCTCACCCTGTGTTGTCAGGCGCCAATGGGTTTCGGTCAGGCTCCGCCCCTCTCGGAGCGCCTTTGGAATGGCTGCACTGAAGACTTCGCCGATAGGATGCTGGTAGTAGTCTGACGACCAATTGCACAGAGCCATCATGCT
This sequence comes from Congregibacter brevis, assembly GCF_045689245.1. Lineage (GTDB taxonomy): Bacteria > Pseudomonadota > Gammaproteobacteria > Pseudomonadales > Halieaceae > Congregibacter > Congregibacter brevis. Next base: position 369,408 of record NZ_CP136865.1, on the reverse strand, counting down.
TGGGCCGAGCAGCGACTCGCTGTCTAAAACATCCAGGGCTGGGCGCAATTGCTCGGCATCGACGCTAGCCTCCTCGACAACCTCCAGTAGAATCGCAGTTACCTCCCGTTTACCAAAAGGCACGCGCAGGCGCATCCCGGGGCTAAGGGAGCCCTGGTTTCGACCCTCGGGAGCGAGGTAGTCAAAGGGTCTTCGCAGAGGAACGGGTGCCGCTACGCGAAGGACCACAGGTTTTTCGGTATGGGTCACGATGACGCGAGCATAGCAAAGCGTCGACGGTTCGACGGAGCAATCTGTATCCTTTACTACTGACATTGCCGGTGTATTGCACCAATCGCAGTTTCTGCTAAACTCCGCGCCCCGTTTACCTGCCCATGGTGCTTATTGCCCAGAGTAGGTGACTCCCGGATGCGGTGCCTGGCATAGCGCGACCGGCTTCATGGAAGCAGGCGTGTGGGTTCGGGTGGCGGCATCAACATACTGGAGATACACCATGAAAGCTGAAATTCATCCCCGTTACGAGGACGTGACTGCGACTTGTAGCTGTGGCAACAAGATCCAGACCCGCTCGACGCTGGGTCAGGACTTTAACATCGACGTTTGTTCAAACTGCCACCCGTTCTTTACCGGGAAGCAGAAGATTGTCGATAGCGGCGGTCGCGTAGATCGATTCAAGAAGCGCTTTGGCGCTCGCGGTACTGCTAGGTAGAACCATTTTGGGAGCGGTGTCAGAGCCGCTTCTAAGAAAAACCCGCCGGCTTCTGCCTGCGGGTTTTTTTGTGCCTCAGGGTTCAGGCGTAATCGTTGCAATCGTCCCCTCACGGCGAGGATCAACGCCCCCTTCGAGGCTGCCGTCATCGTGACGCAAGATAACGCTTAATCCGGAGTTTTCACCGGCAGATTCTTTGATCTGAAATCCAAAGGCGCGCATGGACTCAAGCATCTCGGCGGAGGCTCTCGCGCTTTCGACGCGGACGGTATCACCGCGTGCAACCACGTTTGGCAGGTTCACTGCTTCTTGGGGAGTTAGCTCCCAATCGATAACGCCCACGAGGGTTTTGAGTGTGTAAGCGATGATCGAGTTGCCGCCGGGAGAGCCGGTCGCCATGTTAAAGCTGCCGTCGCTGTTGAGTGCGATGGTGGGGGACATGGAGGAGCGTGGGCGCTTGCCCGGGGCGGGATGGTTGGCGACCAGCACGCCGTCGGCGTCTCGTGGCTCTTTGGCAAAATCCGTGAGTTCGTTGTTGAGGAACATGCCGCCAGCCATGCGGGTGGATCCGAAAATGCTCTCTACCGTCGCGGTCATTGAAACGGCGTTGCCCCACTTATCCACGACCACGAAGTGTGTGGTACCGGCGTAGTCGATGGTGGTATCTCTTCCGGGAAGTGCCGCAGTGCGTTCAACATCAAATGCCCAAGGGTCCCCTTCGAGTACTTTTTCCGCCGCGCCATCGGGACTAATCAAGGCAGCGCGTTGCGCTAGGTAGTCTCGATTAAGCATTCCACTCAGGGGTACGGCCACAGCATCGTCGTCTGCGACATAGAAGTCGCGGTCAGCGTAGGCCAAACGTTGGGCCTCAGTGAACATTGCCCAGTCGGTCATTTCGTCGCCGGTAGGAAAGTTGGTCGCTTCAAGCATCCCCAAAGTCATGCCGACGGCGACCCAGGATGAGGGTGGAGGCGGGCCGCAGAGAGTGAGTTCCCGGTAATCCATGCAAAGTGGCTCGAGCTTGCGGGCCGAATAGCTGGCAAGATCATCCAGACTGAGCGTGCCGGCACGAGGTGAATGAGCAGCCGCTGACACCATGGCTTCGGCGAGGGGTCCGCGGTAAAAAGCTTTGGGATCCTTCGCAATAATGTCGAGAGTGTCCGCATACTCGATATTCACGATACGGTCTTTCATGGTGCCGTTATCGTCAAAGAAGTATTGGTAAGCGTCCAGTGGGCCTTGTTCCAGGGTGGTTGGAATCAGGCGCATGCCATATTTTTCAAAAAAGGAGCGCAATCGAGGCGACGGTATAAAGCCCTCGGTTGCAAGACGCTTTGCGGGTTCAAGTAGATCTCCCCAGGGTAAACGCCCGCGATCACTGTGGGCCAGGTCGAGCATGGACACCATCCCGGGTACGCCAATGGAGAGTCCACTGTTTTTGGCCTCAAGGTAACCGTAGCGTGTACCGTCTTCCTGCAAGAACATATCGCTGTGAGCGCCTAGAGGTGCCTTTTCTCGGCCGTCATACACTTCTATGCTCTGATCGGCGGCATGGTAATAGACCATGAATCCGCCGCCGCCAAGGCCCGAGCTTTGTGGCTCAACCAAGCTGAGTATCGACTCAATCGCAACGGCGGCGTCAACGGCGCTGCCACCCGCACGAAGGATCTCCTCACCCACGCTGGTAGCGATAGGGTTGGCCGTGACCACCATGGCGTCGCCGAAAGTCACCATCGTTTTCTCGGCGGTATTGGCGACCTCGTCGACCTTGGGTCCCGGCGTGCATCCGTAAAGCGTAATCAGGATGGGCGATAGAAGCAGCGGCGCTAGGGCCGGATTCCGAAGAGACTTAGTCGACAAAGGCATAAGATGTTCACAGTAAGTTAAGGAAGCGCTGATAGTTTCAGCGCCAATCGTGGGATACAGCCTATAATAAGAAGGTATATCTACTGAAGCTATTTGTAGCACAAGCCCTACTTATTTAGGAGAACAGAATGCGAAGCACGCTTTGGCTGCTCGGTGTATTGTCTATTGTGGCCTTGAGTGCCTGTGAGGACCCTGCGGCGACGATGGCTGAGCGCCCTGCCGCGAGTTCCGCTGTGCTCGTTGAAACTGAAATCGCCGAGCTTGCACTGATTGTTCAGGATGCAGAGTCAGTCGGCACTCTGGTAGGCAATGAATCCGTAACGATTACTGCAAAGCTTACGGAGCAGGTCAGTGCCGTCTATTTCGAGGGCGGAGAGCTCGTTGAAGCCGGTGCAGTACTGGTAGAGCTCATCGATGTAGAGCAATTGGCCTTGCTGCGAGAAGCCGAAGCCAAGCTGCGAGAAACCCAACTACAGTTGGATCGCTTTCTCACCCTAGGCAAGGACATTGCAACAGCTGCAGAGATTGACGTTGCCCGTGCTCGGGTCGATGCCAATGCAGCTCTTCTTGAGGCGCTGCGTTCCCGTATTGCGGATCGTACTATTCGCGCACCGTTTGATGGCGTTATTGGACTACGTCGTATCAGTGTTGGTGCTTTGCTAACGCCAGGGACGGTTATCGCCGAACTTGATGACGTTAACCCTATGAAGCTGGATTTCACTTTGCCAGAGCACTATCTGTCACAGATCGATATCGGCGACTCTGTGGATGCGAAGAGCACGGCCTGGGACGGAGAATCTTTTGCAGGGGAAGTGACGCAGATCGGTAGCAGGGTTGATCCTGCTACGAGGGCTTTTTCTGTGCGTGCACTCATCGATAACAAAGACGCGCGGCTGCGTCCCGGCATGCTGATGGCCGTGAACGTTTCCTTGGGCGAAGTTCCGGGTATCGTGGTGTCAGAAACAGCTTTGGTCCAAAGTGGTGCACAGAGCTCTGTGTTCATTGTTGATGATGAGTCCATCGCCCGACGGGTTACGGTGGAGATTGGTAGGCGCATGCCGGGACTCATAGAAATACGCTCGGGTTTGTCCCCTGGGGATCGCGTTGTGCGCAATGGACAGATGACCTTAAGGCCGGGCGTAAAAGTCCGCGAATCTAACCTGGCGTCCGAAGCGGACTCGCTGGCGGGCATTGGGGCATAAACAGATGCGACTCCCCGAGATTTCTGTACAGCGCCCCGTCTTTGCCACGGTAATTGCATTACTGCTCGTCTCCTTTGGCGTTATGGCTTTTCTGCAGCTGTCGACCCGGGAGTATCCGGATATGTCTCCCGCGCAGGTATCCATCGTGACCAACTACGAGGGCGCAGCGTCAGATGTGGTCGAAACACGGATTACTCAGCCCATTGAGGATGAGATCGGTGGTATTGAGGGCATACGCACGATCCGCAGTAGTAGTGCTGATGGGCGATCCACAATCACCGTGGAGTTTGAGTTGGGTCGCGATATAGACGCGGCAGCGAACGACGTGCGCGACCGCGTGTCCCGGGCCAGTCGCCGCCTCCCCGAGGAGGCCGAGCGGCCTCAAGTGACCAAGGCCGACAGTGAAACTACTCCTCTCGTGTACATCAGCGTGGCCGGTGAAGGCATGTCGCCCATGGACATCACCGATTATGCCGAGCGCTATATCGTTGATCGTTTTGCAGTGCTTCCCGGTGTCGCATCGGTACGGGTCTTCGGCGGCGCCCCCAGGTCTATGAGAATTTGGTTGGATCGTCAGAAGCTGAGTGCTCGGCAACTGGCCGTGAGTGATGTTCTGGCCGCCCTACGTCAGGAAAACGTAGAGCTGCCCGCGGGTCGATTGGACTCTCAGTACATGGAGCTCCCCGTGCGTGTTGAGCGCAGTTATCGCAGCGCTATGGATTTCCGTCGTCTCGTTGTACGCCGTGGTGATGATGGCCATCTCGTGCGCCTTGCAGAGGTGGCGCGGGTGGAAGAGGGACCCTCTACTCGTCGGCGACTGTTTTTCTCAAACGGCGAAAACAGTGTTTCTGTGGGTGTTGTGAAGCAGTCCGATGCCAACACCGTAGAGGTTCTCGATAAGGTTCAAAAAGAGATGCGTGCGATAGATAACGACCTTCCCGATGGGATGGCCGTCGCTTCATCCGGTGATGCTTCAGCCTTTATTCGCGCCGCTATTAATGGCGTCTACACGACTATTGCACTAACCATAGCTTTGGTTTCCTTTGTAATCCTTCTTTTTCTCGGGACCATCAGGGCGACTCTCATCCCGGTGGTGTGTATTCCGGTATCGCTGCTAGGAGCGGTCATTGCGCTGCAGGCCATGGGTTATTCCCTAAATCTCATTACGCTTCTGGCTATGGTGCTGGCCGTAGGGCTGGTCGTGGACGATGCTATTGTGGTGTTGGAGAACATCTTCCGTAGGGTCGAAGACGGTGAGCCGCCATTGCTTGCTGCGGCGGGTGGGGCTCAACAAGTGGGTTTTGCCGTTATCGCAACAACGGCGGTGCTGTTGGCAGTGTTTAGTCCCGTTGTGTTTTTGCAGGACGCGTCCTCGCGTTTGTTTGTGGAGCTGGCGGTGACTATTTCTGTTGCTGTTTGTATCTCGTCGGTCCTCGCCTTGTCCCTCGTTCCTATGCTGTGCAGTCAAGTGCTGCGCCGTAAGACGTCACATAGTTTTCTCGACAGGGCTGTCGAAGCAGCGATGACAAGACTTCGATCTGGATACGAAACAAGCCTGCGCTATCTGCTGGGCCACGCATGGATATCTTTGGTGGCTGCGGTCTTGGCTTTTGTGATGCTACCTCTCCTGTTTCAGCAGCTTAAGCAGGAATATGTGCCCGTTGAAGACCAAGATCAGATCATGGCGATCATTAACACTCAGGAAGGCACCAACATAGAATCCATGCGGGGAATTATTGAACAGCTGCAGCCGCCGCTGCTGGAGCTTGAGAAGGCTGGGTCGCTCACACGGGTTCTGTTCGTTGCACCTTTTCGTAATTCCACTTCGACTTCTACGGCTTTCTCGCGCATCTCCATGGTGCCTTGGGATCAGCGGGATTACAGCGCTTTCGAACTGCGGGATCAGATGGCTGAGACCTGGCGAGACGTGCCGGGAATCCGCGTCATGACTTTTGTACCAGCGGGGCTGGGCCAGCGAGGCCCGAATACGCCCGTGCAGTTTGTGCTCCAGGGCCCGGACTATCAGACCCTTGCCCAGTGGCGGGATGTCGTCATGGACGAGGCACGTAAAAGTGGCCTCTTCGGGATGCTGAACTCGGACCTTAAGGAAACTCAGCAGCAGGTACATCTGCGTATTGATACCGCGCGAGCAGCTTCTTTAGGCGTGAGCGCCCGTGACGTAGCGGAGACGCTGCAGGCGCTGATGACCGAACAGGAAGTGACGACCTACTCTGTAGACCAGGAAGAGTATCCGGTCATTGTACAACTGCAGGACAATCAAAGAGCGACGCCCGACGACATCGGCAATGTGCGCGTTCGCAGTGCCAGTGGTGAACTCATTCCGTTGTCAAATCTTCTTGATGCGGACAATGTCGCGGGTATCGCCGAGCTTCAGCGTTACAACCGACTACGGGCGGTGACTATTAACGCGACTCTCTCGGGGGATGTGAGCCTAGGGGACGCTTTAGCGTTTTTGGAGCAGACCGTTGACGACAATCTTCCGACGAATGCGAAGGTTGATTACAAAGGACAGTCTCTGGACTACAAAGAATCCTCCGGCGACATTTACTTTGCGTTCGGTTTGGCTCTGCTGGTGCTGTTTTTGGTTATGGCGGCGCAGTTTGAAAGCTTCGTCCACCCGGCGGTCATTATGGTCACCGTGCCTCTCGCTTTGGGGGGCGGATTGCTGGGCCTATTTTTAACCGGACAAAGCTTCAATTTGTTCAGTCAAATCGGGCTGCTTATGCTGATCGGTATCGCGACCAAGAACGGTATCCTCCTCGTGGAGTTTATTAACCAGGTGCGCGATGAGGGTTGGGATTTTGGCGAGGCCATTGTCAAAGCCTCGGTACTGCGTTTGCGGCCCGTGCTTATGACAGCCGTTTCAACGATTGTGGGTACGCTTCCACTGGTGTTGATGGAAGGCCCTGGTTCCATGAGCCGTAATGTACTGGGTATTGTTGTGCTATTTGGCGTGAGTGTTGCGACTTTGTTTACGCTCTATCTAGTGCCTGCGATTTATAGCATCGTTGCGAGAGGTACGGGCTCTCCAGAATCTATTGCTCGGGAAATGCGAGAACTTGCAGCAGAGCGTGGCGAAGTGCCCAATGCAGAGGCTCAGAAAATCTCTTGAATCAGGTCGTCGGTCCCCTTGGGACCGGCGCCGTCTCCTTCGCCTTCTTCAGGTAGGTGCTCGTTCCGGAAGTACTCAAAAATCGCATTGCGCTGATCGCTTGTGGCCAGAAGTCCAGTGTCAGGGTCGATGCGCACATAGCTGACGCCCGGCGGGAGTCTGCGAGGACTCTCGGGAAGACCCGCAAGGGCTTCGCGCATGTAATTGATCCATATCGGCAGCGCTGCGGTGCCACCGAATTCTCGGCGGCCAAGAGGTGTGTAGTTATCGAAGCCGACCCATGTGGTGGTAACCACGTCTGGGTTATAGCCAGAGAACCATGCATCCATGGGGCCGTTGGTTGTACCCGTCTTGCCTGAGAGATCGTCACGCTTCAGTACTAGAGCACGCCTTCCCGTGCCCTCTTTAATGACGTCCTGGAGGATGCTGTTCACAATAAAGTTGACTCGTTCATCCATAACTCGCTCGGGAGCGGGTAGGGCGTCTTCCTTTGCAGACAGGATTTCTTCCATAGATAATTCTTCGCCGTCGTCGCCACCAACAACAGTACTAACGCTGTTGTCTTCACAGTCTCGGCACACGGTGGGAGGCCGCGCTACAAAGACTTGCTCGCCGGCGAGATTGTCGATGCGCTCAATAAGAAAGGGCTCTACCCGATAGCCGCCGTTGGCAAGGATCGCGTAGGCCCCGGCGATCTCCAGGGGGTTCATGGCGTGTGTGCCTAGCGCCAAAGACAGGTCCGGCGCAAAATCCTCGGTATCAAAGCCCAGCTGGTCGGCATAATTGATAAAACGACGGATGCCTAATTGCTGCAGCAAGCGAATGGAGACCAGGTTGCGCGACTTCGTCAGCGCCCAGCGCAGTCGGGTGGGGCCGAAGAACTTGCCACTATCGTTTTCGGGCCGCCATACGCCTTCCAGTGACCGGTCCTGCATCACGATGGGTGCATCATTGATGATGCTTGCGGCAGTGAAACCCGCGTCCAGGGCCGCGCTGTACAAAAATGGCTTGAGGTTCGAGCCGGGTTGGCGCTGCGCTTGCGTAGCACGATTGAACTTGCTCTTCTCAAAGCCGATCCCGCCAACCAGGCTGACGATGGCACCGTTATTAGGATTCAGCGACACCAGCGCCGCTTGAGCATCTGGTACCTGGGCAAAACGCCATGTCCCGTCCTCCGTAAGCTTCACTCGAACCAAGTCACCCAGGGCTACAACATCGGCAGGCACGGCGGGTGCTGAGCCCATACGATCTTCGCTGATGTAGGGTCGTGCCTGGCGTAATCCGTCTTCCCACTCTACTCGCGCTTGCTTGCTGTTACTGAGTAAGACCGAAATACCTGTGTCGTCTACCGCTGTAACGACCGCCGGCTCCAGTCCTGCGATAACCGGAGTGTCTGTGAGTGTAGCTAGCCAATCCTTTAGTGGGAGCGGGGCGTTCGGTGCCAGCTCTGACTCGAGTAATTGTTTTTCTGGTCCGCGGTAGCCGTGGCGCGAATCGTAGGTGATCAGTCCATCTACAACGGCGGCGCTCGCAACTTGCTGCAGATCACCGTCCAGGGTGGTGTAAACGCTGTAGCCCTCGTTATAGGCCGACATACCGTAGCGATCGACCATTTGGCGGCGCGCCATTTCTGCGGCGTACTGGGCTTCGAGTGTAATACGTGCGCCATGCTGCGTTGCGACAACAGGCATGGGGACGGCATTATCGTAAGCCACTTGATCAATGTATCCCAGTGTGAGCATTCGACGGAGAATCCAGTTTCGCCGGTCTTTACCGGCCTCGGGGCCGCTGATCGGATTGTTGCGTGATGGGGACTTTGGGATGCCTGCAAGCATCGCATGTTGTGCAAGGTTAAGTTCACCGATGCCTTTGCCGTAGTACACCTGAGAGGCAGCTTCGAAACCGTAGGAGCGGTGCCCCAGAAACACACGATTGACATAGAGTTCGAAGATCTCTTCTTTCGACAGGCGGCGCTCGATCTCGATAGCGAGGAGGATCTCGTTGAACTTGCGCATGAAGGTGCGATCAAGGGTTAGAAAATAGTTGCGAGCGACCTGCATGGTCAGCGTGCTGCCCCCGGAACCCTTCTGGCCAGTGAGAACGAGCTCGGATACTGCGCGCAGTAAACCGCCAAAATCGATGCCGCCGTGCGAGAAGAACCCGTCGTCTTCCGCTGCAAGCAAAGCCTGCACAAACTGCTGAGGAATTTGATCGTAGGTCAGGGGGTTACGCTTTTGCTCGCCAAACTGGCCGATGAGATCGCCATCGCGCGTGTACACGCGCATAGGCGTTTGCAGGCGAACGTCACGAAGGGTCTCCACATCCGGGAGATTGGGACTGAGATATAAGTAGATGCCGGCAAATAGCCAGCAGCCACCAAAAAAGCCCAACACCGTAAGGCGTAGGGGCCAGCGCAGCAATTTCACAGTGTCTCCGGAGTAGTGTTGTTCACTCGACTTCGCTGTAAAGCACCTGTATCTGCAGTGATTTCAGCGTATTTCGTGCAAGACTGTGGATGTTTGTTGATGGTAATTATATGCTTTTTTTGTGTTTTGATTGCATTGTAGGCTATCTTAACGCTTAATATTGAAGTATAAGAACACAAAGTAAAGCTAAGTCCGTGAAACTTATAGGAAAACGACTTGCTTGGGTTGCTAGGAAAACGTAAGCAGACGCCGCTGTTGGGGATCGATATTAGCTCCACAACGGTAAAGCTGTTGGAGCTCAGTCGAACTGGGGACAAGTACCGCGTAGAGAGTTATGCGGTCTGTTCGCTTCCCCAGGATGCTGTAGTTGAGAAAGCCATCAATGACGTGGATGGCGTGGCCAATGCTGTGCGTAGCGTTGTTGCGCAGTCGCGCTCGAAGCTAAAGCTGGTTTCGGCCGCTGTCGCCGGTTCATCGGTGATTACTAAGCTCATTGATATGCCCGTGGGCCTCTCCGATGACGAGATGGAGACTCAGCTCACCCTGGAAGCCGATCAATACATTCCCTACCCGCTTGAAGAGGTGGCGCTTGATTTTGAAGTGCAGAACCCCTCCGCAGAGCGCGAGAATATGGTCGAGGTGCTTTTAGCGGCATGCCGTCGCGAGACCATTGACCTTCGAGTTGAAGCAATAGAGTCGGCTGATTTGGAGGCGAAGGTCGTTGATGTTGAAGCCTACGCGATGGAGCGTTCTTACTCGCTCATCCGTGAGCATCTGGAGCTTAAAGAAGACAGCGTAGTTGCTATCGTTGATATCGGCGCAACGATGACGACGCTCAGCGTTTTAAAGAACGGCAATACTATTTATACCCGAGAGCAATTGTTCGGCGGTAAGCAGCTCACGGATGAAATCATGCGTCGCTATGGACTTCCTCTCGAGGAGGCCGGTCTTGCTAAAAAGCAGGGCGGTCTTCCCGATGACTACGAGCCAGAATTGCTGAATCCTTTCCGCGACGCAGTGGTTCAGCAGGTTACTCGATCGCTGCAGCTTTTCTTTTCTTCGAGCCAGTACAACGACGTGGATTACATCATCATGGCGGGCGGGGTGTCCTTTATGGACGGCCTGTCAGAGCTGGTTCAGGAGCAGCTGGGCACACCCACGGTAGTTGCCAATCCCTTTGCCGAAATGACAATTTCTCCCCGGGTAAACGCGGTGGCTCTGGGTAGTGACGCACCCGCGATGATGATCGCCTGTGGTCTGGCGCTGCGGAGCTTCGATTAATGGCGCGTATTAATTTACTCCCCTGGAGAGAAGCCCGGCGCGAGGAACTCAAGCGTGCCTTCCTGAGCATTCTGGGCTTGGTAGCGGCAGCGGCGGTGATTCTGGTGATGCTGGGGGATCGCTTCGTAAACTCTCAAATCGATAGCCAGAAAGCGCGCAACGACTACATCGCTTCTAATATCCGCGAGCTGGATAAACAGGTAGAAGAGATTAAAGACCTCCAGCGTAAGCGTAATCAGCTTATCGAACGTATGCGGGTTATTCAGGAGTTACAGGGCAACCGACCAATTATTGTTCGCGTGCTGGATCAGCTGGTACGGACCGTGCCCGATGGCGTTTTCTACACTAACGTCAGTGCCCGGGACGTGGACCTGAGCGTAAAGGGCGTCGCGGAGTCAAATAACAGAGTGTCCAGTTTGATGCGTCGTCTGGATGCGTCGGATTGGTTAAAAGAGCCTAACCTGGATGCGGTTCGAGCAGCGCCCACCTACGGTGATCAGGCCAACACCTTCGATCTCAGCGTGAAGGTGGACTTGCCCGCTAAAGACAATGAGTCGGGGGATTGATCGATGGCGTTAGATGACACGCTGCGTTCGCTCCGGGAGTTTGATGTCAATGACATTAACCTCGACAACATCGGCTCCCTGCCGGTGGTGGTTAAGACCATCTTGTGTATTTTGCTGTTTGCGCTGGTTCTCGTGGGCGGCTATTACTACCACATCAAGGATTTGCAGCTGCAGCTTGCGAGCGTGCAGAGTCGCGAGTCGACTTTAAAGCAGGATTACGAAAAGAAAGCTTTTCAGGTTGCGAACCTGGACGCTTACCGCCGGCAGATGGCGGAAATGGAAGAATCCTTTGGTGCGCTAATCAGTCAGCTGCCGTCAGACACGGAAGTGCCAGGTTTGCTGGAAGACATTACCAATAAGGGGCTCTTGAACGGCCTTGCGATCAGCAGTATCGATTTGCAGCCCGAGGTGAGTCGAGAGTTTTATGTGGAGTTACCCATTGCCATCGTGGCGAGCGGTTCCTACCACGATCTGGGCGCTTTTGTGAGCGGCATGGCAGGATTGCCACGAATCGTGACGCTCCACGACTTTACAATTAGTGCAAATGGCGAAAACTCCGCTGCACTGAGCATGAACATCACCGCCAAGACCTATCGCTATAAGGACGGGGAGGGGTGATCATGAACGTGAAAGCGCGTCTGACGCTGCTCTTACCGCTTATCCTGTCTGTGGCTGCGTGCACTTCGCGAGATTTTTCCGATCTCGATAGTTTCATGGCAGAAAAGCGTGCGCGCCCCGGCGGCATTATCGCGCCGATCCCCACATTTAAGGCCTATGAAGCGTTTGCCTATAGCGCTACGCGTCTGCGCAGTCCCTTTGACCGACCTATTGAGGTTCGGGAGATTACTCAGCTGCAATCCATCAGCGCCATAAAGCCTGACGATAATCGCGCCAAGGAGTTTCTCGAGCAGTACACCTTCGATTCCCTTGCCATGGTGGGTACGCTCGATAGAGGGATCAATAGCTGGTCCCTAGTGAAAGATCCTGAAGGAGGTATACATCGGGTGCAGGTTGGCAACTATCTTGGTCGTAACCACGGCAAGATTGTTGAGATGACAGACACGTATTTGGCCGTGGTGGAAATTGTTACGGACGGCACAAGCGACGGTTGGGTTGAGCGACCGCGCACCATAGAACTGAGCGGCTTGTAGGTCGCCCTGGGTGAAGACCATGAATGGAAATCAAACTGCGAGGGCTGAGATGGCTGTGAGCGCGGAGCATGAATGCGCTAGCGGAACGGCATGGCTGAAAACTTTGAGCCGACCAGCCCTCCGTGTAGCGGCTGCATTGTTTGCCTGTTGGGGCAGTACTCAGGCACTTGCAACGGCGGTAACGGACATCGAGTTTAGCTCGCGACCCGGCAGCAAGTTTGAAGTACGTTTGGACTTTGATGAGGCGCCACCTGCTGAGCTTCAGTCTTACACTATTGAGAAGCCCGCCCGTATTTCCATTGATTTTCCAAACACGACTTCGCAGCTTGAACGTCGCCGTTACAGTCTGCCCTACGGCAATGCTACCGGCGTTTTAGTACTGGAGTCCGGTGACCGCACGCGCTTGGTACTCAATCTTGTAAAGCTCGTTCCCTACGAGACCCGTGTTGATGGAAACAGCCTGTTTTTGACCGTTGGTCAGGATGCTGACGCCGAGTATTTCAAGCAGGAGAGCGATGCGAATTCGGTCAAGACCAAAATAGAAGCCGTAGCGGATGTACGCTCCAGCATCTCCGATCTTCAGTTTCAGCGCTCTCCTGACGGAGAGGGTAGGCTCATCCTTCAGCTCACGGACCCTTCAGTTGACGTCAACGTGTTCAGTGAGAGCGGCGATATCAAAGTCGAGTTTCTAGATACGGATATTCCTGAGCGACTACTGCGTCGCTACGATGTGACTGATTTTGCAACTCCGGTAAACAGTGTTGATGTAAACACTTCTGAGAGAGGCACGGCGCTGACCCTGAAAACAGCGGGTCCTTTTGATTATTTGGCCTATCAAACCGATAACGAGTACGTGGTTAGCATCAAGCCACTGAGCAAGAAAGAAGCGGAAGAGCGACGCAACGAGTTTGCCTACGTGGGCGACCGCATCTCTCTGAACTTCCAGGATATTGAAGTACGCGCGGTGTTGCAGTTGATTGCAGACTTTACCGAGCTGAACCTCGTGGCGAGTGACACGGTTGCGGGTCGTATCACTTTGCGCCTGAAGAACGTTCCTTGGGATCAGGCTTTGGAGCTGGTTCTTAAAACCAAGGGTTTGGATAAGCGTCAGATCGGTAACGTGCTGATGGTTGCGCCGGCTGCAGAAATTGCAGAGCGTGAGCGTCAGGAGATTGAAGCTAACAAGCAGATCGCGGAACTCGCGCCCCTATCCAGTGAGTTCATCCGCATCCGCTATGCCAATGCAGCGGATATTGTGGGCCTCTTTCAGGCGGGTTCTGAAGATGGTGGCAGTCTTATTTCAACGCGCGGTTCGGTGATTGTTGAAGCGCGCACCAACTCGTTGATCGTGACAGAGACCTCTTCAAAGCTAGCTGAAATTCGCGAACTCATTGATCGAGTAGATATCCCCATTCGCCAGGTGATGATTGAGTCGCGCATTGTGATCGCGCAGTCTGACCTTGAGAAAGAGTTGGGCATCCAGTGGGGTGGTGGTTACCTCGATCCCGACGCGAACGGCAACATCTTGTCCGTGTCCGGCGATTCCGCGAACGCCGTCAATTTGAATAACTCGGTGATTAACGGTACGCAGCCCGATCTGTCTTACCCAGGGGCTCTATTAGTTGATCTCGGTTCGGGCAGTGCAACCAGTGGCTTCGCCGTGGGCTTTACGTCCAGCGAGCTGTTCCTGACCGCAGAGCTCTCGGCTTTGGAAGCAGCGGGTAAGAGTGAGGTGGTTTCTCAGCCAAAAGTTATTACTGGCGATAAGCAACCAGCCACGATCAAATCAGGTACGGAGATTCCGTTCCAGCAGGCGGCTGCGAGTGGCGCAACCGCTGTACAGTTTAAGGAAGCGGTATTGAAGCTGGACGTGACGCCGAACATCACGCCAGATGACCGCATTCTGCTCGACCTGATTATCAATCAGGATTCTGTAGGTGACCTTGTGCCGTCAGGTCAGGGCGGTCTGATTCCTGCGATTGATACGACTCAGCTCACAACCCAAGTCTTGGTGGGTAACGGTGAGACGGTCGTTCTGGGTGGCGTATTCCGCACAGAGAACCTCGAGACGACCAGCAAGGTACCGTTCTTCGGTGACCTTCCATACGTAGGCGCCCTGTTCCGCAACGAGTCCAGTCAGCGAACTAAGACCGAAACACTGATCTTTATTACGCCACGGATCCTCGCCGACACATTGCTCGATTGATGCGCGTCCAGTGCTGCCAGCGATTGACGGCACTGGGCTCGTGAGCAACGCTCTGTGAGTAGCTCTCTATGAGCAACTACAACCGCGTCTTTCTTGTGGGCCCCATGGGCGCGGGAAAAACGACGATTGGTAAATTGCTGGCAAGAGGCCTCAAACTGGGATTTGCCGATAGCGACTCCGAAATAGAATCCCGCACGGGCGCTGATATCGCCTGGATCTTTGATGTCGAAGGCGAAGAAGGTTTTCGTGATCGTGAAGAATCCGTCATCGATGAGATGACACTCCTTGACCACACAGTTCTTGCCACCGGCGGCGGCGTCGTTATGCGCGAAGCAAATCGCCGAGTCCTTGCGTCTCGCGGTTTTGTTATCTACCTGCACGCTACCTTGGACGAGCAAATCCGCAGAACGCGCGGGGACCGCAGCCGCCCGCTGTTGAATGGCGATGACCCTGAAGCAAAGCTTAGGGAGTTGTTTGCGCTTCGTGATCCTTTTTATCGAGATATTGCGGATCATGTCATCGATACCGACAGCACTAGCCCTAAGGTTATTGCACAGAGACTCCTTGCGCAGTTACCTTAGCGCGCCAAAGTTTTAGCGCGGTTTTCGTAAATGAGTACTCTCAACACGACTTTAAATGTCCAGCTTGGTGAGCGCAGCTACCCCATCTATATAGAGAGCGGGGTGCTGGACGATTCCGTTCGCCTGAATCGTCATATCAAGGGCAAGCAGGTCGTCATTATCAGCAATACCACAGTCGCACCTCTATACATTGAGCGACTGCTTTCGGGGTTGGATTCTTCTCTTAAGGTTTCTCAGGTGCTTCTACCCGATGGTGAGGAGCATAAGACTCTCGCGAATCTGGAGCAGATTTTTGATACAGCACTGACCGACAATCACAATCGCAGCACCAGTTTTATTGCCCTCGGCGGAGGAGTTGTGGGCGATATGGCCGGCTTCGCTGCGGCAAGCTATCAGCGAGGTGTGCACTTCATTCAGATACCCACCACTCTGTTAGCCCAAGTGGATTCCAGTGTGGGCGGCAAGACCGGTGTCAATCACCCTCTGGGCAAGAACATGATAGGTGCCTTCTATCAGCCCCAGGCCGTTTTTATTGATCCAGATGTTCTGGATAGTTTGCCAGCGCGGGAGTATGCAGCCGGGCTTGCCGAGGTGATCAAGTACGGGTTGATTTGTGACCCTGCATTTTACGAGTGGCTGCATCAGCATAAAGATGACTTTGTAGCCCGCGACAAAGCTGTGCTCTCTGAAGCCATCAAGCGCAGCTGTGCGGCGAAGGCACGGGTCGTCGCAGAAGATGAGCGCGAGGGCGGCGTTCGCGCCATTCTCAATCTCGGGCACACCTTTGGGCACGCTATCGAGGCTGCGCAAGGCTATGGCAGTTGGCTCCATGGAGAGGCCGTAGCAGCCGGCATGGTGCTCGCCGCACGACTATCAGCGAGTCGTGGATCGATTACCGATAACGATGTCGATCGACTTATACAGTGGCTTGAGGCTATGGGCCTGCCGACAGCGCCCCCGGAGGATATGCTGATAAGCACTTGGACCCAGCACATGCTGCGGGATAAAAAGGTAGTCGATGGACGCTTGCGACTCGTGCTCCTTGATGAAATTGGCAAAGCCTGTATTTTCGACGATCTGCCCCAAGCCGAACTAGAGAGCTTTCTAGCTACTTTTACCCCCTCGTAAACGGGTTTGTTCCGCTTTTAGCATCTGTGTAAACTTGCTCCCCCCCGCCTGCAGGAAAGACCCCGCAGCAGCAGGTATCGACCGACTCTTTTTGCCGTCGTTTGAGCTTAAGAGCGGACACAAGTAATTGTTTTGCAAGGAATACAACCAGAGTATGAGCGCAGGCCTTTACAGACCTGAGGAAGTCCGCGACAACTGCGGATTCGGTCTTATCGCGCACATGTCGGGCGACGCGAGTCACCGTTTGTTACAGGTGGCTATCGAATCCCTGACGTGCATGACCCACCGTGGCGGCATCGCAGCTGATGGCCGGACTGGAGATGGCTGTGGCTTGCTGATGCAAATGCCCGAGGCGTTTATGCGCGCGTTGGCCAAAGAACATTTCGATGCCGACGGCATTGGTCGTCTTGCGGTAGGACAGATTTTTCTTAATCAGGATGCGGCGCCCGCTCAGGCTGGGCGCGATGCACTGGAGACAGCCCTAAAAGATCAAGGCCTGAGGGTTGTGGGCTGGCGGGAAGTGCCGGTGGATACCACGGTCTGTGGTGAGATTGCATTGGCAGGTTTGCCGCGCATTGAGCAGGTGTTTATCGACGCCGGTGACTTAACGCAGGATCAGCTATCTACAGCCTTGTTTGTCGTTCGCCGCAAAACCGAAATGGCCACTGCAGACGATCCCGAGTTTTATATCTGCAGCCTGTCTTCACGGGTGATCGCCTATAAAGGACTGGTCATGCCCGTGGATTTGCCGCGCTTTTATCACGATCTTTCTGATGAGCGTCTGTGCACCGCTATCTGTGTGTTCCACCAACGTTTCTCTACTAACACCATGCCTCGATGGCCCCTGGCTCAGCCTTTTCGACTGCTGGCGCACAACGGTGAGATCAATACCATTGATGGCAACCGGAACTGGGCCACGGCGCGCACAGCCCTATTCGAAAACGACCGCTTACCCGACATCGCGGATATCGCTCCTCTTGTGAATCGCAGCGGTTCTGACTCATCTAGCCTCGATAATATGTTAGATGTGTTGCTTACTGGCGGCGTTGATATGCCTCGGGCTCTGCGTATGTTGATCCCACCAGCCTGGCAGAACATCGAGTCTATCGATCCCGATCTCAAGGCTTTTTACGAATACCACTCCATGCATATGGAGCCCTGGGATGGACCGGCAGGGATAGTACTGACTGACGGTCGCTACGCAGTATGCCTGCTGGACAGAAACGGCTTACGTCCGGCGCGATGGGTGCGAACGACTGATGGCTTTATTACCGTGGCATCGGAAATCGGCACCTACGATTATCGCAATGAAGATGTGGTGGCCAAAGGCCGGGTTGGGCCGGGACAGTTACTGGTCATCGATACTCACACCGGTGAGTTTTTGCAAACCGATGAGATCGACAATCGACTTAAATCGGCACATCCCTACAAGCGTTGGCTAAAAGAAAGCTCCCAGCGCATCGTGGGTAGTTTTCACGGCGAGGGCTCTCAGGGCATAGACCCGGAAGACTTGCAGGCTTACATGAAGATGTTTCAGGTGAGCTTTGAGGAGCGCGAGCAGGTATTGCGCCCGTTAGCCGAGTCCGGCAACGAAGCTGTGGGCTCCATGGGCGACGATACGCCCATGGCGGTGCTGTCGCTCAAACAGCGTTCTCTTTACGACTACTTCCGGCAGAAGTTTGCTCAGGTTACTAATCCGCCCATCGACCCCCTTCGCGAAGCGATTGTTATGTCGCTGGAAACCGCTATCGGTGTGGAGCGAAACCTGTTTCATCTGGGCCCGGAGCATGCGGATCGGGTAATTTTGACGTCCCCTGTATTGTCGCAAGGCAAGTTCAACACGCTGATCAACTTGGATCGCCCCGGCTTTCACGTGGCTGATATTGATTGCAGCTTTGACCCGAAAGAAACAGATTTGCGCAGTGCCGTCGAGGCACTTAAAGAGCAGGCCGAGAAGGCAGTACGCGACGGAAAAACTATTTTGTTGCTGTCAGATCGACGCATCGAAGTAGGCCGTCTACCCGTGCACAGCTTGTTGGCCACGGGCGCGGTGCATCACCATCTGATTCAGAAAGGTCTTCGCTGTAACGCCAATCTATTGATCGAAACCGCGAGCGCCCGAGACTCGCACCAGATAGCCTGTTTGCTTGGCTTCGGGGCTACGGCAGTGTATCCCTATCTCGCTTATTCGGTACTGGAAGATCTCTTGCGCAACGGAGAGCTCTTGGGTGAACCCGGTGCCTGCTACAAGAACTACCGCCGCGGCCTTAACAAAGGCCTACTCAAGATCATGTCCAAGATGGGTATTTCCGCTGTGAGTTCCTATCGCGGCGCGCAGCTCTTTGAAGCTGTGGGTTTGTCACGGGAAGTGATCGATCTGGCTTTCTGTGGTGTTGCGAGCCGAATCGAGGGGGCGCGTTTTGTCGACCTTCAGGAAGACTCCGAAGCACTCGCAAGATTGGCGAGTAGCAATCGCAAAGGTATTAGTCAGGGCGGCCTTTTAAAGTATGTCCACGGGCAGGAGTATCACGCGTTCAACCCCGATGTGGTTATGACTCTCCAGCAAGCAGTGTCTACCGGCGAGTACGGTCATTATCAGCGCTACGCAAAGCTGGTAAACGAGCGTCCCGTTGCAACGCTGCGTGACTTGTTTACGCCAGTGGCCAGTGAAGGCCCGATTCCCATCGATGAGGTGGAGCCGGTTGAGGCGATCATGAAGCGCTTTGACTCCGCTGGTATGTCCCTCGGTGCTTTGAGTCCTGAGGCGCACGAGGCCCTGGCTGCGGCTATGAATCGCGTGGGGGCTCGCTCAAACTCCGGCGAAGGCGGTGAAGACCCCGCGCGTTTTGGAACAGAGCGTGTATCCAAGATCAAACAGATTGCTTCGGGCCGCTTTGGTGTGACGCCACACTATTTGGTGAACGCGGAGGTGCTGCAGATCAAGGTTGCTCAGGGTGCCAAGCCTGGTGAGGGCGGTCAGCTCCCCGGCGGCAAGGTCAACGAGTTGATCGCCAGATTGCGTTACTCTGTACCCGGCGTGACGCTCATTTCGCCGCCACCGCATCACGATATCTATTCTATTGAAGATCTCGCGCAGCTGATATTTGATCTTAAACAGGTCAATCCCACGGCGCTGGTATCGGTAAAACTGGTCTCTGAACCCGGCGTTGGAACCATTGCCGCGGGTGTGGCGAAAGCCTACGCAGACCTTATTACCATTAGTGGCTATGACGGTGGAACCGCCGCAAGCCCTCTAACCTCTATTCGTCACGCGGGTTCGCCCTGGGAGTTAGGCCTTGCGGAGGTGCAGCAAACACTCCGGGGTAACGGATTGCGTGGCAACGTTCGACTGCAAGCCGACGGTGGCATGAAGACTGGCCTTGATGTTGTAAAGGCCGCGATACTTGGAGCGGAGAGCTTCGGTTTTGGCACGGCGCCCATGGTTGCGTTGGGCTGTAAGTACTTGCGAATTTGCCATTTGAACAATTGCGCCACGGGTGTTGCTACGCAGAACGAATATCTGCGCGACGATCACTTCAATGGCACCGTAGAAATGGTCGTCCACTTCTTTACCTTCGTTGCCCAAGAGACTCGTGAGTGGTTGGCAAGTTTGGGTATGCGATCCTTGGAAGAGTTGATTGGTCGGACTGATCTTTTGCACCGTTTGCCGGGGGATACTCCGAGGCAGCGGTCGCTGGATCTTGCACCTATTCTTCATAAATCCGAAGACGCCGAGGGGCAGCCAGAATTTTGCATGGTCGCCTCTAATGATCCCTTTGACCGCGGCGAGAAAGCCGAGGCCATGCTGGCGGAGACGCTGTCAGCAATTGAGTCAGGAAGTGGCGGAGAGTATGCGTTCGCCGTTACCAACTGCGATCGATCCATCGGCGCGCGACTCTCTGGCGAGATTGCCAGACGTCACGGCAACATGGGTATGGAGAATGCGCCGTTGGTTCTCAAGCTCACGGGGACCGCAGGGCAAAGTTTTGGCGTGTGGAACGCCGGCGGCCTGCACATGTATCTCGAGGGAGACAGCAACGACTACGTGGGTAAGGGTATGGCCGGCGGTAAGCTGGTGATCTATCCGCCCGAAAATAGTCGCTATGCTTCTCAGGAAACCACCATTATTGGCAACACCTGTCTCTACGGTGCCACTGGCGGTGCACTTTATGCCGCGGGAATCGCTGGCGAACGTTTTGCTGTTCGTAACTCAGGCGCTCACGCTGTTGTTGAGGGTGCCGGAGATCACTGTTGTGAGTATATGACCGGTGGCTGTGTCACGGTTCTTGGAGATACTGGTGTGAACTTTGGCGCGGGCATGACCGGTGGTTTTGCCTATGTGCTTGATCAGCAGCGACAGTTTATCGACCGCTACAATAGTGAGCTGGTAGAGATTCATCGCGTCAGTTCGGAGTACATGGAAGCCTATCGAACCCACTTGCTGGATATTCTCACGCAACATGTGGACGAGACAGGTTCTTCCTGGGGTCGTGAGATTCAGGAAAATTTTGAAGACTACGTAGGTAAGTTCTGGCTGGTGAAACCCAAGGCCGCCGATCTTCAGCAGCTGCTGAGCCGCCTGCGAGAAACAGACTAGGTAACACGCTGGAGCGACCTCAATGAGTGGACGCGTAAGTAACAATTTTCAGTTTATCGATGTCGGTCGCGCCGACCCAGATAAAAAGCACCTGCCTGCTCGTAAGACCGAGTACGTAGAAATCTATGATCCTTTTACCAAAGCGCAGGTAGAAGACCAGAGTGATCGTTGTCTGGAATGTGGCAATCCCTATTGTGAGTGGAAATGTCCCGTTCACAACTTCATCCCGAACTGGCTGAAGCTGGTCACCGATGGCAACCTCTTTGAAGCGGCTGAACTGAGTCACCAAACCAACACACTGCCTGAAGTCTGCGGTCGAGTGTGTCCACAGGATCGTCTGTGCGAAGGCGCCTGCACCCTAAATGATGGTTTTGGTGCCGTAACTATTGGGTCCGCAGAGAAATACATCACGGACACGGCTTTTGCCATGGGTTGGCGGCCGGATCTTTCGGATGTGGTTCCGACTGATAAGCGTGTCGCCATTATTGGCGCTGGCCCTGCGGGCCTTGGCTGCGCAGACATTCTGGTGCGCGCGGGCGTCAAGCCGGTGATCTTCGATCGCTATCCTGAGATCGGTGGCTTACTGACCTTTGGCATTCCCGAGTTCAAGCTCGAGAAGCAGGTCATGATGCGTCGTCGCGAAATTTTCACTGAGATGGGTATGGAGTTCCAGCTAAACACTGAAATCGGCCGCGATATCAGTATGGATACGCTGCTCCAGGATTACGATGCCGTCTTTATGGGAATGGGTACCTATAAGCCTATGCGCGGAAACTTTCCCGGTGAGGACTTGCCGGGCGTGCATAAGGCTTTGGACTTTCTTATTGGCAACGTCAACAACAATCTGGGATTTGAGCAGCATCCCGATGCTTACATTAACCTCAAAGGTAAGCGAGTCGTGGTTCTGGGTGGTGGTGACACCGCTATGGATTGCGTTCGTACCGCTGTGCGCCAACAGGCAGAGCACGTGATTTGTGCTTACCGACGCGATGAAGTGAACATGCCCGGCTCGCGTAAAGAAGTTGCTAATGCGCGTGAAGAGGGCGTGGAGTTCTTGTTTAATCGCCAGCCCGTAGAAGTCGTCGAGTATTTCGGGGATGCCTGTGGAGTTAAAACCGTCCAGACCCGCTTGGGTGAGCCCGGGCCTGACGGACGCCGTCGCCCTGAAGCTATTCCCGGCAGCGAGGAGGTTTTGGAAGCCGATACCATCATCATGGCTTTTGGTTTTCAGCCAAGCCCTGCGCCATGGTTTGAAGACGTCGGCATAGATGTGAATGACTGGGGAGGAGTTGTTGCCGAAGAACATCAAAAGTTCGGCTTTCAGACGACTAACCCCAAAGTCTTTGCCGGCGGCGACATGGTCCGCGGCTCAGACTTGGTAGTGACCGCAATTTGGGAAGGCCGCCAGGCAGCAGAGGGGATTCTTGATTACCTTGAGGTTTAGTAACCGCCTCTGACCACGATGTATTGTTTGGATCTTGTGAATCGCCGGTCCCAAGTGGCCGACTGAGGAAAAAATAACAATGAGTGAACTTAAAAACGACCGTTTCCTGCGTGCACTGATGCGCCAACCCGTTGATCGCACGCCCTTATGGATGATGCGCCAGGCTGGCCGCTATTTGCCTGAGTATCGTGCTACACGAGAGCAAGCTGGATCGTTTTTGGACCTTTGTAAAAACACCGAGCTTGCTTGCGAAGTAACCATGCAACCGCTGCGTCGCTATGCGATGGATGCGGCGATTCTGTTTTCAGACATTCTGACAATTCCTGATGCCTTGGGCCTGGGACTTTACTTTGAGACGGGTGAGGGGCCACGTTTCAGAAAAACAGTGCGCAGCGCCGAGGACCTTGCGGGACTGAGTTCGTTTAAGGCGAGTGATGATTTGGGCTACGTTATGGATGCGGTCAGCGCCATTCGTAAGGAGCTTAATGGGTCCGTACCGCTCATCGGTTTTTCTGGCTCACCCTGGACTTTGGCTACTTACATGGTTGAGGGAGGTTCTTCCAAGGATTTCTCCCGGGTTAAGACTATGGCCTACGATCAGCCGGAGCTCATGCACGAACTGCTGACCCTACTGGCGGATGCTGTTGCCGATTACCTTACCGCTCAGGTCGAAGCCGGTGCGCAAGCGTTGCAGATCTTTGATACCTGGGGTGGCAGCCTGAGCGCCGCGGCTTACAAGGAGTTCTCTCTTAAATATATGCAGCGGATCGTATCTCGCTTGCCGCGGGAGGCCGATGGTCGCCCTGTTCCCGTGATTGTTTTCACTAAGGGCGGGGGGCAGTGGCTGCCGACTATCGCTGATTGTGGCGCGCAGGCTGTAGGTATCGACTGGACCACAGATATCTCCACCGCGAAGAAGCTGGTTGGTGATCGAGTGGCGCTGCAAGGCAATATGGATCCTATGATGCTATTTGCTTCGCCAGAGCGTATTCGTGAAGAAGTAGCTAGCATCCTTGCAGGCTTTGGCCATGGCAGTGGCCACATCTTCAATCTCGGTCACGGCATCACTCCGGGCGTAAATCCCGACCATGTGACGGCGTTTGTTGATGCAGTGATTGAGTTGTCGCCTCAGTATCACCGCGACTGATTTTAGTCGTCGCAGCAGGGCCAGCTATGGTCCATATCCAGGGCGGGTTGATCGGTATTCGGCTTGCCAACGACTTTGGCTGGAACGCCGGCCACGGTTGTGTGCGGCGCAACGGGCTCTAGCACAACGCTCCCCGCTCCAACCTTGGCGCCTTCGCCGACGCAGATGTTGCCGAGGATTTTTGCACCAGCGCTGATTAGCACTCCGTCGCAAATCTTCGGGTGACGGTTGCCGTCTTCTTTACCGGTACCACCCAAGGTGACTGACTGCAGAATCGACACGTTGTTACCAACGCGTGCAGTTTCGCCGATAACCAGTCCTGTGGCGTGATCGAGCATGATGCCTTTGCCAATCCGTGCGGCAGGGTGAATGTCTACGGCAAACTTGGTGCTGACGCGGTTCTGAAAAAATAATGCGAGTGATTCCCGGCCGTTGCTCCAAAGCCAGTGCGATACCCTGTGCGCCTGCAGTGCATGGAAGCCTTTGGAGTACAAAAACGGTGTATAGAGTTCATGCGTAGCTGAATCTCTTTCAAGAACTGCAAGCAAGTCAGCTCGAACTGCGTCCAGTATTGCAGGGTCTGCCTCAAAAGCCTCAAGCATCACTTCACGCAGGAGCAACGACGAAGCCGCTGGACTATCCAGTTGGTTCGCGAGCAAGAAGCTTAAAGAGCGCTCAATCCTCTTGTGGTTGAGGATGGTGGCGTGGAGGTAACTGGCGAGCATAGGCTCGTCTTGTGAGTGCTGCCGCGTCTCTTCGCAGATTCGCTGCCAGATCGGGTCGTCGATTCCGGGCATCATAGCTTTGATCCTCTTGTCATGATGCTAAGGGTAGCGGATTGCGCGCTAGTGTTCATGCGTAGAAGCCTAATCTTCCAAAGGCTCGGATACCCTGATGTTGGTGTTTATGGACCAAAGCTCGTGTCCACTCTGTCGATACTTTTCTTCGAAAAGGGTGAGAGACGTTTCCTCTTTAGGCACAACAGCGACTCGGGACGCGTGGCCAAGCAAGCCGAGCGCAACGCCAAACTCCTCGACATAGGTTTGCCAATTGCTGCGCAGCTCCAAATGGCCACCAAGTCTTAACAACAGAGGAAACGCTGGATGCCCATGAACTCGCCGTCCGAGGTGGCCGGGCTTTGGCCAGGGATTTGGGTAGAGGATTTTATGGGTCGAGAGCTTGATGCCTCGTTCTACTAGGTGCCTCCAGATCGCTTCGCAATGTGCCTGCAGCAGTAAGCCGTTTTCGGGTAAGGCGGGTTGACGGTTTAATCGGTGAGAGGATTTGTCTACGCCAATAACGAGCGCATCGGTTCTCCGTGAACAGAGTATGGCCGTGCTCTGGCCAGTTCCGCAAAAAGAGTCGAGAACGACGGGCCCTGCATGATCTTGCAATGCTCGATCTAACTGTTCGAGCGCAGGCAGATCAACGTCTTGCACAGGTTTTTGCCATTCGTGTTGCTCATGGCGACGAAGCAATGCCGGCAAACCAGGATGAACTGTTCGCTGACTACTCTGTACTGGTCGTGACGATGACTGCATTGAGGAAGCATGATTGGTTGGATACTGGCTGGGGATGATACGGTTAGCGCTTCGTAAGTCGCAATTCTACTGCACTCTCATGCGTGATGATTTAAGACCCTATTGGGTTAAAAAAGCCTATCTCCGTTACCGCCGCTGGTACGTCAACTATTTTCTACGCCCCGAATGCGCGAGCCTTGGCGATTACTCGACTTTTATGAAGCCGCGCTACGTGATTATTTCGGGACCGAATATTCACATAGGAGAGTGCTTTACCGCCGTCGCTGAGCCTATGCATCGCGTCGAGATCGGCGTCTGGGGCCGAGAGGCTGGGGCTGGAACGATTCGCATTGGTCGGGGGGTGTTGATGAGTCCGGGTTCGCGCCTTAGTGCGTCCGACGAAATCACCATTGGTGATGGCGTCATGATGGCTAACGGTACTTACATAACGGACTCAGACTGGCACACGGTTTACGATCGCACTCAGCGTAGTGAGCATGTGACGCCGGTGCACATTGGTGACAACGTTTGGCTGGGAGATCATGCCACGGTACTCAAGGGCGTCACTATTGGGGAAAACACTGTGGTGGCCGCACGGTCCGTGGTAACCAAAGATGTACCAGCGAATGTGGTTGTAGCTGGTAACCCGGCAAAGGTTGTAAAAGAACTTGATGCAGATCGAGAGATGATCACCCGACTTCACTACTTTGCCGATCCTGAAGGGCAGCTCAGATTTTTTGATGAAGTCGATCGCATGGTGTTAGGTAAAAATAGCTTTTGGACTTGGTTGTGGAGTGTTGTGTATCCAGGGGCGCGAAAATAATTGAGAAAACTGCGCGCCGCGAACTCGACTTGCAGGTTTGCCTTGAATAGCGAAATCTAATATAAGATGCACTAAAGCTTTAAAGCCCGTCAACGACAAAAAACTTAAGGACAACGTTGGCCGTAAGTGCATTTCGTCTTTGTATAACGTGTTTGCTACCCGCTTGGCTGTTTCTTGTCGCCTGCTCCGCGGCAGTAGCGCAAGAGCTGCAACTTACCCAAGACGTCATCACCTCCAACTTCGCACAGCAGAGTGATGTGTTAGCGGATGCCCCTGTAAGTATGTCGGCATCCGATGCTCTGGTTTCTCCGCTTTTAACGCCTTACCCAGAACCCCTTGTAAATCTTGGCGCGCAGAAGCGACCGGCGTGGATACGATTTAGCGTCACTAACGCGACCGCTAAGCCGGGGGCATGGTTGCTGAATACCTTGCGAACGAATGTCGAAGTTCTGGAAATCTACAAGCTCGGGCCCGATGGTCTGGAGCTAATGTTAGATAACGCTTCAAACACACAGCGCAAAATCAGTCTCCAAAGGTACTTCAACCTAGCAGCTGAGTTCAGCTTAGAGCCCGGGGAGTCAGCGACCTTTGTGGTTCGTTTTCAAGCCGCCGTTGCCGGGTGGCTCCCGATGCGAGTTATTCCAACTTCGCTGCTAACCCGTTTCACTTTTTCGCAATTCAGTTTGTTTATCTTCTCTACCGCTGGCACTGGCGTTCTCATTTTCTTTAACCTTTTGGTGTTTCTTGCCACTCGCGATCGCATCTACATTCTGTACACGGCTGCCACGAGTGCGCTGCTACTGTGTTGCTTGCATTTACAGGGTTTAACGACCGCGTGGTGGTTTTACAATTCTCCCGAGTGGGGTAGAACGTTTGGTGCCTCGTCTGCGATGTGTTCCGCGTTACTGCTTTCAACCTTTGCGCGGAGGTTTTTGGGCCTTAAAGGTCGCCAGATGGCTGACTACTGGTACCGCTTAACGGGGTTCGCCTTAGCTCTTCACCTAATGCTGGTGCCGGTCAGTATGTCTTTTGCGCGACAGTTCACCGACGGGATCATCATTTCCGGTTGGTGTTTTGTGGTCGCAACCTTCGTGAGTTTGCCAATACAAGTGGCGTTCTCTGGGCGTGAAGCGCGATTGGAGAGGGCGTTACTTGGCGTAGCCTGGACGGTGTTAGCACTGCAGTTCGTGATGCTCATGCTTTCCACAGCGGGGGTACTGCCTGCGACAAATGTGGATTGGTATCTGCTTGGGCCGGCCTGCTTTACTGAAGCCTCCTTAGTTGCCGTGTCTATCGCACTTAGGGTCAGGCGTTTGCAGTTGCAGAAGGATGCTGCGGATGCGAAGTCCGCAGCTGCGCTGCAGGATATGAGCGAGCGCGCGCGCATGGTCTTGGCAGCGAGTCATGATGCTCGAAATTTGGTCAGTGGGGCTCTTGCGCTAAACAAGCGCATTGTTAGTTCTAAAGACCTTGTGGACGCTCAATCAGACTCCCAGCAATTGGGCCAGATGCTAGGTAGCGTTCAGCAGACTATGAACCTAATGGTGAGTAACAATCGTCAGGTTGGCGCGGGGGCTATTCCGATGATTGAAGAGATCAAAGTGGCTGAGCTGTTTGAGACGCTGGAACTGACCTTCCGAGAGCGGGCGGACAAAGCGGGTAAGAGCATCTCCTACCGAAGCCAATGCGATTCAATTGCCGCGGACCGCAACATGGTGGTGCGGGTGCTTTCCAATCTGATCGCGAACGCCATTGAGTACAGCGATGGGAAGCGCGTGCTTTTGGTGTGCCGCCGCGCGGATGACCATGTGAGTCTTCGAGTGTATGACCAGGGACCCGGGCTTAGTGCGACGGAACTAGCGAGTATCACGGACGAGGACAAGTCCGTGCGCTTATCACCGCAAACTTCCGGGGTGGGCGTCGGGCTGTCAGTTTGTAGGCAGCTTGCAGCTGCCTATGGGGCAAAGCTTGAAAGCGCGTCGCGTAGCGATGGTGGGTCTATGTTCGGGCTGAGTATGCCCTTACCCGATATCTCTAAATCTGGACAAAACCTGGTCTTTGTTGGTGAGCCAGAGTTGTGGGCACGGTTTGTCAGTATTATCCGGGGCAGCAAAATACTGGACGATGGTGATAATGCTAGCCATGGAATTCGCGTGTTTAGTGAGGCAGCAGAGGTGAGACTTTCTCGCTCTGTAAACATAGTCGCCTGTTTCGACCGATCACCAGAGAATCGTGACAAGTGGTCTCAGACCGCAGATGCCATATTGTGCTTTCCCTTAACACTACCCGCACTCGCTCAGGCTATTTCCATCGCGTGTTATCGCAGATCCCTAACCGAGGCTAATTGATGTCGGCAGACTTCTTGGTGGTGGACGATCATCCGTTGATCGTAGACAGCATTACGCAGCAGTTAATCGCAAACTCTATGGGTGAAGTGGTGACCGCTGCTACGCTCAAGGATGCGGAACATCAATTGTCTTTGCACTCCCCTAAGGCTTTGATTGTAGATCTTGCGCTAAGTGATGGTGACGGAATTGATTTTTATGAGCAGTGCTCCAGCACGAACTCGCAACTGCGGGGGATCGTTTTTTCGGGGTTACTCAGTGATGTTGATATTCAGCGCGCATACTCTGCAGGTTTTTCCGGGATTTTGACCAAAGCCTCGAGTGTTGATTTACTGATGTCCGCCGTTCGTCAGGTGGTAGATGGAGATACTTTTTACTCCCCTGATGTGGCTCCTATCGTTGATAGTCTTAATGGGGGGGATCTGTTCACATCAAGAATGATTGAAGTTCTGGGGATGTTGAATGAAGGTTCATCTAATCAACAAATTGCATCGAACCTGGACATCTCAGAGGCAACAGTCTCTTTTCATGTTAATCAGCTAAAAACTCGCTTAGGTGCACGCACCAATCGACAGATTGTCTCTCAGGCACGGAAGTTGGGAATCTCGCTAGATTCAAACTGAACCTGGTCGTTAGCGCTGCAGATCCTGATAACTAAACGCGTAAAAACCCTGCATTCGCCACTCTAATTTTTTTTAGTGGTGAATCTTTGTCATCCGCCTAAGATTAAATTCAACAAAGATTAGCTGCACTGTTTTTCCTTTCTGTGGAAACACAGGGGCTGACTGTTGCCTAACACTTTGAATCTACAGCAAATAATAGTGTCAGCATTCTTTACGTTTGGTGAGCTAGCGCTTTAGAGCAACTGACATAAATATCAGAAAATAAAAAGAAAAAGTGTTTCGGTACAAAAGTTGCGTTCAACAGATCCACTGTTTTTCTGTTGATAAGGGTAGTCATTGTGATCTTCGTAAAAAAATTATTCTTGGGTGCAGCGGTTTCGATGATGCTGGCGATGTTTTCGCTGCAGGCGTCGGCGGGGCCCGTTTATTCGTTCAGTTTTGGCTCAGCCGGTAGCGAGGTAAGCGGTCGCATCACAGGGCTGCCGAGTTTCGATGACACCTTTGCCGCAGCTGACAGTGTTTTCGTCGATTTGTCTCCAGTGGGAGCGCTGGTTTTTGCTGGTGCCGGTCCGTTGACTTTCTTTAATCAATTCGATGTGTTCGGTGGCAATGTCACAGCGGCAAATTTTTTGGTGGCAACAGTCAGTGACACTGAAATCTATGGTCTTGATTTATGTTTCGGCGTCATTTGCGGGCTTCCCGATTCTGTTGGCTACGGGCAACTTGTAGTGTTGCAGGAGGGAGAGCAAGGTCTTGAGGCCATTGAGCTTTTGTCTGAAGGGATACCTGAGTTTCAGCAAGTCCCTGTTCCTGCGACTCTTGTTCTTCTAGGCCTTGGTCTTGTGGGGTTGAGGATGCGTCGCATTAAAAGTTGACGCCCCTGAGGCGGCCTCTTCCTATTAGATGCCGCCAAGCATCTCTTAATAAAACGCGATTACATGTTTAGTCAGTAAAATAAGTAAAAGGCGCAGCTATGGCTTTTGGATTTTCGTTCGGCTCTCGGTTCACAAATCGTGGGGGCAGAGGAGAGCCTGATGGCGATCCAATCACTAGTGTTGATGACACGGTTGCGGTTAGGGAAGATCGTAGTGTAGTCATCCAGAAAAAGGCGCTGCTGAGCAACGATAGCGCTGCTGATGACATCGACTTCTCCCTTGTTGAGTTTACGCAGCCAGCGAACGGAACTCTGGTCGAGAATGGCCAAACTCTAAAATACACACCGAATCCTGATTTCTTTGGTGAAGATAGCTTTGAGTACACCATTGCGCTTGATGGTAATGCGGGACAAACCAGCACCGCGACTGTCAATTTGGTGGTTCTGGGCAGCAACGATGACCCCACCGGCAGCGATGTCGAATTGGAAGTTAGCGCGGATACTGTTCTTCGCATACCCGTTACGGAGCTACTTGAGAAGAGCGGTGCAGACGATGTAGATGGCGACGATTTATCTATAGCCAGCTTTCGCAAAGCTCGCGACGGCGAAGTCGAATTTGACCCCAGCGATAGCGATTTCATTATTTTCACTCCCGATGAGGGTTTCACGGGCGAGGCGTCTTTCGAATACACCATAGAGGACGGCAATGGCGGCAGTGTGCGCCTTGAGGCCACTGTCGATGTGGTGGCAGGCGACAACCAGTCACCTACCGCTGTGGATGATAGCTACACCGTTGCCGAGGGCAACGAGCTTACGGGTAACCTGATCGAGGGCCTGGGCCCGGATGCTGGCATGGACAGTGACCCCGAAGGTACGCTCCTATCCGTAACAAAAGTCAATGACATTGAGCTAGATGTCAATGATCCCGACCTCGAATACAGTGAAGAAACAGAAGAGTTCCAGCTCTCGATTGCTGAAGGCGATCTGTTTATTAAGGCTGATGGTTCTTTCCGTTATGTGCATGGTGGCGATGAGCCTCAGCAGTCAGCGCCCACCTTCACTTACACCATCTCTGATGGGGACTTGACCGACACCGCCGACGTTACGATCAACGTTACACCGGTCAATGATGCGCCGACAGGCGCTGTGGCGATATCGGGCACAGCGACTGACGGTGACGAGCTGACGGCGAGTAACACGCTTGAAGATGAAGATGGTCTGGGCGATATCAGCTACCAGTGGCAACGCGGTGGCGAAGACATTGATGGCGCCACAGGCGACAAGTACACCCTGACCCAGGATGATGTGGGTGTAGAGATCACGGTGGTCGCGAGCTACACCGATGCTCAGGGTACCGATGAGCAGGTCAGCAGCGCCCCTGTCATTCCGACGAACGAAAACGATGCGCCGACGGGATCGGTGACGATCACGGGTACGGCCGAGGAAGACAGTGAGCTCACGGCATCCAACGACTTGGATGACGCTGATGGCCTTGGTGATATCAGCTACCAGTGGCAACGCGGTGGCGTAGACATTGATGGCGCCACCGGCGACAAGTACACCCTGACCCAGGAAGATGTGGGCGAAAACATCACGGTGGTCGCGAGCTACACTGATGATGGTGGTACTGCCGAGCAGGTCGAGAGTCTTGCTGTTGGTCCGGTTGCCAACCTGAACGATGCGCCCACCGGGTCGGTAACGATCTCAGGCACAGCGACTGACGGTGACGAGCTGACGGCGAGTAACACGCTTGAAGATGAAGATGGTCTGGGCGATATCAGCTACCAGTGGCAACGTGGTGGCGTAGACATTGATGGCGCCACAGGCGACAAGTACACCCTGACCCAGGATGATGTGGGTGTAGAGATTACGGTGGTCGCGAGCTACACCGATGCTCAGGGTACCGATGAGCAGGTCAGCAGCGCCCCTGTCATTCCGACGAACGAAAACGATGCGCCGACTGGCGTGGTTACGATCGACAACACGACGCCCGCTGAGGATGACGTCCTGACTGCCAGCAATACGCTGGCTGACGCTGATGGCCTGGGAACGATCACGTACACGTGGAAGGCTGACGGCAATGTTGTTGGCACGGGTGCAACGTACACACTGACGCAGGCCGAGGTTGGCAAACAGATCACGGCAGAAGCGTCTTATACCGATGGTGGCAACACAACAGAGACGGTAGCAAGTGGTGCCACTGCTGCCGTTACCAACCTGAATGATGCGCCCACCGGGTCGGTAACGATCTCAGGCACGGCGACGGATGGTGACGAGCTGACGGCGAGTAACACGCTTGAAGATGAAGATGGTCTGGGCGATATCAGCTACCAGTGGCAACGCGGTGGCGAAGACATTGATGGCGCTACGGGTGAGAAGTACACCCTGACCCAGGATGATGTGGGTGTAGAGATCACGGTGGTCGCGAGCTACACCGATGCTCAGGGTACCGATGAGCAGGTCAGCAGTGACCCTGTCATTCCGACGAACGAGAACGATGCGCCGACGGGATCGGTGACGATCACGGGTACGGCCGAGGAAGACAGTGAGCTCACGGCGTCCAACGACTTGGACGACGCTGATGGCCTTGGTGATATCAGCTACCAGTGGCAACGCGGTGGCGTAGACATTGATGGCGCCACCGGCGACAAGTACACCCTGACCCAGGAAGATGTGGGCGAAAACATCACGGTGGTTGCGAGCTACACCGATGATGGTGGTACTGCCGAGCAGGTCGAGAGTCTTGCTGTTGGTCCGGTTGCCAACCTGAACGATGCGCCCACCGGGTCGGTAACGATCTCAGGCACAGCGACTGACGGTGACGAGCTGACGGCGAGTAACACGCTTGAAGATGAAGATGGTCTGGGCGATATCAGCTACCAGTGGCAACGTGGTGGCGTAGACATTGATGGCGCCACAGGCGACAAGTACACCCTGACCCAGGATGATGTGGGTGTAGAGATTACGGTGGTCGCGAGCTACACCGATGCTCAGGGTACCGATGAGCAGGTCAGCAGTGACCCTGTCATTCCGACGAACGAGAACGATGCGCCGACGGGATCGGTGACGATCACGGGTACGGCCGAGGAAGACAGTGAGCTCACGGCGTCCAACGACTTGGATGACGCTGATGGCCTTGGTGATATCAGCTACCAGTGGCAACGCGGTGGCGTAGACATTGATGGCGCCACCGGCGACAAGTACACCCTGACCCAGGAAGATGTGGGCGAAAACATCACGGTGGTTGCGAGCTACACCGATGATGGTGGTACTGCCGAGCAGGTCGAGAGTCTTGCTGTTGGTCCGGTTGCCAACCTGAATGATGCGCCCACCGGGTCGGTAACGATCTCAGGCACAGCGACTGACGGTGACGAGCTGACGGCGAGTAACACGCTTGAAGATGAAGATGGTCTGGGCGATATCAGCTACCAGTGGCAACGTGGTGGCGTAGACATTGATGGCGCCACAGGCGACAAGTACACCCTGACCCAGGATGATGTGGGTGTAGAGATTACGGTGGTCGCGAGCTACACCGATGCTCAGGGTACCGATGAGCAGGTCAGCAGTGACCCTGTCATTCCGACGAACGAGAACGATGCGCCGACGGGATCGGTGACGATCACGGGTACGGCCGAGGAAGACAGTGAGCTCACGGCGTCCAACGACTTGGACGACGCTGATGGCCTTGGTGATATCAGCTACCAGTGGCAACGCGGTGGCGTAGACATTGATGGCGCCACCGGCGACAAGTACACCCTGACCCAAGAAGATGTGGGCGAAAACATCACGGTGGTCGCGAGCTACACCGATGATGATGGTACTGCCGAGCAGGTCGAGAGTCTTGCTGTTGGCCCAATTGCCAACGTGAACGATGCGCCCGTGGCTTTTGATGATGATTTGAGTGTGAACGAAGACTCGATTCTCACGCTTTCTTCGGCAGCTATTCTGGGCAACGACACAGACGTCGATAACACAGAATTCGCGAGCATTACTCTAGCCAGCTTACCAGAGTCCGGCGTCCTCTATTTTGAAGCGGACGCTATTAGTGAACTCCCAAGCGGCGGATTGGAAATCACCGTTGCTGATCTACTAGCCAACAAACTTACTTTTGCGCCTGCCGAAGGGTCAGAAGGCGTAACGCTTACCTATACAGTGAGCGATGGCGATCTCAGCTCTAACGAAGCCACCATATCTATCGCTGTTAACGCAGTAGATGCTGTTTTCTCTGACGACGATGAAATCGCTTCAACTGATGAAGATGTGCAGCTCACTGGCAACGTACTTGATGGTACGCCCGCCTCAACGGCTGATGGTGACGTTGTTGTCACCGGCTTTGAGTTTGGTGGCGTGGATTACGACGCGGGCGATGACGCTTCTATTGTTGGCGTGGGCACACTGAACATCGCAAGCGATGGCGCTTACTCGTTCACGCCTGCTCCGAACTACAGCGGCCTGGTGCCGGATGCTGTTTACAGCATGAGTGATGATCTCGGTAACACTGTTGGCGATACATCGACGCTGTCGATCACGATTGATCCCGTAAACGACGCTCCAAATGTCATCGATACCAGCTTTAAGACGACCGAAGACAAGGTACTTCTGCTAAGCACTGCAGACCTGCTGGGCTCCTCCAGCGATCCAGAGGGCAACCCTCTGTCAGCGGTGGTTGATCTGAGCTCGATATCGCAGGGTACTCTCGAGAAAGTTGGCGATGACGAGTACCGCTTTACGCCAGCGCAGGATCAAACAGCTGACGCGACGTTTAGCTACACGGTTGATGATGGCCAAGGCGGCGAGTCTGGTGCCACGGCTACGATTGCAATCACGGCAGTTAACGATGCGCCGACGTCCTCGGGCATCGATTTGGGTGCGATGGACGAAGATGGCGTCCTGACTACGTCTCCAGCTGACTTAATCGCCAGTGCGAGTGATGTTGATGGCGACGCGTTAACGTTAGTGAGCGTGGGCAATGCGTCAACGGGTACCGTGGTTATTGACGGCGTGACGGGTGAGGTTGTTTTCACGCCGGCGGCTAACGTCAACGGCCCCGCGAGCTACGACTACACCATCAGCGACGGTGCGATCGAGGTTACAGCTACGGCGACAATAGCGATTACATCTGTAAATGATGCGCCTACGGGCACTGCCGCGACATTTGCGACGCAAGAAAATGCGCCGAGAGAGATTACATTTGCCGAGCTGTTGTCGGGTAGTAATGCGGCGGATGCGGATGCTGATGCTTCACTAACGATTACCAATGTGACCAATCCACAAGGCGGCACAGTTTCCGTGGATGGCGAAACGATTACGTTTACGCCGGCGCAAGACTTTGATGGTGCTGCGACGTTTGACTACACAATTAGTGATGGCACGGTAGGCGACGATTTGCCATTGACCGCGACTGTTAATGTGTCCGACGTGGCGAATGTCGAACCAACTGCGGAAGCCGCAAACTATGCGACTGATGAGGATGCGCCGCTCGAAATAGCATTGCTGGACTTGTTGGCCGATAGCAATGCAGTGGATACGGATGGCGGTACGCTGTCGATTACCGGGGTCGGGAATGCTGTCGGCGGTACGGTTGCCGTCGTTGACGGTTCTATAGTTTTCACTCCGACTGAGGATTTCTTTGGCGACGCAAGTTTTGACTACACGGTTCAGGACGGTCAGGGAGGTGCGGTACCTCTGACGGCTGCTATCGCCGTTAATTCGGTAAATGATGCACCTGTGGGCCAGTCAGACGACGGGGGTGATGTAGAAGCCCTGCAGCAAATCATTATTGATGTGCTCGCAAACGACAGTGATTTGGAAACGGCGTTGGATGTCGGTTCTGTAGAGATTATCGATGCGGCTAATAACGGCCAAGCCGACGTTAATCCCGACGGAACAATTACTTATACCGCGGGCAATGGCTTTATCGGTGGTGACAGCTTCAGTTATCGAGTCGCTGATGTTGATGGTGCATTCACTCAGCCAGTGAACGTTACCGTCAATATCACGGGCGAAGTAGAAGACGGTAACAGCCAGGACGGCTACATTTCCGGTGGCTTTGTGTGGGCGGACGCCGATGGTGACGGCGAATTCGATCCTGGCCTAGAAGCATTTGGTACTACCAACGAAGTCGGTCAGTTCTCACTGTCCGGCGCGGTATCCGGCACGCTCTACATGACAGGCGGTGTGGATATCTCTACACGTCTGCCTTTTGAAGGTGTACTGAAGGCACCCGAAGGTTCGACGGTTATAACCCCGCTCACAACACTGGTTGTCGCGGTTCTTGAGAGCGGCGATCCCACCTTGCCATCGGATCCAGCCTTGGCGCTTGCAGAGGCTGAACTTCGAGTCCAGCAATCATTGGGTTTGCCCGACGTAGACCTGAGTACTTACGATCCTATCGATGTCCTGGCCAACTCTGTTGATCCGGCGGCGAAGGAGCAGGCTGCAGCCGTGTTCAGCGTTGCCAGCCAGGTACTGAATACCGCGAAAATAGCGGGCTCCGCTGTCGCTGGTGCTTCGGGTGGAGAAGTCAGTGAGACTGAAGGTGAGTCAGCAGCGTTTGCATCACTCGCAAATCTCATTAATACCAGTCCTTCCCCGGTAAATCTTGTAGCTCCGGAGGGCGGTGGAGCTAGTGATGTTGAACAGATTGTATCTGGAGCAGCTGATGAAGCTGCTGAAGCATCAGGAATAACAGATATACCAGTTCAGGCAGAGGCGGTGGCAAGCCTTGCAGAAGCTTCTAATACAGTAGTAGATACCGCTGTAGCCGATGCTGTTGCAACAGGGAATGTCGATGGCGCTGCTTTCCTTTCAGACGTATCGCAGGTCTCACAAGTCGCTCAGGGCGAGACCGCCGATGCCGTTAGCGATGGCGATGTTTCAGTAGCTGATACCACGCAATTTGTAGACGAACTTGAGACTGAAGTCGAAGCCGCTGTCGTAGGTGACGCGACAGGCGCAACCGAATCTCCCGACGATGACCTTTTGGTGGGTGACGCGGGAGACAACGTTCTCGATGGTGGTGTTGGTAACGACATCATCACTGGCAACGGAGGTGTCGACACGCTCACCGGTGGTGAGGGCGATGACGTGGTTACCGGCGGCTCTGGAAACGACATATTGATCGCTGGCGCGGGTACCGATGTCTATAAGGGCACCCTAGACTCATTCGATACCATCGATTACAGCAGTTCCCCTACAGGCGTGAACGTCAATCTTGAGACAGGCGTCGTCATTGAAGACGGGTTCGGAGACACTGACTCACTGGAAAATATCGATCGAGTAGTGGGTAGTGCGGGCGATGACACCATTCTGGGTCGCGTCGATCAGGATGGGACTTTTGATCGCTTCCGCCCCGGCGATGGAACAGACCTTGTTGATGGTCAGGGTGGCAACGACGCTGTTGATTATCGGGATGCAGTGAACGGTAGCAGCGGCGTCACTATCAATCTCGGCGCAAACGGCGATGCGAACGGCACCGCAATTGATCCATGGGGTAATACGGATACTCTTCTCAACATTAACCGTGCGTTCGGTAGTGAGCAGGGCGACTCCATTACCGGTGATGGTCAAGACAATGTCCTGGCTGCCGCTGGAGGCGATGACGACATTGCGGGTGGCCTGGGGGCGGATTTACTCTTTGGTCAGGATGGCGACGATACGCTAACTTCGAACGGCGGCAATGATTACCTGGATGGCGGTAGTGGTGCTGATATCTACGTCATCGAAGGCACTGGCGATCGCAGCATCGGCAGCTTTGAGTTTGGTGTCGATAAAATCGATCTTTCAGGTTTGCCGTACTTTGTTTCTGAGGCTTACCTTCAGGCGCAGCTTGCCAATCAGGACAATACTGATGGTGCAACCTTCCTGCAGTTGGGGCCTGACACAACATTGTTCGTCAGTGATCCCACCTGGGCGCCTAACGAAGAGCTGCAGCTGAGCGACTTCATCCTACCAGCTGCCGATCCAGCGGATGACCAGATCGGCGGCCCCGGCGATGACGCATTACAAGGGGGAACCGGAGACACTACGTTCTTTGGTGATGCGGGCAATGATTTCATCACTGCTGGCCCTGGCAATGAAAACATCGATGGAGGCACAGGCTTCGACATCGTCGATTATAACGGTGCGCCATTAGGCATAGATGTCGATTTGGGTGCGGGTACCGTAACCGGCGGCTTCGGCGGTACAGATACGATCACGAACGTCGAAAAAATCATTGCTTCGGACTTTGATGATTCACTCGTCGGTGGCGATACCGATGCTCCCCAGAGCTTTGAGGGGCGTGGAGGCGACGATTACATTGACGGCGGTGCAGGCGTCAATGACCGCATCGACCATCGGTTCTCAGACACCGGTTCGGGTATCAATGCAAACCTGGCCACTGGCATTGTACAAGACGAATTTGGTGGCACCGATACGGTAGTCAACATCGAGCGGGTCTACGGCACGATCTATGACGACGTTATCACCGGTGACGACAACGATAACCAGTTTA
Organism: Congregibacter brevis; assembly: GCF_045689245.1. Lineage (GTDB taxonomy): Bacteria > Pseudomonadota > Gammaproteobacteria > Pseudomonadales > Halieaceae > Congregibacter > Congregibacter brevis. Next base: position 331,292 of record NZ_CP136865.1, on the reverse strand, counting down.
TTGGTGATCGTGGCGCTGACGATATCGATGGCGGTGAAGGTTTTGACGCCCTGTTTAACAACGGTACCGAAGATCAGTCCCTTGAGATAAACCTCGCGACTGGCCAAGTTGCCAATGACGGTTATGGCTTTACCGGCACGGTGGCCGGCATCGAGCGCGTGTTTGGCACCGCTCAGAGCGACGTCATCATTGGTGATGCAAACCGTAACGAACTCTTTGGTCAGGACGGAAATGACACCCTCGACCACGGTAGCGGAGAAGGCAATTATCTCGAGGGCGGTGCGGGTAACGATACGTTCCAACTGAATTCGGGCAGCGTCTACATCGGTGACTTCAATCCGTTGGAAGACCGCATAGATCTCTCCGGTGCACTCAGCCCGGTTACAGACTTCGCTCAAGTTCAAAATGCACTCAACCAATACACCGTTGAGGAAGATGATGGCAACGGCGGCACGGTGGATGTTGTACATACCGATATTGCTTTGCCCGGCTTGTTCATCACGCTCCGTGGTGTGTCTCAGGCCGAAATTGAGACAGGTGGCGCGGCGCTCTTTGATTTTGGGGTGGCGGTAGGCCCCGATGATCAGATTGGCGATGAATTTGATAACACCCTCGAGGGTGGCGCCGGAGACACAAACTTTGTGGGCGGCGCGGGCAACGACACCATTGTTGCTGGACCCGGCAATGACTCGATCGACGGCGGCGAAGGCTTCGACTTTGCAGACTACAGCGGTGCAGGTCTCGGCATTCAGGTAGATCTGGCTGCGCAGACTGTTACTGGCGGATTTGGTGGCACTGATACGATCGTCAATATCGAAAAGGTCATTGGTACTGACTCAGGCGATTCGTTTGTTGGCGCTGATAACGGCAACGCTCCGCAAAGCTTTGAGGGACGCGGTGGAGACGACTACATCGATGGTGGTGCGGGTACGAACGACCGTATTGACCATCGCTTTACCGATACCGGCTCGGGAATCAACGCTGATCTTTCTACAGGTATTGTTCTCGATGAGTTCGGCGGTACCGATACTGTCGTCAACATCGAGCGCGTCTACGGCACGATTTATGACGACGTCATCACCGGTGACGATAACGATAACCAGTTTATTGGCGCGCAAGGCTTCGACATTATCAACGGTGGCGGCGGTACTGATGCACTGTTCAACAATGGCGACGAAAATCAAAGCCTGATAATTGATCTTAGCAGCGGTGTAGTCACTAACGATGGTTACGGGTTCGGTGGCGAAGTCTCGAGTATCGAGAACGTGTTCGGCACAGCTAATAACGACACACTCGTTGGCGATAGCCAAGATAACTTACTTCTCGGTGCAGCCGGTAGCGACTTCTTGGATGGTGGCGCAGGCAACGATGTTCTTTTGGCAGGGTTCAGTGATGATGCTGCCGCGGATACATTTATCGATGGTATCGGCTCGGACTACCTTGAAGGTGGGGCAGGTATCGATACCTTTGTCATACAGGGAGGGGGCGACGACACTGTTGCTCAGTTTGAGCTCGGTGTGGACAAAATCGATCTCACTACCTTGCCTTTTTTGGTTACGGGAGCTGATATCACTAATCAGCTCAGTAATCAGAGTGATACAGACAGCGGAACGTTCTTCACTTTTGGTACAGCAACACTCTTTATCGGCGGCGATACCTGGAGCCCCGATGAGGAAATCTCCCTGACCGACTTTATCCTCCCAGCGTCTACGGCGGGTTCCACCGTGGATGGAACTGACGGTGATGATAACCTTGTTGGTACTGACGGCGATGACACCTTCAACGCGTTGGGTAATACGGAAAATGGTATTGACTTTATTATCGGTGGAGCGGGTAACGACATAATTGACGGTGGCGACGGTTTCGACGCCGTTGACTACAGTGCTGCACCGGCAGGCATTTCGGCCGATCTAGAGAGCGGAGCCATCGCTGACGGTTTCGGTGGCATTGATACGGTAAGTAACGTAGAGCGTGTCATCGGTTCTGCATTCAATGATGTGATATTTGGCAGAGTTGACAACCAAGGCGGTGAGTTCGGGGATTTTGATCGCTTTGTGCCAGGCGACGGTGCGGACTATATCGACGGACGCGGTGGTAATGACATTGTTGACTACCGTGGTGATGACACCGGCAGTGGAATAATAGTGAACCTTTCCTTCAATGGTCAGGGCAACGGCGCTGCACTCGATCAGTTTGGCAGCTTCGACAACATTCTGAATGTCAGTGGGGTATTTGCTACCGAAAACGATGATCGCTTGTTTGGCGGCGATGAAGAAAACCGCTTGTTTGGTTTTGGCGGTAATGACGAGATTTTTGGTCGATCCGGCAAGGATCAGCTATTTGGCGGCGATGGTGACGATGAGTTGCATGCTGGTGATGGTGTAGATGAATACCTAGAAGGCGGAGCGGGGTTTGATACCTTCTTTGTGGGCAACGGTTCCGTGTTCATCGGTGATTTTAATGCTCTCGAAGATGTGATCGACTTCAGTGATTCTGAAGTACCGGTTCCTGATGTATTTACACTTCAGGCTCCAGGTGTCACGACTGAGCGCACCGAGAATGAAGAAGTTTCAGAGGGTGTTTTTGAGGATGTGGTTTACACAGACATCACGCTCCCCGGCATCAGCATTACTTTACGTGGCGTGGCAGTCAGTGAATTGGGGGCCGGCAACTTCAGTGGCTTTAGGGCGTTAGATGCGGACAACTTTGGCGCTTCGAGTATTGAAGGCACTGAGTTCGACGACAACTTCGGCGACAATACCCAGCTCGATGGTGGTACGGGTAACGACACGATCAACGGTCTTGCCGGTAACGACGCGCTTCGTGGATTCTCTGGTGATGACATCCTCAGTGGTGGTGAAGGAGATGATTATCTTGAGGGCGGCTTTGGTGATGACGAGCTTTTCGGCCAGAGCGGAGACTTCGATAGCCTCGCAGGCGGTCCAGGCAACGATTTGCTGGATGGTGGGGATGGCTTTGCCGATAGCGTGGACTACGCGAGTTTCCAGTTCCAGAGCCAGCGCGGCGCCGTGGTTAATTTGTCACTCAATACCACGGACGTCCGGGATTTTGACGGTAACCCCCTGGGAACCAACCAAGCTCAAGATCCGGACGGCGGTTTCGATACGCTAGCTGGTATCGAGAACGTTAACGGCAGCGATTTCAACGACATTATTGTTGGTAGCACGGGCGACAATTTCTTGTCCGGTGGGTTTGGTGATGACCTGCTGTTTGGCGGCGGCGGAGGGAGCGATAACTTCGCGCCAGGCAGCGGTCAGGATCAAGTGACTGGCAATGGCGACGATGGCGTTGATTACTTTGATTACGGTCGACGCGATGGTTTTGACCCACAGTTTAATAGCGCCAACGGCATTTTCGTAAACCTTGGCGAAGAGGGCACTAACTTCCAAGGCTTTGGTCCTTGGCTCGAGTCGGGACAAGCGCAGGACCCTGATGGGTTCGTTGATCAACTGAACGGAATCAATGGTATCAACGGCACGGCATTTAGCGACGTTATCGTTGGTGGTAACAGCGATAACTTCTTTGGCGGTCAGGACGGAAATGACTTCCTGATCGGCGGCGGAGGTAACGACAACCTGCAGGGCGAGGTAGGTGATGACAACCTTCAAGGCGGCGCGGGCAACGATAGCCTATTTGGTGGTTCAGAAAACGATGCCCTGGATGGTGGTGACGGTGACGATTATCTCCAGGGCGACGATGGCGATGATGAGCTTCGTGCAGGTAATGGAGCAAATGACAGCCTTAACGGTGGCGCAGGCGCAGACAACTTTGTTGTGGGCAACGGCGGCGTCTTCATCGGTGACTTTGAGATTGGCGTAGACACGATTGATCTGCGAGAGACACAAGTACCGGTACCCGACTTTGCGACGGTTCAGGCGAACCTCACAGAGTTTATGGGCACAGAGCCAGGTGATGAGAACACGGTCTATAGCCAGATTGACCTGCCGGGTCTGAGCATCACCTTGCGTGAGGTGAGCAATCAGGACCTGATTGATAATCAGGGCAACATCTTCGTTAACTACAGTGACTTTGATAGTGATCAGACTATCGATGGCACGATCAACGACGACAATTTTGATCTGGCCGACCCACAGCTTGATGGTGGTTCGGGCAATGACACTATCAATGGTCTGGCGGGTAACGATGCGCTGCGCGGTTTTGTTGGTAATGACACTCTCAACGGCGATGAGGGCGACGATTACCTGGAAGGCGGCTTTGGCAATGACCAGCTATTTGGTGGTGAGGGTAATGATTCTCTCAATGGTGGGTCTGGCGACGACCTTATCAACGGGGGCGATGGTCCGTTTAACCAGGATGGTTTTGACGATGGCTACGACGAAGTCCTTTATGACGGCGGCTACGCATTCAATGGCGACCTCTATCTGAACCTGAGCGAGATAGATCCGAACAACCCGGGTCAGGCATGGGATTTTGGTAACGGTCTTTTCTTGCAGAGTGGGCAAGCCATTGATCCCGATGGTGGCTTAGACACGCTTGTCGGTATTGAAGGTATTTGGGCAGGCGACGGCAATGACCAGATCGTTGTGGGGGCTGAAGGTGTTGGCAACGTCTGGGGCGGTGCTGGAGACGACGGAATCGTTGTTGCAGGCTCTTGGGGTGCGAACATCCAACCGGGCGACGGCTTTAACTACGTCGATGGCGGCAATCAGTGGTCCAACCTGGATCTGAACGAAGGTCAGTTCGCTAATCCGAACGGCGTGGGTATTTATCTGGGTGAGTTTGGCACCTACGACTTTGACTCGCGCGGTGAGGCTTATACGCCCGACGGTTTTGTCACCGAGCTTTACAACATCAACAACGCTAATGGCGGTGAGTTTGATGACGAGATCTTTGGTAACTCCAGCGATAACAGTCTGAGTGGGCGCGGTGGCAACGACGTTATTGATGGCGCCGATGGCAACGATAATCTCTTTGGTGACGATGGCGATGATGAGCTTCGCGCGGGTAATGGAGCAAACGACAGCCTTAACGGTGGCGCAGGCGCAGACAACTTTGTTGTGGGCAACGGCGGCGTCTTCATCGGTGACTTTGAGATTGGCGTAGACACGATTGATCTGCGAGAGACACAAGTACCGGTACCCGACTTTGCGACGGTTCAGGCGAACCTCACAGAGTTTATGGGCACAGAGCCAGGTGATGAGAACACGGTCTATAGCCAGATTGACCTGCCGGGTCTGAGCATCACCTTGCGTGAGGTGAGCAATCAGGACCTGATTGATAATCAGGGCAACATCTTCGTTAACTACAGTGACTTTGATAGTGATCAGACTATCGATGGCACGATCAACGACGACAATTTTGATCTGGCCGACCCACAGCTTGATGGTGGTTCGGGCAATGACACTATCAATGGTCTGGCGGGTAACGATGCGCTGCGCGGTTTTGTTGGTAATGACACTCTCAACGGCGATGAGGGCGACGATTACCTGGAAGGCGGCTTTGGCAATGACCAGCTATTTGGTGGTGAGGGTAATGATTCTCTCAATGGTGGGTCTGGCGACGACCTTATCAACGGGGGCGATGGTCCGTTTAACCAGGATGGTTTTGACGATGGCTACGACGAAGTCCTTTATGACGGCGGCTACGCATTCAATGGCGACCTCTATCTGAACCTGAGCGAGATAGATCCGAACAACCCGGGTCAGGCATGGGATTTTGGTAACGGTCTTTTCTTGCAGAGTGGGCAAGCCATTGATCCCGATGGTGGCTTAGACACGCTTGTCGGTATTGAAGGTATTTGGGCAGGCGACGGCAATGACCAGATCGTTGTGGGGGCTGAAGGTGTTGGCAACGTCTGGGGCGGTGCTGGAGACGACGGAATCGTTGTTGCAGGCTCTTGGGGTGCGAACATCCAACCGGGCGACGGCTTTAACTACGTCGATGGCGGCAATCAGTGGTCCAACCTGGATCTGAACGAAGGTCAGTTCGCTAATCCGAACGGCGTGGGTATTTATCTGGGTGAGTTTGGCACCTACGACTTTGACTCGCGCGGTGAGGCTTATACGCCCGACGGTTTTGTCACCGAGCTTTACAACATCAACAACGCTAATGGCGGTGAGTTTGATGACGAGATCTTTGGTAACTCCAGCGATAACAGTCTGAGTGGGCGCGGTGGCAACGACGTTATTGATGGCGCCGATGGCAACGATAATCTCTTTGGTGACGATGGCGATGATGAGCTTCGCGCGGGTAATGGAGCAAACGACAGCCTTAACGGTGGCGCAGGCGCAGACAACTTTGTTGTGGGCAACGGCGGCGTCTTCATCGGTGACTTTGAGATTGGCGTAGACACGATTGATCTGCGAGAGACACAAGTACCGGTACCCGACTTTGCGACGGTTCAGGCGAACCTCACAGAGTTTATGGGCACAGAGCCAGGTGATGAGAACACGGTCTATAGCCAGATTGACCTGCCGGGTCTGAGCATCACCTTGCGTGAGGTGAGCAATCAGGACCTGATTGATAATCAGGGCAACATCTTCGTTAACTACAGTGACTTTGATAGTGATCAGACTATCGATGGCACGATCAACGACGACAATTTTGATCTGGCCGACCCACAGCTTGATGGTGGTTCGGGCAATGACACTATCAATGGTCTGGCGGGTAACGATGCGCTGCGCGGTTTTGTTGGTAATGACACTCTCAACGGCGATGAGGGCGACGATTACCTGGAAGGCGGCTTTGGCAATGACCAGCTATTTGGTGGAGAGGGCGACTTTGATAATCTCGCCGGCGGTCCGGGTGATGATGTTCTCGACGGCGGTGAGGGTATTCGTGACCGCGCCAACTACGAGAGCTTCCAGTTTCAAAGCCAGCGTGGGGTCGTTGTCAACCTATCAAACCGCACGGACATAGAGGATGAAAATGGGTCTGAGGTATTGACCGGTACGGCTCGTGACCCTGATTTCTTCACAGACACACTGGTGGGTATCGAAGAAGTTTCTGGTACCAGCTACAACGACTGGATTGTGGGCGATGATGGAGATAATAATTTCGCTGGTGGGCCAGGCAACGACCTGCTAGAGGGTATGGGTGGTTACGACAAGCTCGATTACAGCAGTTTCACCTACCTCAATGAGCGTGGTGCGATCGTAAACTTGTCGGACGCCACATTTATTGTTGATGAGAACGGCGTTCCCGTAGATCCGGGCACTGCTAGAGACCCGGATCTGTTCACAGATACACTCTTTGGGTTCGATGGTGTGAGTGGCGGAGACTTCGACGATCAGCTGTATGGTAACGAGAACGACAATCTGCTTCAGGGCCAAGGTGGCAATGATCTCTTGGTTGGCAACGGTGGCAATGACCAGCTTGAGGGCGGCACTGGAACGAACACGTATCTAGCCGGATCAGGATCGGATACGGTTACCGGCCAGGTTGATGCATTTGATATTCTTAATCTGAGTGAAGCGACTGAGACAGGAGTCGTGGTGGACCTTGACTTGGCCAGTAATCAGGTCAGTCAGGACGGCTTTAATTCCAGTGATACCGTAACCGATATCAACCGGGTCATAGGATCTGGGTTCGATGACATTATCAGCGGTCGCACAGACCAGGGGTTGGCTGAAGGCTCTAGAGAGTTCGAGCGCTTTGTGGGTGGTCCTGGCAATGACACGATCAATGGTCGAGGGGGCAACGACGGCGTTGACTATCGATTCGAGAGTGGTCCATGGGCTGATACCGGTAATGGCGTGAGCATCGACCTCAATACCGGTATCGCGACAGATCCCTTTGGTGGCACCGATACGATCAGCGGGGTTTCGCGGGTATTCGGATCAGAAAACAACGATGTCATTCGCGGTGATGCGCAGGATAATCCGTTGCTGTTCGGATTCGGGGGCGACGATTTGATCAACGGCGGCGCGGGTAATGACTTCCTCTTTGGAGGTGAAGGCTTAGACACCTTTGAGTTTGGCGCCGGCGCTGGCTCCGATGTGATCGGTGATTTCACTTTGGGTGAAGACAGCATTTCGCTTATCGACGGACTCACTGCAACATCGGAGCAGATCGATACCAACGGTGATTTTGAGGTTGATTCGACACTTGTCACGTTCAGTAATGGTGAGGGCGATGTCTTGCTATCTGATATCCTGTTAACTCAGGAAGAGTTGTTCGGCTAACGTGGCTTGGTAAGGGAAACCTGATTTGAACACCGTCATAGCCCCGCTTCGCGGGGCTTTTATTTGGGTGGTATTTTTCAGCTTTGGCGTCAACTTGTTGATGCTGGCGCTGCCGCTGTATCTGCTTCAGGTATTCGACCGAATTCTTACCAGCCGCAGTGTCGATACTTTGTGGGTGCTTACCGGCATAGTACTCGTCGCTCTGGTGGCTTTCGGTATTCTCGATGCACTCCGACGCATGATGCTCTCCCGCGTTGGTATTTTGATTGAGTCCGGCCTCGGCCGTCCGGTATTAGAGCAATCCATTGAGGCAGCGCCACTAAGCGGCGGCACTCAGTCGGCGCGCGGTGTTGCAGATCTACAGACATTGCGCTCCTATCTTGCCGGGCAGGGATTGCTGCCCTTACTCGATGCGCCCTGGTCTATCGTATTTTTAGCGGTGATCTTTTTGCTGCACCCTATTCTAGGATGGCTCGCTCTGGCTGCATTTTTGGGCCTTGCCGGGTTTGCCCTGCTGAACGAACGCCTGACTCACGACACATTAAAAGAGGGTCGAGAACGCAGCGGCGCCGGTATGCGCTCCGCCGAGCATGCCGTTGAGAATAGCGAAGTCATTCTGGCTATGGGTATGAGCAATGTTATTGCCAGCGGTTGGAAGACATTGGTCAATGAGGCTTTGGGGTGGCTCGAAGCAGGAACGCGGCGACTTCAGATCTTAAGTTCTATCTCCAAGGTTGCACGGCAGATGGTCCAGGTTGCGGTGTTGGCCACCGGTGCTTTACTGGCGCTCGAAGGGGCAATCAGCCCGGGGGCAATGATTGCCGCATCCATACTGGTGACTCGCGCGCTCGCGCCTGTGGAGCAACTTATCGGAAGCT